>CAMCYK010000067.1 GCA_945883695.1 Akkermansia muciniphila | reverse complement strand
GTTTCAAACCGGCCCTTTGTCTGATTGCCCAAACGGAGATCTCATCATTTGGCGAACTTGGCGTCTTGGCGGTTCCATCCCTTCCACCGGTTGGGAAAAACCAAGCGTTGGCATCCGCGGATCTGCGGTTAGAAAGGAACCATGCGCGATGAACTCCTGCGAAACCCGGTCTTTGCGATGGCAGCCACCCAGTTCGACGGCGTGGCGGATTTCCTCGGCCTCGACGATGCCCTGCGCGAACGCTGCAAATGGCCGAAACGCCTGATCACCGTCACCGTGCCGATCCGCCACGACGACGGCTCGACCCGGGTCTACTTCGGCCACCGCGTGCAGCACCACCTGACCCGCGGCCCGGTGAAAGGCGGGCTGCGCTACCATCCCCGCGTCGATCTCGGCGAGGTCGCCGCACTGGCGATGTGGATGAACTGGAAATGCGCGCTGATGGACCTGCCGTACGGCGGCGGCAAGGGCGGCATCGCCTGCGACCCGCGGACGATGAGCCAAGGCGAGCTGGAGCGGATGACCCGCCGCTACACGATGGAGATGATCCCCTTCATCGGCGAGGAAATCGACGTGATGGCACCCGACATGGGCACCAACGAGCAGACCATGGCGTGGATGGTCGACACCTACGCGACCCACGCCGGCCACCTCGTTCCGGGGATCGTCACCGGCAAGCCGATCGGACTCCAGGGCTCCGCCGGCCGCATCCAGGCCACCGGCCACGGCGCCGCCTTCCTCGCCTGCCGCGCCCTCAACAAGCTCGGCATTCCCCTCAACTCCGCCACCGCCATCGTCCAGGGTTTCGGCAATGTCGGCTCCCACGCCGCCTACGATCTCTCCAACTCCGGCGTGAAGATCACCGGCATCTCCGACGTATCCGGCGCGATCTGGAATGCCGGCGGCATCGACACCCGCAAGCTGCGCGACCACGTCGCGGCGCACGGCGGCATCACCGGTTTCCCCGGCGCCGAGCCGATCGATCCCGCGCGGCTGCTGTGCCAGCCCTGCGACATCCTGCTCCCCGCGGCCACCGACATGGTGATCAACGCCGCCAACGCGCCGCATCTCCAGTGCAAGGTCCTCGCCGAGGGGGCGAACGGTCCGACGACGCCGGAAGCCGACGCCATCATCAACGCCCGCGGCGACATTTTCGTCATCCCCGACATCCTCTGCAATGCCGGCGGCGTGACCGTCTCGTACTTCGAGTGGGTGCAGAACCTCCAGCGCTTCCAGTGGAGCGAGCGCGAGGTGCTGACCAAGCTCGACACCATGCTCGAGGGGGCCTTCGCCCGCGTGCTGGCCTTCGCCGAGCGCCACAAGCTGCCGCAACGCACCGCCGCCCAGGCCCTCGCCATCAAGACCGTCGCCGACGCGAAAGCCCAGCGCGGGATGTTCCCGTGACTTGCGACCACCCCGATTTGCCGCTAGCCTCCCCGCCATGAGCCTCGCGATCCAGCTTCCGCCGCGCGAAGACCAGGTGGAATTCAATCTCCGCGTCTGGGAGCGCGTGCTTGCGGATCCGGCATTGGCGAAGCTCGACGGGCGCATCGAAACCGACCGCCACGGCCACATCATCATGACTCCCCCTCCCGGCTATCAACACGGCGGACGACAGTTCGAGATCGGCTTCCAGCTCCGCAGCCGGCTCGGCGGCAATGTTCGCACCGAATGCCCGCTCTCCACTTCCGACGGCGTGAAAGGAATCGACGTGGTTTGGCTCTCGGACCTTCGCGAGACGACGGCCGTTTCCGGCCAGGTCCTTGTCGAAGCCCCGGAGATCTGCGTGGAGGTATTCTCTCCATCCAACTCCCGTGCCGAGATGGAGGAAAAGCGGGCGCTCTACTTCGATGCCGGTGCCAGCGAGGTCTGGTTCTGCCGCGAGGATGGAACCATGGAGTTCCACGGCGCCGGCGGACCATTGCCTGCTTCCATCTTGTGCCCGGATTTCCCCGCGGTGATCGATCCTTGAATGCACGCGCTCCGCCTCCACCAATGCGGCAAGCCGGCCGAGGTCCTGCAGATGGAAGAACTGCCACCGGCGGATCTGTTAGACGGCGAGGTCCGGCTGAAAATCCTGGCCGCGCCGGTGAATCCCGCGGATCTGAATTTCATCGAGGGCACCTACGGCGTGAAGCCGGAGCTGCCTGCGGTGCCGGGGATCGAAGGCTGCGGCGAGGTCGTCGAAAGCCGCTCGCCGGACTTCCTGCCGGGCGACCGCGCCATCCTGCTGCGCCGCGCCGGCACCTGGGCGAGCCACGCGCGGATCGCCGGCGATCATTTGTTCAAGCTGCCGGCGGGGATCGATCCGCTGCAGGCCGCGATGCTGAAGGTGAACCCCGCCACCGCGTGGCGGCTGCTGACCGGCTTCGGCACGCCATCGCCCGGAACGTGGATCGTCCAGAACGCGGCGAACTCCGCGGTCGGCCGCTGCGTGATCGTTCTCGCCCGGACGCTCGGCATTCGTACGATGAACCTCGTACGTCGCGCGGAGCTGCGGGACGAGCTCCTCGCGCTGGGAGCGGACGAGGTGCTCGTGGACGGCGACTCCGCGGTGGAGGCCGCGAAGTCCGCGCTCGGCCGGCATCGCCCGTCGCTCGCTTTCAACTGCGTCGGCGGCGAAAGTGCGCTGCTCCTGATGAACCTGCTGGC
The DNA here is from genome assembly GCA_945883695.1 of Akkermansia muciniphila. GTDB lineage: Bacteria > Verrucomicrobiota > Verrucomicrobiia > Verrucomicrobiales > Akkermansiaceae > Haloferula > Haloferula muciniphila_A. Next base: position 24,092 of record CAMCYK010000067.1, on the reverse strand, counting down.
CCCCGGCGGGATCCACGTCACCTACGGCGCGATGTCCCGCCGGCCGCTGACCGTCCCGAACGGCCAGCTCATTTTCAAGGACCTCCAGCTCCGCGGCCTGTGGGTCAGCCGCTGGATCGAAAGCGCGCCGCGGGAGGAGCTCGACACGGTCTACGGCAAGCTCGCCGGGCTGATGGCATCCGGAGCGCTTTCAGTGCCGGTGGCGGCCACCTTTCCGCTGGCGGATTTCAAGGAAGCGCTGGAGCAAGTCGCGGGCAGCGCGCGGAACGGCAAGATCCTCTTCGTCCCGTGACAAGATTTTCCTTCAAGAACCCGCCCGCCGGAGTTCATCTAGATCCGCGAGATCTTGCGGCCGTCCGGCGGTCTTTTTCGCTTCGATCAGATCGGCTTTGCCGAGGTAGTAGATTGGGAATTCGTTCTCTGCCGAAACCACCCTTTGGGCCCATGCCGCTTCAAACTCCAGCCCGGGGATCGTGGTTAGAAAATCGATCGCACAGGGAGGAACTCCCAGATTGAATTGGGTTCCGGGTTCGGCGAAGTCGGCCTCGGTGACCCCGATCATTGGGATTCCAAAAATTAGAAAGGCACGCATCAGCTTGCGGGCGTTTTCCGCACAGGGCTCGAGCCAGATGTCGATGTCCTTGGTATATCGGGGCTGTGAGTGGTGAATCACCGCATAGCCGCCCGCCACAAGGTAGCGCACTTCACACTCGTGTAAGCTTCGTAACAGATCTCTGAAGTCGGAGTTCATCGGGGTGCATGCCTTTCATTCCAACCCAGTAATCCACGACAAGCTCCCATGCCGCTTCGCGCCGCTTCGCGCCGCTGAGGGCTTGCCAGTCCTTGACCTGCTGGCAGCGCAGCTCTTCATGCGAATGGAACTTGCGAATCGTCCAATGCGAACGGTCTTTGACGGGCTGACTCACGGACGAACGCTAGCAAAGCGCCACCCCCGCGGCAAGTTGGCGCTTCATCGAAGGTTGCCATCTCCCTCCCGGAATCCCGGGATTCCCCGCCGGAACGATAGGATTCCCCGCTTCCATCCGTTCCCGGGCACCGATGAAATTCCTGCTGCTCGCGCTTTCCCTCCTGCCCCTGGCCGCGGCCGAACCCGCCGCGGCTCCCGCCGCGAAAGAGAAATTCCTCAGCAACGGCGAGGTCAAGATCGGCGTCGACCTCAGCTCCGGCGGCTCGATCTTCTGGTTCTCGGAACTCCCCGCCGACCGCAACCTGCTGAACCACCACGACCGCGGCCGCTTCATCCAGCAGTCCTACTACGGCAAGCCCGACGGCTCGAAATGGGTGGAAAAGCCGTGGCGCTGGAACCCGGTGCAAGGCGGCGACTACAAGGGCAAGCCGGCCCGCGTGCTGGAAACCCGCGAAACGGAGAACGGCCTCTACGTCAAGAGCGTGCCGGTCAACTGGGCCGGCGGCCAGGACGTCGAGGATTGCCGGATGGAGGAATGGATCTCGCTCGACGGCAAGGTGGCGACGATCCGCTTCCGCTTTACCTACTCCGGCAGCGTCGAGCATCCGCCGGCCCACCAGGAGCTGCCCGCGGTGTTCGTCGATTACGCCTTGGAAGACATGGTTTTCTACAAGGGCGACCAGCCGTGGACCGGTGCCCCGCTGGCCAAGGAAAAACCCGGCTGGCCGAATGAATCCCGCACCGCCACCGAGGAATGGGCCGGCTACGTCGGCCCCGACGGCCGCGGTCTCGGAGTCCATTTCCCCGGCTCGCCCCAGCTCACGACCTACCGCTATCAAGGACAGCCAGGTCCCAAAGGCGGCGGCTGCTCCTACTTCGCGCCGGTCCGCACGATGCAGATCAAGCCGGGCTTCGTCCACGACTACACGATCCACCTGACGATCGGCAGCGCCGGGGAAATGCGCTCGCGCTTCGGGGCCCTGCGGCTAAAAGCGCCCGCGGGAACTCCGCCGGCCGCGGACCGCAAGCGATGACCCGAACGGAGTATGCCGGCGGCCACTCTAAGCTTGCACCTCCATAAGAATCGTCTCTTGATCCCGCCCCGCGCGGCATGACCGTCGAATCCTCGCCCGCCTCCCGCCATGACCTCCCAGGAAACCATCCACCGTGCCCTCGACTTGTTCCGCATTGAAACTCCGTCCTGGGGCTACGCGGACACCGGCACCCGCTTCGGCAAGTTCCACCAGCCCGCCGCGGCGATCGATCTCGACGACAAGCTCGCCGATGCCGCCCACGTCCACCGGCTGACCGCCTGCTGCCCGACCGTCGCGACGCACGTGCTGTGGGACTTCGCCCCCGGCACCGATCCCGCCGCCGTCGCCCGCAAGGCCGGCGCGCTGGGCATCCGCATGGGCTCGATCAATCCGAACGTCTTCCAGGACCAGCTCTACAAGCTCGGCTCGGTCGGCAGCCCCTTCGAAACCGCCCGCGACCAGGCGCTCGCCCACATCATCGACTGCATCAAGCTCGGCCAGCAGACCGGCAGCAAGGCGGTCTCGCTGTGGTTCGCCGACGGCACGAACTACCCCGGCCAGGACAGCATCCGCGCCCGCAAGCACCGCTTCGAAGCCGCGCTCAAGGAAGCCCACGGCCAGCTCTCGCCGGAGCAGGTCATGCTGGTCGAATACAAGCCCTTCGAGCCCGCCTTCTATCAGACCGACCTCGCCGACTGGGGGATGGCCTTCCTCACCGCGAAAAAGGCCGGCCCGCAGGCCAAGGTGCTGGTCGACACCGGCCACCACTACCTTTCCCAGAACATCGAGCAAATCGTCGCGTGGCTGCTCGACGAGGACATGCTCGGCGGCTTCCACTTCAACGACCGCCGCTACGCCGACGACGACCTCACGCTCGGCTCGATCGATCCCTACCAGATCTTCCGCATCTTCCACGAGATCCACCTCTTCGCCTGGGAGCGCGGCGGCGCGTATCCGGAGATCGAGTACATGATCGACCAGTCGCACAACCTGAAGCCGAAGATCGAGGCGATGATCCAGACCGTCTGCACCGCCCAGGAACTCTACGCCAAGGCCGCCCTCGTCGACCACGATGCGCTGCTCGTCGCGCAGAAAAAGGGCAACATCGTCGACGCCGAACTCTGCCTCAAGAAGGCTTTCAACACCGACGTCACCGAAGCCATCGCCGCCTGGCGCGCCGCAAAGGGCCTCGAAGCCGACCCGCTGCTCGCCCACCGCGCCAGCGGCTACGCCGACAAGGCCGCCGCGGAGCGTGCGAAGCGGAGGCAGGATCTGGGCATTGCGACGGAGCACAGCTACGCGTGAGGACTCCTTGAAACCCCTCCTCCAACTCTCCGACATCCGCAAATCCTTCGGCGCGGTCCGCGCGCTGAAGGGCGTGTCGTTCGATCTCCAGCCGGGCGAGGTCCACGCGCTGCTCGGCGAGAACGGCGCGGGCAAGTCAACGCTGATCAAGGTCATCACCGGCGCCCATTCGCCCGACGACGGCACCCTGACGGTCGACGGTGAATCCCTGCGCTCTCTAACTCCATCGCACGCCCGCGAACTCGGCATCGCCTGCATCTATCAGCAGCCCGCGCTCTTCCCCGACCTCAGCGTCGCGGAAAACATCGGCCTGCGCCTGAAGAAGACCTCCGCCTTCGCGAAGGTGAAGCACGCGGAGCAACGCGCGCTGGCGCTCGATCTCCTCAAGCGCGTCGGTGCCGAAATCTCGCCCGACGCCGAAGTCCGCGAGCTTTCGATGCCCGAGCAGCAGCTCGTCGAAATCGCCTGCGCCCTCGGCTCCGGTGCCAAGATCGTCATCATGGACGAGCCGACCGCCTCTCTCACCCAGAAGGAGCAGCACCTCCTCTTCGGCGTGGTCCGCGACCTCCGCGCGAACGGCGTCGGCGTGGTTTACATCTCCCACCGCCTTGAGGAGATCTTCGCCCTCGCCGACCGCGTGACGGTCCTGCGCGACGGCGAAAGCGTGGGCACCCATCCGGTGAAGGACCTCACCGAAGCCGCGATGATCCAGCTCATGGTCGGCCGCGAGGTCGCCGCGCTTTACCCGCCGGCCGAAAGCGAACCCGGCGCGGTGGTGCTTTCCCTCAAGAATTTCGGCTGCTCCGCCAGCGGCGTCCGCGGGATCGACCTGGAAATCCGCGCCGGCGAGATCGTCGGCATGGCCGGCCTGGTCGGCGCGGGCCGCACCGAGCTGGCGCGGATCCTCTTCGGCATCACGCCGGCCGATTCCGGCCAGATCACGCTCCACGGCAAGCCGCTCGTGCTCACCTCGCCGCGCGAGGCGATTTCCCACGGCATCGCCTACGTCCCCGAGGACCGCCGCCGCCACGGGGTGATCCTTGAAATGCCGATCGCCCACAACATCACGATGGCCGTCCACCCGGTGCTCTTCCCCGGCACCTGGCTGCGTTTCAAGGCGGAGACCGACCTCGCGAAAGACTTCATCCGCGACCTCGGCATCAAGGCCTACGGCCCCGACGCGCCCGGCGGCAGCCTGTCCGGCGGCAACCAGCAGAAGGTCAGCGTTTCCCGCTGGCTCGCCACCAAGCCGAAGCTGCTGATCCTCGACGAGCCGACCCAGGGCGTCGATGTCGGCGCCAAGAGCGAGATCCACAAGATCATCCGCAACCTCGCCAAGGAAGGCCTCGCCGTTCTCATGATTTCCAGCGACCTGCCCGAAGTGCTCGGGATGAGCGACCGCATCGCGGTGATGCGAGAAGGTACGATAACCGCCGTACTTCCCGGCGACGCCGATGCCCACCAAGTGATGGCCGCCGCGCTCGGCCAGTCCGGAAAGGAGGTCGCATGAACGGCAAATACTCCCGCGAGATCACCGTCGCCGCGGCCCTCGGCCTGCTGCTGGCGGCGCTGGCCATTTTCGCGCCGAACTTCTTCGAGCTCCAGCCGCTGCTCTCGCGCTTCACCTCGCAGATGCCCGCGCTGGTCGCGGCGATCGGCATCACGGGGGTCATCATCACCCGCCAGATCGACATCTCGATCGGCGCGCAGTTCAGCATGTGCGCGGTGGTCGCCGGCCTGGTCGCCGCCGCCGGCATGCCGCTCGGCGTCGCGGTCCTCGCCGCGGTTGGCACCGGCGTCGTGATGGGCGCTTTCAACGGCATCCTCGTCGCCTGGCTCGGACTGCCGAGCATCGTGGTCACCCTCGCCACCATGGTGACCTGGAACGAAATGCTCCGCCTCTGGCAACAAGGCCGCCTCCTTCCACTGCCCGACGGCATCCAGTGGTTCGGCCTGTCGCAAGCCGCCGGCCAAAGCGTGGTCATCGCCGTTGCCGTGGTCCTGCTGCTCGCCGCCGCCTGGGCGATGAAGAACCTCGCCGCCGGCCGCCATGTGTATGCCACCGGCACCGATGCCGAAGCGGCCCGCCTCGCCGGCATCGATCCCAAGCGCGTGACCTTCGGCGTCTTCGTCCTGATGGGCGGCCTGGCCGGCCTCGCCGCCGTGCTCAACCTGGTCCAGTCGCCGCAAGTCCAGCCGAACGCCGGCGACGGCCTCGAGCTGAAAGTCATCGCCGCCGCGGTGGTCGGCGGCGTCGCCATCACCGGCGGCCGCGGCAACCTGTGGGGCGTCCTGCTCGGTCTGATGCTGCTCGCCAACGTCAACCCCGCGCTGACCCATTTCAAGATGGAGCCCTACTGGGAGCGCGCGATCCAGGGCCTCGTCATCCTCCTCGCGGTCGTCGCCGACGGCTTGAAACGTTCGAAGAAAACCACCGCATGAATCCCAAGCCCCTAAGGAGTGTCGACATGCTGTCGACACCGTGTGGACGGAACGTCCACACTCCTTAATCTCGCCATGACCACCACCAAGCCATCCCTGAAAAGCCTGCTCGCCCGGCACGAGGTCGTGCTGCTGCTGGTCATCGCGCTCGAGGTCGTCCTCTTCAGCGCCCTCGGCCGCCGCTTCCTCGACGGGACGAACGTCTCCAACATCTTCCGCCACTCGGTGGAGATCGGCCTGCTCGCGCTGGCGATGACTCCGGTCATCCTCACCGGCGGGATCGACCTGTCGGTCGGCTCGATGATGGGCCTCTGCGCCGTGTGCTTCGGGATTTTCGTCAACGAGGCCGGGATGTCGCCGCTGGTCGCCGGCGTTTTGTCGGTCGGCATCGGGGCCCTCGGCGGCGGCTTGAACGCGCTGCTGATCGCCCGCTTCAACCTGCCGCCGCTGATCGTCACCCTCGGCACCTTCTCATTGTTCCGCGGGCTGGCCGAGGCTCTAACCCAAGGCTCGAAGTCCTACTCCGGCTTTCCCGATTCCTTCCTCGCTCTCGGCAATTCCGAATTCGCCGGGATCCCCGCCCAGATGTGGATCTTCCTCCTCGTCGCGCTCGGCGTCTGGTTGCTGGTCCATCGCACCACTGTCGGCCGCTCGTTCCGCGCCATCGGCTACTCGCCCGAAGGCGCGCGCTACGCCGGCATCCCGGTCCGCCGCAACCTCGGCCTTGCCTACGTCCTTGCCGGTGCCATCGCCGGCCTCGCCGCCGTGATCTTCGTCGCCCGCCTCGGCGAGGCCCGCGCGAACGCCGGCATGGGCTACGAGTTGCTCGCCATCACCGCCGTGGTGCTCGGCGGCACCAGCATCTTCGGCGGTGCCGGCACCGTCGCCGGCACCCTGCTCGGCTACCTTGCCATCGCCATCCTCAACAACGGCCTCAAGCGGATCTTCGACTACCAGGTCTTCGACAAGACCATCGCCAGCGTCTCCAACGAGATGTCCGGCATGCTGACCGGCCTGCTCCTCCTGCTCGCGCTCGCCGTGATCCCCATCAGCAAGGCCCTCGCCGCCCGCCGCGCGAAAACCTGAGCACCGGGTGCCCATTGGGGCCCCACTGGGGGCGCGGAGCCTCCGGCCCGCAGCACGGTCCCCAACGGAGCGCCATCACCCATCGGCCTGCAACCCTCCGTCCAGCCGTCCGCTCCCTGCCGCGGGGCGGAGCCTCCACCGGGACCACGGGGCAGACCGCCCCCCCGCGATCACGGAATAGCGGAAACGCCGGGCCTTCCGCTCGCTCTCAACGGCTGGGGGACGAGCTCCCATGCCGGATTCCCACCCTTGCCACCCATGCACTCCCTCAAAAAAACCCGCCGGCTGGTTTTTGCGGATTTCGATCCCCTTTTCGAAACCGCCGCGCCCTTTGCGGCCGCGACCCGCATGCCGGCGGCGGAGAATTCCGCGCGGGTGCTTCCCGTCAGCCGTGCGATGCCGGCCATGGGCGGGCCGCCCGCGCTGCCGCTGCTGCCCACCACCCGCTGACGGCAGCCCGGGGTCCGCTGGCGAAGCACGGCCTGACCCGGACGAGTTGGGTGGAGAAACCGTGGAGCCGGTCCGCGAAATTCTTCCGTGTAATCCGCGCCGTCCGTGGTTTGCTTGATGCCATCGTCCGCCACAACCCATGAAACGCCTCTTCTGCACGCTCGCCCTTTGCACCGTCCCCTTCCTCGCCGCCTGCAAAAAGTCCGGTGAATCCGCCGGCGGTGACGACCAGCTGACCATCGCCCTCCTGCCGAAAAGCAAGGGCAACCAGTACTTCGTCACCTGCGAAAAGGGCGCCCGCGCCGCCGCCGCCGACCTCGGTGCCGAGCTGCTCTTCGACGGCCCCACCAACTCCGACCCGGCCAAGCAGAACGAGATCGTCGAGAACTGGATCTCGCTCGGCGTCGATGTGATCGCCGCCGCCGCCGAGAACAAGGACGGCCTCTCGACCGCCCTGCGCAAGGCCCAGGCCGCGGGCATCAAGGTGGTGACCTACGATGCCGACGCGCAGCCCGACGCCCGCTCCTTCTTCGTCAACCAGGCGACCGAGAAAGGCATCGGCGACGCGCTGATGGACAACGCCGCCACCCTGCTCAACAGCGAGGGCGAGTTCGCCATCATCACCGCCAACCTCACCGCCGCCAACCAGAACGCCTGGATCGCCGCGATCAAGGCCCGCCAGGCCGAGAAGTATCCGAACATGAAGCTGGTCGACATCAAGCCCTGCGACGACCAGAAGGACAAGGCCCAGCAGGAGACCACCAACCTGCTGAGCGCCCACCCGAACCTCAAGGCGGTGATTTCCGTCTGCTCGCCCGGCGTTCCCGGCGCGGCGGAGGCGGTCAAGCAGGCCGGCAAGACCGGCGCGGTCAAAGTGGTCGGCCTCGGCCTCCCGAGCGAGAACAAGGCCTACGTCAAGGAAGGCGTCACCCAGGCCGTCATCCTGTGGAAGGTGGAAGACCTCGGCTACCTCGCGGTCCAGGCCGCCGCCGCGCTCGCCAAGGGCGAGCTCAAGCCCGGCGCCACCGAATTCACCGCCGGCAAGCTCGGCGCCTTCAAGATCGAAGGCGACAACATCCTGCTCGGCACGCCCTTCGCGTTCACCAAGGAGAACATCGACCAGTTCGATTTCTGAGGCGGGGCGACCGCTTGTTGTTTGCCGGCCGGCCCCTCCGAAGGGGGTCGCACCGGGAAATGGATGACGGCATGGGAGATCCCGAAGCGAGCCCGTTTAGTTGCTTGCCCACCCCAAACACCCCGGAGGGGTCGCAGCCAATAGCCGGGGGTCAGCGAAGCGCCACCCCCGGAATCCAAAAGCCAGGAAAAGAACCCCGTCCGGGGTTCCAGCCGGGTTTGAAAAACGGATACGGTTCACCTTGCTGATCCGGACCCCCAAAAACTCCAGCCCCGGCACCCCCAGCCAGAACAGCCGCGAGCGATACCAGGGGCGGATCGTGCCTTCCATAAGGGGAAGGATTGCCGACCCCTTCCCCTTTGACAATCCGGGAACCCCCGCCCACGCTCCGCGCGAACCTCCACCCGCACTCCCAACCATGGCCTACGATCTCATCGTCATCGGCGGCGGCCCGGCCGGCTACGTCGCCGCAATCCGCGCCGCCCAACTCGGCAAAAAAGTCGCCTGCGTCGAAGCCGAACGCGCCGGCGGCACCTGCCTGAACTGGGGCTGCATCCCGACCAAGGCGCTCCTCAAGAACGCAGAGCTGTTCCACACGCTGAGCCACCGCGCCGCGGAATTCGGCTTCTCCTTCGACAACCTGCAATACGACTGGTCCGCCGTGATCGGCCGCTCGCGCAAGGTCGCCGACCGCCTCGCCGGCGGGATCGAGTTCCTGTTCAAGAAAAACAAGGTCGACTACGTCCGCGGCCACGGCGCGATCGTCGCCCCGGGCAAGGTGGAGGTCACCGCCACCGACGGCTCGAAAAGCTCGGCCGAAGCCAAACACATCATCATCTCCACCGGGGCCAAGTCCCGCCCGCTGCCGCCGCTGCCCTTCAACGGCACCACGGTCATCAGCTCGCGCGAGGCGATGAACCTGCCGAAGCAGCCGAAGAGCATGATCATCATCGGCGCCGGCGCGATCGGCGTGGAATTCGCCTACATCTACAACGCCTACGGCACCAAGGTGACCGTCGTGGAAATGGCCCCGCGGATGGTCCCGGTCGAAGATGACGAGATCGGCGACGCGCTCGAGAAGGCCTTCACCAAACAGGGCATCCGCTGCCTGGTGAACACCAAGATCACCAAGACGGAAGACAAGGGAACCCACGTCGACGTCACCGTCGAGGGCCCGAAGGAAAACGGCGTGCTGACCGCGGACATCGTGCTGGTTGCCATCGGCGTCGTGCCGCTGCTCCCCGGCGGCATCCAGCCGGAACTCACCGAGCGCGGTTTCGTCAAGACCGGCGACCGCTATGAAACGTCGATCCCCGGCGTTTACGCGATCGGCGACGTCAGCGGCCCGCCGCTGCTCGCGCACACCGCTTCGTTCGAAGGGATCCAGTGCGTCGAGGGCCTCTACGTCGAGGGCCACAAGGTCCGCAAGGTGACCAATTTCCCGGGCTGCACCTACTGCCACCCGCAGATTGCCTCGGTCGGCAAGACCGAACGCCAGCTCAAGGAGGAAGGGATCGACTACAAGGTCGGCAAAATCCCCTTCGTCGCGATCGGCAAGGCGATCGCCGCCGGCGAGCCGGACGGCTTCGCCAAGCTGCTCTACGGCAAACCGCACGGCGAACTGCTCGGCGCGCACATCATCGGTGACAACGCCACCGAGCTGATCGCCGAGATGGGGCTGGCGCTCGACCAGGAGCTGACCGCCGAGGAGATCCACGGGACCATCCACGCGCATCCGACGATGAGCGAGGTGATCCATGAGGCAACCCTCGCCGCCGAGGGCCACGCGATCCATTTCTGATAAGGAGTGTTGACCTGTGGTCAACACCGCGTCGACCGCAGGTCGACCCTCCTCACATCAAGCCGCCCGCGGGGAACCGGGGCGGCTTTTCTCATGCCCGGGGGCGTGGAGGCTCCGCCCCGCGGAGCGGTCCCCCGAAGCCCGTTCCATCCCGAGGGCGAAGCGGCGAAGGGGCGGGTCGTCCGACGGAAGTCCGACCGCGAGGACCCGCCCCGCGAATGAAGAGCGGATTTTGACCTCCACCTCGTTGAACATCAATTGGATGCACATGAATTGCCACGCCTAAATGCCTGACGCGTTGTCTGGACCCGCGCTGAAATCCCGCCAACGGCTAACCGCCCGCATCGGTTATGCTTGGACGCGTGCCAGCATCTACGGCTTCGGGGCGGATCTGCTGAATGATGATTGCGCGTTGTTTCGTTCCGACAACTCCGGGAGACGAAGGACCGCGGGAGATCGGTGTGGAAAACTGAGGCTGAAAAGTCCCCGTGCCGGGTAGCCCCCGGCGACGGCAGCGGCCCTTCATGGATTCGCGCGGCTCCGGGCGCTTCGATTCCAGAGCCGGAGGTGGAAATCGATGAAGGGACGAAATCGATGAAGGGACAGGCAAATCGATGGGCAAATCGATGATGGAAATCGATGAAGGGACAGGCAAATCGATGATGGGCAAATCGATGATGGAACCATCCGGCCGGAAAAAGTTCACCCGGGTTCGCGTCGTTTTTCATTCCCTTCTCACGGTGTTTATAAGGAGTGTGGACCTGTGGTCAACTCGGGGCTGTCGACCACAGGTCGACACTCCTTACGCAAAAAGCCGCTGCGGTTTCCCGCGGCCGAATCGCAAAGGGACAAGCAAAACAAGCAAAACAAGGGAAACAAGGGAAACAAGGGAAACAAGGGAAACAAGGGAAACAAGGGAAACAAGGGAAACAAGGGAAACAAGGGAAACAAGGGCACGAACTAGGTTTGGCTCTCTACGAACCAGGCCCGGCGGAGATCTTCGGAGATGAACAATGCGGTCTGAGTCATTCCTTCGTTCACCCTCACATATCGCCGGAGGTCGCCTTTGACCCCGTCGGGCTGAAATTCCCTGATCCATGAAGGATCGCGGTCACCGGCAAGCTGGAACTTTCCCCTCCGAATGAGATCATCGTGATCCTCCGGATCCAGTTGGAACTCGATGAAGACGTTTCCACCCGCAAACGCGAGCTTGGACTGCAATCTTCGGGCGGAGGGGTTGGGAGGCTTCTTCGCCAGCAGGCTGGCGGCGGAAAGCGGCAGCGGGCTGCGCGCAGTCCATGGGGCTGCGCCCTTGGGACTCCCAAAAAGGCCGCCGCGGTTTCCCGGGGCGGCCTTTGGAGGGTGGTTGGAGGGCGCTTGACCTTGGCGTGTCGATCACTCGCCGGACTTTTCTTCCGCCGGTGCCTCTTCCGCCGCGGCCGGGGCGGCGGGTTTGGCTTCCTTGGCCTGGGCGGCGATCTTGGCGACGTCGGCGGCCGGCAGGATCACCGGCGAGACCTGGATCTGGCCGCCGCGGGCGGCACCGCCCTTCGGATTGCGCAGCACCGACACGCCGAGCAGCTTGCCGTTGGCGAGGAAGACCGGGCAGCCGATGGCGTCGGTGTTGACGCGGTAGAACATCCGCGGGCGGACGGTCATGCCGGAAATCTCGCTGGTCAGCAGGCTCGGCTCGCGGTTGAGCGACTCGTCGAGGCGGCCGAGCGCGATGCATTCGTCAAGCAGCTCGCCCTTGGCGGAATCGGCGAGGTCGATGGCCTTGAATTCGATGCCCTTGGCTTCCTCGCTGTCGCTACGGACCTTGATGAAGGCGAGCCCGAGGTCCTCGTCCTTCATCACGAGGTCGGCCGGGACTTCGGAGCCGTCGGCCATGATGACCTTGATTTCCTTGATCTCGGACTGCGCCTTCAACTTGATCTCGCCCATCGGCGTATTGACCGTCTGGCCGTCGACCATCGAGGATCTGTCGAGCCCGCCGAGGGCGGTGACAATCAGGCCGGAGGCATCGACCACGGTCCCGGTGACCTCGCTTTTCTCCTCCTTGTCCTGGGCGGCGAGGGCGGTCTTGATCTGGGCGGGCACCTCGCCTTCGGCCCCCATGCTGGTCTTGGCGAGCACGGAGAGCCAGACGACGGCGTCCTTGTGGGATTCGGAAAGCTTGCGCGCGGTGTCGCGCAGTTCAGCGGTGGAGGCGGAGGCGATGGCGGTGGTGGCCGCGAGGGCGAGGGTGAGGTGGCGGATCATGGTGGAAGATGGTGGATTGAAGATTGTTGATTGAGGATTTTTGATTGCTGATTTGAAGAGTTACCAGCGGGGTTCGATTTCTAGGAACTGGGTGCGGGGGCCGCGGCGGATGCCGAAGACGACGCTGCGCGGTTTGCCATCGGCGAGGCCGGCGAGCTTGGTTTTCAAGGTCTCGATGTCATTGGTCGGGGTGCCGTCGATGGTCAGGATGATGTCGTCGGGGGCGAGGCCGCCGAGGGCCGCCCAGCCGCTGGGCTCGACCTTGAGGACGGAGATGCCGGCCGGGTCTTCGCCTTGCCGCTCCTTCGCCTGGTCGCGCTGGGCGGAGGAAAGCTGGCGGGCGGTGAACTCGAAGCGGACGTCCTTGTATTCGAGCAGCTCGCTGTCGTCGATCGGGCGCGGGGCGAGGGCGACCGACCAGGTCTGCGGCTGGCCGTCGCGGAGGCCGGCGAGCTCGAGGGTGGAGTCGACCGGGTAGGCGAGGATCAGCTCGGGAAAGACCTCGGAGTCTTCCGGGCGGCGGGAGTTGATGATTTTACCGTCGAGCTTGAGCAGCAGGTCGCCCTCCTTCAGCCCGGCCTTGGCGGCGGGGGAATCCGGGGCCAGGCCGGTGACCCGGACGCCCTTCTTGCCGGCGATGCCGAGCGCGCTGGCGAGCTCGTCGGTGATGACCTGGGTCGAGGCGCCGAGCCACGCCTTCTCGGCGAGGCGCGGCTTCACCGGGTCTTGTACCGGACCGACCTTGACCACGGTGGCGAGCTGCTGGTGGGAGCGTTCGAACTCGACCAGCAACGGTTTCGGTTCGGTCAGGCCTTTGGTGAATTCGGCGGTGAAGGCTTCGAGTTCGGCGCGGTTGTGGACCGGCTTACCGCCGACGCGGATGATGACGTCGGAACCGCGCAGCGGCGGCTTGGCTTCGGAAGCGGGACTGCCGCTGCGGACGGTGTCGACCAGCACGCCGTCCTTGGTGTCGCGGTATTTTTCAAGGGCGGAGACCCGGGTGAAATCGCGGGCGGTGAGGCCCCATTCGCGCAGTTCGTTTTCCTTCGCCATGGTTGGCTCGCGGACCACGGTGGTCATTTCCCAGGTCTGCGGCTTGCCGTCGCGGCTGCCGGTCAGGGTGACCTTGGTGTCGGGCGGGGTGCCGAGGACCATCGCGTTGAAGACCGGGATGTCCTCCGGGGCGTGGCAGTCGGGCAGCGCGGTGCCCTGGTAGGCGGTGATGAAGTCGCCGGGCCGGATGCCGGCCTGGTCGGCCGGGCTGTCCTTCCAGACCGAGGCGACCAGCGCGCCCTTCTGGTCGGCCATGCTGCGCAGCAAGGGCTGCACTTCCAGGCCGATCCAGCTGCGGGTGACGCTGCCCTTTTCGATCAGCTCGGCGGCGACCTGTTTCGCGAGGTTCGACGGGATCGCGCCGCCGAGGCTGGCGATGCCGACCTCGTTGACGCCGATGATTTCACCGGCCGGATTGACCAGCGGGCCGCCGGAGTTGCCGCCGAAGATGACGGCGTCGTGGCCGATCCAGCGGACCAGTTCGCCGACCGTTTCGCCGTCGAGGGTGAGCGACATCTGGTTGCGCGGGACGATCATCGCGGTGTTGGCGACGATCCCGCGGGTGACCGACTGGGAGAGGCCGCCGGGGCTGCCCATGGCGAAGATGACGTCGCCGGTCTTGAGCGTGTCGGAATCGCCGAAGGTGGCGACGGCGAGTGGCTGGTCCTTGAAGCGGCGGGTCGAAAGGTCGAGCTTGAGCACGGCGAGGTCGGACAGCGCGTCGGTGCCGACCAGGGTGGCGTCGACTTCCTCGCGGTTCGACAGGGTGCAGACGAAGCGGGTGCCGCGGCCGGCGACGTGGTGGTTGGTCAGAACGTGGCCTTCCGGGGAAATGATTGCGCCGCTGCCGCTGCCCTGCATTTTCTTCATGCGGCCTTCCGAGCCTTCCTCCATCACCACGTGGATGCGGACCAGGGCGGGGTAGACCTTCTTGATCGCGTCCTCCACTTCGGCGGCGAGCGGCGGGGCGGCGGGCTCCCGGGCGAGGAGCGGCTGGTAGGTCGAAAGGGCGAGGAGGAGGAGGCCGGAGCGGCAGGTTCGGGAGATCATGACGGGGATGCGGGCGCGCCGGTTAGCGTCCGGGGCGGGGGGGCTTGTTCAATTTTCCCGCCGCCCTCGTTGCCCTCGTTGCCCTCGTTGCCCTCGTTGCCAAAGGGCGGCCGCTTCGTTCAGGTGGAGCAAGATCGGGTGGGGCTATGGAGCGACGACCTGCGGTCGCCACCGTGTTGACCGAAGGTCCACACTCCTTATCGCCGTATTGACCGAAGTTCCACCCTCCTTAGGCAGGAAAAGCCGCGCGGAATCGGGCGCGCGGCAGGGGCGCCGCTCAAGCGGCCGGGGCCGCGCGGAGCCCCCGCCGCGCGCGCAAGATTCCCGCGAGGTGGACCATCGCGGCGGCGAGGCCGAGTCCGGCGAAGTTGGCGACCAGGTCCACCGCGTCGTCGCCGCGGAATTCCCGGCGCAGCAGGTTGGGGACGATCTCCGAGAGCAATCCGAGGGCGGCGGCGGCGGGCCAGCCGGCGCGAAGTCCCGCGAGCGCGAACAGGACGAGCCCGAATCCGCCGAAGGCGGCGGCGTGGGCGAAGCGCCAGTTCTCGTCGAGCTTGCGGAAAGCCGGCGCGAGGCCGTGGCCGGCGCGGGGGTCGTCGGGCGGCGGCTCGAGCTGCGGGGGAAGCGGCGGCGGGGCAGGGGAGGCCGCGGCGAGGAGCGGCGCGGCCGGAATGGGCGGAAGCGCCGCGACCGGCGCCACGGCGGCGGCGGGCCGCGGGATCTCGCGGCCGAGAGCGAAGCCGCCGGGAAAGGCCCGGGCGTGGTAGTGCGGCTGGGGGAAAACCAGGAACCATCCCGCCGCCACCAGCACCCCGGCCGCCGCCGCCCGGCGGACGGGGCCGTGGCCGGTCCCGAGCAAGGTGGCACCCCAGGCGAGCCAGGCGGCGAGCAGCCCGGCCGCGGCCGCCGGGACCCACGGCCGCTGGCGGACCGGGGTGACCGTGAGCTGGCGGACCCGCAGGATGCCGGTGGCGGCCAGTTGGTTGATGAAAAGCCGCGGCTCGCCGAGGTCGGGCGGCAGGTCGTAGACCCACTCGACGCGATGCCAGCCGCGGCGGCCCTTGGCATTGATCAGGTCGCCGTCCTGCGGCCACGCGTAGGATCCGTCGGGCCGCCGGCCACCGAGCGAGACCCGGGCGCTCCACCACGATCGCCCGTCGCGGCGGGTGACATCCTCCCACGCCGCCTCGATGCCCACGCGGAGGTGGCGGGTGGTCGTCGCGCCGGGCAGCGGCCCTTCCGCGCTGGCCACCTCCCGGCCGGCCGGCGCCTGCAGCGTCCACGTCGCGCCCTCGATCGCGATGCGGTCGGCGGCCAGCACCTTCCAGCCGCGGAAGTCCCCGCCGGTCCGCAGGCCGAGGGCCGGCCCGGTCCGCTCGAAGCGGCCTTGCCACAGCGCCGCGCTCAGCACGGCGAGCAGCAGGCCGGAGGCGGCAAGGAGCGGGCGGCGGCGCGTCACGCCGCGGATCCCAACCGATCCCGCCGGTCGCGGCGATGGAAATGAGGCGCTCACGACTTCTTCGGTTTCGGCCGGATCTGGACATGCTGGTCCTTGCGGTGGACCTCGAACAGGTCGATGGCCGTCACCAGGTCGCTCAACTTGGCATAACCGTAGTTCCGCGAGTCGAATTCCGGCATCAGCTTCGTCAGGTGGGAGCCCACCACGCCGAGAAAGGCCCAGTCGCTGTCGTCGCCGGTCGCCGAATCGAGGGCATTGCGGAGCGCGTTGACCAGCTTGGGATCCTTGCCCAGCTCCGGCCCGCTCTTCTTCGGAATCGGTCCGCCGCCGCCAACCGCCCCCGCTTCCGGCACCGCGGCGATGACCTCGGTGTAGACGAACTTGTCACAAGCCGCGACGAAGGGTGCCGGGGTTTTCTGCTCGCCGAAGCCATAGACCATCAGTCCCTGCTCGCGGATCCGCGCCGCCAGGCGGGTGAAGTCGCTGTCACTGGTGACCAGACAGAATCCAGAGAACCGGTTCGTGTAGAGCAAATCCATCGCGTCGATGATCATCGCGCTGTCCGTCGAGTTCTTGCCTTTGGTATTGGCAAACTGCTGGATCGGCTGGATCGAGTGGGTCAGCAGCACTTCCTTCCACGAGCCGAGGTTCGGCTTGGTCCAGTCACCGTAAATCCGCTTCACGCTGGCGGTGCCGTAGGTCGTGATCTCGGTCAGCACCGATTCGATGATCTTCGGCGACGCATTGTCGGCGTCGATCAGCACGGCGAGGGGTTTGGTCACGGAGGAACGCGAACTGGACATGGAATCACCTCAACTTCTCATCCCGGTCCGCGCAATCCCGATTCGCGACGAACGGCCACCGGGTTGGCGTCGTGCCACCGCCACGCTCACCGCCGTTCGAAGAACACCGTGAATTCCCGCCGGTTGTAGGTCAGGTGGGTGATCGCGATCAGCGCCAGCCCGGAGGCGGCCGCGTAGGCGAGCGCCGCGCGGGTGAGTTCGTTCATCTCCGCCGGGGACTCCACGCCCGCGCCTTTCAAGGTGAAGACGATCACCGCGCCCTTCCCCAGATGCTTCGACAAGCGCACCACCTGGCGGAGCGAGGCCCGCGCGTCGCCGTTCATGTCGCAGAGCAGGGCATCGAAATGCTCGCCGTCCGCGGGCTGGTACTCGGCGACATCGGTACGGCGGAATTTCAGGCCGGCCGCGTCGTTCAGGCGGGGATCGAGCGGGGCCTTGTCGACGGCGGTGACGCGGAAGCCGCGGGCCAGCAGTTCGGACGTCATGCCGCCGGGGCAGGCCCCCAGTTCCAGCCAGTGCGCGCCTTCCGGCAGCTCGGGGCGGTGGAGTTTCAGATAGTGCAGCGCCTCGGCGATCTTCGCGCCGGCGCGGCTGATCGTTTCCGGCGCGTTCTGGCGGATGAATTTCGTGCCTCCGGGGTAGAAGCCGTTCGCATCCCGCGGGCTCTGGATCCCGCAGAACAGCCCCTCTTTGCCGACCAGGCAGAACAGGCTCGGCGCGGTCGGATCCTGCGCTTCCACGTCCTGCACCGCGGGCAGCGGCGGGAAGAGCTGGAGGGTCCGCCCGCGCAGGTTGGTGGCGAGGTGCTTGTAGTACGGGTGCGCCGCGCCGCTCTGCAGCGGGCCGACCAACAGCGTCTGCGGGTTCCGCGCGCCGAATTTCCGGCAAATCGCCTGCGCCGCCTTTTCGACAAAGCCTTCCATCTTCTGCGGGCAGCATGGCCACGCGTGGTGGACCGGCAGGTTCCAGCCGACGAACTTCGCCCATTCCGAATCGCGCGGCACGCCCGGGTCGGCGAGCTGCACGAGGTGGTAGTCGCTGCCGAGCTTCTTCAGCGGAGCGGCACCGAGGCCCGCGAGGACCTCCGGCGCGAACTCGGCGAACAGCTCGGGAATGCGGATCAGCCAGGAAGAAGTCACGCGCCCTTCCTGCGGCGGATCGTCCCGCCGGACAACCCCCGAATCCGCCGTTCATTTCACCGCGCGCTCCCGCCAACACCGCTTGGCCATTGCTCCGGCTCCGGCGGCAGCCGCCCGATTGGAGTGTCGCCTCGCAGGCGACATGACCACGGGCGGCCCGGCATCCTGCCGGCCGCGAACGGAGTGTCGCCTCGCAGGCGACATGACCACGGGCGGCCCGGCATCCTGTCGGCCGCGAGCGGAGTGTCGCCTCGCAGGCGACATGACCACGGGCGGCCCGGCATCCCGGCCTTCTGTCCCAAAGGGACTTCGCCCCGGGGAACACACGCCGTCCCGTTGGGACAGGCAGCATGGGTGAATCACCCCTCGCAGCCGATCGTCTCGATCGGGCAGCCCTCCATCACCTCCCAAAATGATAACAACCCAGCCGGCGAAACTCCGCGAAAACCAAGGCAGGGTGCGAATGGATCCGGACACCCGCAAGGTGGATCGCGTCATCCACCCAACTCTCTGAAATTTCGTCCATTTCGTCCATTTCGTTGTTCCCATGCTGGTCTTCAGGTCCAACCCACCGCCGCCGGCACGAAAAAGCCCGGCGGACTCAAGGGTTCCGCCGGGCTCCGGGATGGGTTCAGGATCGGCTCAAGGCCGGCTCAACCGCGATCGGGCTTGTTGCCTTTGTTCGGCTTGGCTGGCTTCTCGGGTTTCTCCGGCTTGCCCGTCTTGCCGAGATTCGACTGGGCGGCTCCGGTGCGCAGCGCTTGCGCTTCCGCGGCGTCGATGTCGCCGGCGCGCAGCAGCCGCTTCACCAGTTTCACCGAGCTCGAGACGACCTGGCCGTGATTCTTCCAACCGCTGGCCGGTTCGAGGGCGGCGAACCGGTCGGCCAGCGAACAGCCTTCCTCGTTGACCCGGTTCTCCACGCCGGTGTCGAGGTCGCCGAAGACCACCGTCGGAGTCAGGATCGAATCCGGGCAAAGGTCCTGGTCGTCCGGCACGCCATCGCCGTCGCTATCGACCACGAGGCTGTAAACATGCACCGCGCCGCCGGCGGCGAGCGGTTCGCCGAGGGCGAAGCCGAAGCCGGGGATCACCGCGATGGCGGAGCCGAGGCCGCTGCCCGCGGCGTCCGCTTCGTAAAGACCGGCTTCCGGCGCGAGCGGGGCGGGCGTCACCCGGACCTGGGCCAAGGGAAGCGCGCCCGGATAGCCGACCAGCATTTCGGTCGTGCCGTTCAGGTCGACGTCGAAAACCCCGCCCGGCACCACCGGCAGGCCGGCCGCGGCACCGGGCAGCGAAAGGTCGCTGAGAACCGCCAGCGTGGAACCCGCGAGCAGGAAGGCCCCGCCACCGGAGCCGGAGCCGGCGATCAGGTCGGCGATCCCGTCGCCATTGCGGTCGTCAACCGTGCCCAGGGTGCTGCCGAAGCGGGCACCGGCGACGGTACCGGGAAAGTTGACCCATTCCGCGCCATCGGAGCTCGCCAGCAGTTGGACGCGGCCGAGTTCGTCCACGAAGGCGGGGGCGCCGACCACGAGGTCCGGCAGTTCGTCGCCGCTCGCGTCCGCGACCGCGGCCACCGCGGCACCGAAGGCGGATCCTTCGACATCCGGCTCAATCTGGAAAATCGGCGCGCCGTCGTGGCCGGCCATCACCGAAACCCGCCCGTCGGCCGAATTGAAGCCCGGCGCACCGACGAACAGGTCGTCGCTGCCGTCGCCATCCTGGTCGCCGGCCTTGGCCAGGGCCTGGCCGAACCGGGAGCCCGCGGCGGGCCCGGGGGCGGTCTGGAGCAGGGTGCCGTCGAGCCCGGAGAAGACCCACACCGCGCCGTTGCCGCCGGGTGCGCCGACCGCCAGGTCGGAGGTTCCATCGCCATTGGCATCGAGCGCGGCCAGCGCCGTGCCGAAGGCTTCGCCCGCCTGCGCGGCACCGGCCAGCGTGTAAAGAATCGTTCCGTCCGCCCCGCTGACGACGATGACCTGGCCGGATCCGGCGAGGCCGGGGTCGCCGATGGCGAGCTCCCCGACGCCGTCGCCATCGAGGTCGCCGAGGGCGGCGAGCGAGGCGCCAAGCTGGCCATTGTCGGGGCTGGCCGTGATGGAGTAGCGGAGGGAGACCCCCTGGGCCGGCAAGGCCAGCGCCGAAGCGCCCGCCAACAGGGCCAGGGATTTCAGGGGTGTGTGGAACAGCGTTTTCATGGTGTGTGGAACAGCGTTTTCATGGTGTGTGGGACAGCTCCCGGGTGGAGGGAGATTGTTTATTTAAAATGAATTTCAACCTGTTTGTCAAAACCGCGGTTGATTGTTAATTTATCTAAAATAAATCCCGCGGATCGTGATCGCGTCCGGGCCAAATTCCAGTCTCGCGGTTTCCTCCGGGGCGCGGCACCGTCGGCCCGTGATCATTCTCGTCCGCAACATCGACCGCGCCATCACCGAAGAAGAAGTGCGCAAACTGTTGGAAACCCACGGCAAGGTGAGGACCTTCGATCTGGTGATCGACAAGGCCAGCGGCCAGTCGAAGGGCTTCGGCTTCGCCGACATGCCGTCGCTCGATCAGGCCATCAAAATGATCGAGGCGCTGGACGGCTACCAGCTCGGGTCCAGCAAGTTGCGGGTCAAGAAGGCGGCCTCCTCGTCGCTCCTCGGCACCCACGAGCCGCGGCCGAAGGTGCTGGAGAAAAAGCAGCAGCGCCGCCCGCGCCGGGCCGATTGAACGGAGTCGCTCGCGTCACCCGCGCCGCAGGCGCGCCTCGAGTTCCCGCGCCAGCCGGGGGGCGTTTTCAGGGGAAAACAGCGTCAGGTGCTCGCCCGGGACCTCCACGATTTCCAGCCCGGAACACAAGCCGCCCCGGCCGTAATCCGCCGGCAACTCGAACTTGTCGTCGACCGTCGACCGCTTGAACAGCACCAGCGGGACGTCGAGCGGGGCCGGCCGGTAGGCATCCATCGCCGCGGCGTGGGCCTCGCGGACTTGCAGCGCGCGGAGTTTGCCATGCGGCCGGCCGGGCCCGCCATGGCGGACCGCCAGCCGCTCGCCGCGGACTTGCAGGTGGATCCGGACCCCGCCGGCCACCCGGGCGAGCAACAGCCCGGCCTTGACCCAAGCGGGCCGGCCGGCGAGCGAGCGCCAGTAAACTTTCGCCCGCTCGGCCAGCGGGTATTTCCGGCGTCCGCACGCCGGGTGGTCGGGGTCGAACAGCCCGAGGAACTCGACCTGCTCGCCCTCCCGCCGCAGCCGGGCCGCCATTTCAAAAACCATCACGCCGCCGAACGAATAGCCGGCCAGCCGGTACGGGCCCCGCGGCTGGTGACGGCGGAGGGCCGCCACGTAGTCCGCCGCCAGCGCTTCCACCGACAGCGCGCCGACTCCCTCCGGCGCGCTCAGCGCGGTCGATTCCAGCGTCATCACCGGCAGCCCGCCGCCCAGCGCCCGGGCCAGCTCGAGGTAGAAAAAGACCCCGCCGTCGCCGCCGTGGATGCAGACCAGCGGCGGACCGCTGCCTTCGCGCAGCGTCACCAGCGCCGGCTGCGGCGGGGTCCGGCCCGACCCGCAAGCGGCATCGATCGCGCCGGCCAGGCCGGCCAGGGTGGGGGATTCGACCAGCGCGGTCAGTGGCAGGTTCTTGCCGAATTCCCTCGAAATCGCCGCGAACAGCCGGAGTGCCAGCAGCGAATGCCCGCCGAGCTCGAAAAACGAATCGTGGCGGCCGGGCGGGTCGCCGCCGAGCAGGCCGGCCCACAGCGTGGCCAGCCGCCGCTCGGTCGCCGTCGCCGCGGCCTCCGCCGGCCGCGCCGAGGCCAGGACCGCCGGCTCCGGCAGCGCGCGGCGGTCGAGCTTGCCGCGCTCGGTCCGCTGGAATTCCGCCACCGCCGCCCAGCGCTGCGGCACCGCGGCCGCCGGGAGTTCGGCCGTCAGGCGATCGCGCAACACCCGCTGCCAGTCCGCCGGTGGCGCGCCGGCCCAGCGCACCCAGGCCGCCAGCACCGGCTGGTCTTCCGGTCCGGCCAGCCCGACCTGCGCCGCGGCGACCCCGGGCCAGCCTTCCAGCAGCCGGACCACCTCGCCCGGCTCGATCCGTTGCCCGCGGATCTTCAACTGGTCATCCAGCCGGCCGAGAAAGTGCCGGCGCCCGCACTCGTCCCAGCGCGCCCGGTCGCCGCTGCGGTACCAGCGCCGGCCTTCCAGCTCGATGAAGGCCGCCGCGGTCAGCGCCGGGCGGCCCCGGTAGCCGGGGCCGCCCGCCGGCCCGCCGATCCAGATCTCGCCGGCCGCGCCCGGCGGCAAGGGCGTCCCGTGGCCGTCCGCCACCCGCACCCGGTATCCCGGCAGCGGCCGGCCGATCGGCGGGTCGCCGGCCTCGTCCCACCCCGGCGGGATCTCTTGCGCCGTCGCCACGATCGAGGCCTCGGTCGGGCCATAGCTGTTCCACAGGGTGCCGCGGCCAGCCGGCCTGCCACTCCGTCCACCCGCCGGCCCATTTCCTCCTAAGTCCAGCAGTGCTCGCCCGCCGGCCGGCCGGCCCGGACCTGCCCCAGCGCCAGCGCTTCGACCCCGGTCGCACGGGCCAGCACCTGGCCCCAGGCCCAGGTCACGATCGTCGCCGCGCTGGTCCCGCTGGCCGCCGCCGCGGCTTCCAGCGCGCCCGCCACGGCCGCGCCGAGCGTGGCCGCGACCCGCACCCGGCCGCTTTCGCCGAAATCCACCCGCGCCGCCGCCACCCCCTGATGGCACTTGAGAAAATGGGCCGCCGCCGCCTGCCGCTCGGCCTCGTCCGCCGGTTGCCACTCCGCCAGTGGCAACTCTCCGCCCGCCCGGCCCGCCAGCCGCCGCAGGAAACCCCGCAGGATCCGGGCGATCGATCGGCCATCCAGCAGCGCGTGCGGAAAACTCCACACCCAGCGCCGCGCCGCCGGCCAATAGCGGACCCGCCACGGCGGCTCGCCACCCAGCGGAAAGGGCGTCGTGCGATCCACCTCCAGCCACCCCTCAAAACAGTCCGGCTCGTCCGCCAGCCGCGTCGCCCCGCCCGGCCGCGCCGGCACCAGCCCGTCGTCCGCCAGCGCGTGGCCGAGCACCGCGCTCGCCGCCACCGTCGCCGCCCACGCTTCCACCACCTGCCCGGCCGTCAATCCCGGCCGGAACACCAGCACCACCTGCTCGACCTCCGTGCCCGGCTCGCGGGCTCGGAGCATCGCCGCTTGGACCGGTGCCAAGCGGGGTGTCCGGGCGGGCAAGGGTGGCATCATGCCGGTCGGTAAGGCGGGTGGTCGAACTGGCGGGTGGTCGAACAGGCGCTCCACAACATTCCCCCCCCGGCCACGCGGGATCAAGATCCGATTGCCACCCCGCCGCCCGCGCCGCGAGGTTCTGCCCGCCCCGTTTCGAGAACGCCCCAACCCTCCCGTCGCTCCAACGACAAGTCCTTGAAATTGCGAGACTTCGAAACTGCCCCCCATCCCGATTCAAGAAATTTTTTAAAACATCAAGTTCCTGATAACCAACAAACCATGCCAATTTCACGACGCTCCCGCTCTAACATTCTAAAAACCTTTCCCGCCCCCCGCCGCCGCGGAACCCCCGCGGATTATTTCAAGCCCCTAGACTTTTTTCCGCCGCTCCGCCCCCCGTCGCCCCAGGCCCACATCTTTCAAGCGTTTAGGTCGCTCGCCCGATTTGTCAAGATCGCGCTGGAACCACCGCACCACTACATGTGGTATTGTGAATAATTTGTGGATACCATATGAGCAGAATCGGCTTGAGGTTTCCCCGGCTTTTCGGCAGCTTTCGCAACGCTGCTCCCGCGCCGCCGGCCCTCCCCGGCGATGACCGAATCCTACCACCACTTCTCCCGAACGCCTCCTCATGTCCGCCACCACCACCGTCTCCCTCGGATCCCGCACCTTCATTCTCGACCGCGAAAAAGCCGAAGCCGCCTACGCCGCCAAGCGCGTCATCAACGGCAAGGAAACGATGTTCTTCAACATCCTCCCTCTCAAGTACCAGTGGGCCTACGACTTGTACAAGACGATGAAGAACAACCACTGGGAGCCGGAGGACATCACCATGCAGCGCGATGTCGAGCAGTGGCGCTCCGATGAGATCACCGACGTCGAGCGCTGGATCATCAAGATGGGCATCG
>CAMCYK010000066.1 GCA_945883695.1 Akkermansia muciniphila | reverse complement strand
TCAACAGCGATTGAAGAAATCCACCGGGGCTGAATTTCGGCGATTTACGGACGACCAGGCGGGTTTGAGTTGCGAGGAGATCGAGGTCCGGCATGCCCGGCCTCGAGCGGCCGGCGGGTGAAGTCTTAGACATGCCGAGCTTGCCGGCCCGCTCACCCTGTCAACGTTTAATTCGAATCATTTCTGATTTAATTCACTGTCCGTCAGCGTGTTGCGGCTTAACCTGACGCGAATTCTCTTCAGCGGTAAGTAGGGAATTGCGCTAACTTAAGCCGGACTTCTCAATGGGGTTCTGTCCGATTCACATCAATCTCGATTTCCCGGACTCCATCGTCTGATCCGGAAGAGGTGGGTGATCGCCCCGGACTCGCCAGCAGGCTGGCGGAGGGAAAGCGGCAGCGGGCTGCACGCAGTCCAAGGAGCGCGGCTGCCTCGCGGTGCCGACGTGACGAAAGCGATGTCGGTTCCCGTTCGGCACCCGCCCCGCCGAAAGGACGCGGACCTTCCGCTACGGCCTTGGTTCCGCCCGCAGCCGGGCGATGCCCCGGGTCCCCGCGGCGGGCGTGACCGACACGGTCCCGTCCGCAGCGACCGTGGTCCGCCCGGCGGGCACCGGCGACCACAGCGTCAGGTCCGCCGATTCCTCAGCGGTCAGGGTGCCGAAGCGCAAGGCATCAGGGGACGGGTGCCAGACCAGCCAGTTTCCGGGCGAGAAGCTCCCGCTCAACGGGTGGCTGAAGCCTCCGGGCGGGCTACCTAACAGGTATTCGGCGAGGTTTGGAAAGCCGTCGCCGTCCGGGTCCTTGTCCATCGCGGAGCCACCCAGTCCGGCCGCGGAAATCCAGTCGAGATAGGGTTGGTCCGGGTTTTGTCCCAGTAGGCTCCGCAAGATCTCGCGGTTCGAGAAGGGGGTCAGGTCGCGGCCGGTCGCCAGTTCCAGGGCCGCCATGATCTCGTTCGCGATCAAGGCCTGGCCCACGGTCGAGACGTGGAAGCCGTCGCGGCAGAAGACTTGCAGCGGCGGGTTCTCCTGGCTGCCGGCGAGCGTGAATTCGGTGCCGTTGAGGTGGAACGGCACCTGGTCGAAAATCCGGTCGGTCAGGAGATCGAGCCGGGCGATCGACGGGGGATAGGTCTTTCCCGCCGCCCAGGTGAGGATGGACTGGTTGAAGGCCGCGATCTTCGCCCGCGTGGTGGCTTGCCGGGCGGGAACGTTGTAAATTCGGGAGATCTGCGGCGTGGCCCCGACGTCGGGCACGGTGCAGACGACGATTTTCGGCCGGTTGAGGCCGCGGCTCGTGTTGACCCAGGCGTAGACCGTGTTCAGCCGGTCGAGCATCCCGGGGAAGTAGCCCGCCGGCTCGGTGTCGTTGAAGAGGTCGTTGTATTCCTGCTTGAGATCGTTCGCTCCCAGCAGGATCACCACCGCTTCCACCGCCAGAATCTCGTCTTCCAGGGAAGACTTGGTGATCGAATAGAAAGGGCCCAGCGGATCGGATCCAGGGTTTTCCGTCAGCAGGTTCACCCAGTTCCGGAGGGTCACGCCGGGAATGCCGAAGTTCCATTCGTGGCCGGCATTGCGCAAGTCGAGGTAGGATGCCGCGGTGGACTCGTAGGGGCCGAGCGAGACTTCCGTGGCGCGGAAGATCCGGAACAGCTCCGGCCAATTGCGGGTGTTCGCGTTGGTCGGCTGGGAGGCCGGCGCGGAAAACGTCAGCTCGAAGGCATACTCCTCGGTCATGCTGTCGCCGATCGCCAGCACCCGCAGTGGCGCGGCGGCGGCGGGGAGCGCGAGGCCGAGGCAAAGCAGGGTGGCACGGAGCGGCGGGAACATCGGGGTGAGACCGCCGCGCGACGGAACTTGTCGCGCGGCTGTGGAACCTACCCCGCTGCCGGGCTTTGCCAAGGGCTTGTCATTCGGCGGCCACCCGGATGAACAGCCGCGGCTCGTCCAGCAGGGCCGCCGGGACCTCGACGGTGATCGTTTCCACCGGGTCACCGTTGTTGGAAACCTCGGGGACCGCGGAAACGAAGGTCCCCCAGACCGCGCCCAGGTTGGTGGAATACTCGTAGCGGTAGCCCAGTTTCGTGAGCGCCGGCTTGCGGCGGGAGTAAGTGAACTTGCCGGTGGCCGGGCTGAAAGGCGCGACGAAGGGATCGACCGAACCACCGGAGACCGGGTTCAGGCCGAAGGCATATTCGAATTCGTTGGTCTTGCCGTCGAAGTCGGTATCACCGGTCATGCCGCCGGTGGCTCCGGTGGCGGTGGTCCACGATTCGAAGTCGCTGACGGTCCCGGCTTCGAGGTCCCCGGGGATGCGGGGAAGCAGTTGGTAGCCGGAGGTGAACGGATTGCTCCCGTCGAACTGGGTCAAAATTCCTGTTACGATCAAAGGATAAGCGGGTTCCGGCAGAGCGGTGGATGCGGGCTGCAAGCGGACGGTAACCAGGTTGTTCGCGGAATCCCTGAGGACGACATTCTGACCGGTCGCCCAGGTGCCCGAGACCTTGTAGAGGTTCTGGAGTTTCACCAGGCTGCCTTCGGATTCTTCGGCCGCCGCCAGCAGGGTGGGAATCGTGAGCACCTCGGCGGCCGGAAGCACACCGGGTCCAAGATCGATAATATCACTTTCAGCAAGGGGCACGATCTCCGTGAGCCCGCTGAACTGCTGGACGGTGCCCAACACCGCGTAGCGGCGGCCGGTGGACAGCGGGGTGGCAAGCAAGGCGGTGCTGAACAGGTTGATCCCCGCGGTGGAATCCTGGAGATAGGCCTGGGTGTTGGTGGCGCTGAAGTTGTCCATCGTGCACACCCCTTCGAGGGCGACGATGCTTCCGGCATCCAGCGCGATCCCGTTGGCATCGATGTCGCGGAGAACCTCGATCGGCACCAGGACCCGTGCCGCGGGCGGGAGTCCGATCGGTGCCAAGGTGCCGCCGCTACCCTTGGTCGCGATCGTGAAGGGGTAGTTGCCGTTCTCGGCGAGAGCCGAAGGGGTCGGGGTGGAGAGGCCGTCGATCGTCACCACGAGGGGGTTGGCGGTGGTGGCGGCGGCGGCGGAAATCGTTACGGTCTGTCCCGCGACCACCGACGAGGCGCCGGTGGAACCGGCGCCGGACAAGGTCACGGCTCCGGGAGTTCCGAAAGCCGCGGGCACCGTCACGGTGATGTCGGTCAGGGTCACCGAAGGGACCAGCGCGTTGATGGTGACACGTGCGGATTGTGCGCCGAGACCACGGCCAAAGATTCCTTTTTCGAAGAAGGGGCTGGCGGGCGTGACGTTGACCAAACTTGCCGTGCCGTCACCCGTGGACGGATTCGTCCCGCGCAACAGCGCGATGTAGCCGCTATTTCCGCCGGTGTTGGGCAGGCCGAAATTGGCCGGAGTCAGGGTGACCCCGCCGGTGGCCTTGGTGCCACCGATGAAGTCGGCAAGGGTGGAGGTCGGATTGGTGGCGATGACCCCCGCGCCGCCGGTATCCGCAAGCACTTTGGCCCCGGAGAAACCGGAAAACAGCGAGCCGGCGACTCCACCGCCAAGGACGTGGATGCCGCCGGTGGTCCCGGCGGCGCTGCTGCCCGCCGCCTTGACCATGATCATGTCGGTGGCCGAGATATCGAAGGAACCGCCGAGACTGGTGAAATAGGCTGGATCCGACAGTCCCACCCGGATCACGAAATCACTGTCGTCGGTGTCGCTTGAAGTGGCGCTGTTCTCCAGCACCACGAGGGTTCCGACCGGCACCGCTTCCCAGAGGGCGTTCGCGGCGAACTCGAACTTCCCGCCGCCATCCGAGCCCATGTTGGAGGCGAAGTCTTTCACGATCATCCCGCGCATGTCCAAGCTGGAGGCGCTGAGCTCGTCGTCGATGACCAGCAGTTCGATGGTTTCCAGACTGGCGTTGGAATACTTGTTCACCACCACGGTGGGAGGTGTCGGCGGCGGGGCGGTGGTGAAGTTCCAGCCGGTGTTGCCGGTGATTCCGGGATAGGGGTTGTTGGCGGCATCGCGAACCGCGGTGGCCGGAATCTCGACGTAATAAGCGGTTCCCGCCGCGAGCGGGTTGACCAGGGGAAGTCCGAGGATGTTGCCGTTCAGGTCGACTTGCCCGAAGTCACTCACGTCGATGCTGTTGACCGGCGAATTGTCCGACGCCTTGCGGACCACGATGTTGCCGGTGCCGAGGACGATGTCCTCGCTGAAGACGATGCTCAGCTGCGTGACGGAGGCGGCCACGACGTCGGTGGCGTTGTCGGCGGGGCTGAGCGCGGTGGGTGACGGGGGCGTGGTATCCGGGCCGGAGGCCGTGGCGCTGACCAGCAGGTTGTCGATGCGGTTGTTGCCGCTGCTGCTCGTGGCACCATTCAAGGTGTATCGCAGAGTGACATCCGATGCCCCGTCCAGCTCGTTGTAGGAACTGAGGTCGACAGTCGCCAGGGCGAAGGTGGTCGAGGTCGTCGCGGAGTTGATGTCGGAGACGGGAACAAACGAACCTCCGGCGATCTTATACGACCAAGTTCCCGAGCTGAATCCGCTGCTGGTCCCGCGGGTTGCGAAGGTGACCACGGGATCCCGAAGACCCGTGAAACTCACGGCAAGTTCGATGAAGCTGTTGTTGCCGGGAAAGGGGGCAGTCGTTCCGCCCGCAATCACGCTCAGCGACTCCTCCGCCAGAGCGCCGCCCTGCGCGTTGATCGTCGAGCCGCCGAAGTCCTCGACCATACCGAGCCAGCTGGCGAGGGAAAGGCTGCCAGTTCCTTGGTCGGCCGGGAGGATCGTTGGAACGCCCCCACTACCCGGAGTGCTTGGCGCGGCGATCGAAAGCGCGTTGAAATTCCAGTAGGCGACCGTGTCGGCGGAGCTCGCCGCCAGACAAAGAACCTGAGCACTGGCGAGCGCGAGGAGATGGCCGCGGCGGGACTTCGCGCGGGAGGAATTCAAAACGGAGGAGTGATTCTTAAACATGGGTCTGGGGCTGGTGTTGACAGCGGGACGGCGGGTGCGACACCGCAAGCAGTTACCGCGCCCATCTTGAGAGCGCAGGGACAGAAATGTGTCCGATCCGTCACCGAGGGGAAAGCCCGGCGTCGGAATCTTGAGAAATCCCTTGTCGCCCTGGAACTTTCAGTAAATACTGAAAGAAGATGAGCGACGAGAGACAGCGGTTGAAGCAGGCGCGGGACGAATTCGTGGCGCAGTGGGGGGCGATGGGCTCGCAGTGGGGGATCAACCGGACGATGGCGCAGATCCATGCCTTGCTGATGACGGCGATCGAGCCGATGAGCACCGATGAGGTGATGGATGAGCTGGAGATCAGCCGTGGCAACGCGCACTCCAACCTGAAGGAATTGGTCGCGTGGGGACTGCTGCGGGTGGTGGTGAAGAAGGGCGAGCGGCGGGATTTTTTCGAGGCGGAGAAGGACGTGTGGCAGATTTTCACGATTGTCACCCGCGAGCGGAAGAAGCGCGAGATCGAGCCCGCGCTGGCGGTGCTCAACCGCTGCGCGGAAGGGACGCGGGATCTCGCGACCCCGGAAGGCCGGGCCTTCCACGCGCAGATGCGGCAGCTCGAGGAGTTTGTCGGGTTCGCCTCCAAAGTGGCGGACCGGATCGGTTCGATGAAGCACGGCTTCGCAGTCCAACTGGCAGCCAAGCTGCTTGGCTGAGGGGCTGTTGTTTTGCCCTGAAGTTTCGAAAGTTACTGAAAAAAAGGAAAGTTGTAGAAATCTAAAAACAAGGAGATCTGAAATGAATCCACAAATCGTGCTCTTCGGGGCGAACGGCTTTTTAGGGCGCTATCTGGCCCGGCATTACCAGCGGCAGGGGCGGGAAGTGGTGTGCGTGGCGCGTCACCGCGACGGCTGGAGCGGCGACGGGATGTTCCTCGAGTGGGACGGCCGCAGCCGTGGTCCGTGGGCGCTGGCGCTGGAGGGGGCGGAGCGGGTGATCAATCTGGCCGGTCGCAGCGTGAACTGCCGTTACCACCAGGAGAACCGGCGGGAGATCGTCGAATCGCGGGTGGCATCGACGCGGGTCATCGGCGAGGCGATCGCGGCTTGCAAGGTGCCGCCGAAGCTGTGGATGAACGCGAGCACGGCGACTTGGTACCGGCACGCGGAGGACGGGCCCCAGGACGAGTGGCGCGGCGAGCCGGGCGAGGGGTTCTCGGTGGACGTGGCGCGGGCCTGGGAGGAAGCGTTTTTCGCGGCCAAGGTGCCCGGGGCGACCCGCAAGGTGGCGCTGCGGGCCGGGATGGTGCTGGCGAACGAGGACGGCACGGTGTTCGAGGTGCTGCGCCACCTGACCCGGCGCGGGCTGGGCGGAACCATGGGAGATGGCGGCCAGCGGGTGAGTTGGATTCACCTCGGCGACCTCTTGGCGGCGGTCGATTTCATCGCCGCCGATCCCTTGCTCGACGGGGTCTTCAACCTGACGGCGCCGGAGTTTCCCACCAACCGGGAGCTGATGCGGGCCTTCCGCGAGCAGCAGGGAGCTCCGTTCGGACTGCCGGCCGCCCACTGGATGCTGGCGCTCGGGGCCCGTGTGATGGGGACCGAGCCGGAGCTGGTGCTGAAGAGCCGCTGGGCGGATCCGCGGCGGCTGCGGGAGGAAGGTTTTCGCTGGCGCTGGCCTCATCTGGCGACCGCCCTGGCGGATCTGGAGGGGCGCCATGGACTGGAGGGATTCTTTTTCCAGCCGGAACGGCGTTCGGCCGGCGTGCGGGCCTGGACGCCCGGCAAAAAGGCCGCGGCGGGAGTTCGCTGACACGGAATTCCCAAATACGGGGCTGATTTTTCACAGAGGAATGCTTTGTCGATGCCGGGCATGTCCTGTAACGTGCCGCACCTCTCATCATGGCGGAAATTGCTCCATCGACTAAAAAGCCCCGCGCCTCCCAAATGGTGCTGTTGTTCGCCGCGCTGGTCATCGGGGTCGCGGGCTTGAAGGCGGCCCAAAACTTTTTTGTTCCGGTGCTGCTGGCCTTCTTCATCGCCACCGTCAGCTATCCGGTGACCGACTGGCTGCGCCGCCACCGGATCCCGCGGGCCATTGCGGTGCTGCTGACCGTTCTGGTGGATTTCGCCTTC
This sequence comes from Akkermansia muciniphila, assembly GCA_945883695.1. Taxonomy (GTDB): domain Bacteria; phylum Verrucomicrobiota; class Verrucomicrobiia; order Verrucomicrobiales; family Akkermansiaceae; genus Haloferula; species Haloferula muciniphila_A. Next base: position 19,688 of record CAMCYK010000066.1, on the reverse strand, counting down.
CTGGCAGGCGTGGTGGTGCTCGGGATCACGATTTTCGGGGATCTCCAGCAAAAGTGGGAGACCGAATACTATGATCTGACGCAGGCGAAGGTGAAGGAAACTTCGGCCAATCTGGCGGTCGCCCTCAAGAACTGGGGCGTGGAAGACGCCGGGCCGAAGATTCAGGCCACGGTGAGCGAGAACCTGGCGGAGCTGAAAAACATCAGGTTCTCCCAGGTGTGGAACGTCAGCAGCGGGGTGCTCGGGCGGGTGGTCTCGTTTTTTGGCACTTCGGTGATCGTGATCATCCTGACGGTGTTCATGCTGCTGGAGGCCCGGATGTTCGGCCGCCGCTTTTCCGCGATCTGCGAAGCCCGCGGTCCCAACTTCCAACGGATGCTCAGCGCCACCAAGGACACCCAGCGCTACCTCGGCATCAAGACCGCGGTCAGTCTGGCAACCGGCTTGCTGGCCGGCCTGCTGTGCTGGGCGGCGGGGCTCGATTTCTTCGTGTTCTGGGGGATCCTCGCCTACGCCCTCAACTACATTCCGGTGGTCGGATCGATCATCGCCGGCTTGGCACCCACGATCCTCGCCCTGCTGCTGAAAGGGCCGGCCGACGCGGTGGTGGTCGGCGGTGGTTATTTCCTGATCAACACCTTCCTCGGCAACTTCCTCGAGCCGATGCTGATGGGCCGGCGCTTCGGCCTGTCGACGCTCGTCGTGGTGATGTCGGTGATGTTCTGGGGCTGGCTCTGGGGGCCGATCGGCATGTTGCTGGCGGTGCCGCTGACCATGATGGTCAAGGTGGTGCTCGACAACAACGACGAGTTCCGCTGGATCGCCGTGGCGATCGGCCAGGACGTCCAGCGGCCGTCCGAGGAAGTCCGCATCATCAAGGAAGGTGCCGCCGAGAAGACCGAGTTGCCGGCGCCCGCCGGAGCCACCGATGCCGCCGGCGGCTAGCGGAATTTTTCGGAGCGGATCGGGTTTGCATCCCGGGTGGCCCTGCCGATGATCCGGGGCGTTCATGACCCGTTTCCAGAAGTTTGCCACAACCGCCCTCGTCTCGGTGATCATCCTGATTTTCGTGGGAGCGATCGTCAGAGTCAGCGGGGCGGGGATGGGCTGCCCGGACTGGCCGAAGTGCTGGGGCCGCTGGGTGCCGCCAACCACGGTCGAGCAGGTCGACGTGACCCGGTTGCCGTTCGACAAGTTCGAGCGGGCCGCGAAGCGTTACGGGAGGGACCCGTCCACCGTCACGCCGGAGCACGTGCTGGAGAGCTTCAATCCGGTGCACACCTGGACCGAATACATCAACCGGCTGACTTCGCTGCCGGTCGGTTTTTTCACGGTGGCGACGCTGGTGCTGGCGCTCCTCCACCAAGGTCAGCGGCCGTGGGTGCGGCCGGCGGCCCTGCTGTCGGTGCTGCTGGTCGGCATCAACGCGTGGATGGGCAAGGAGGTGGTTTCGAGCGACCTCAAGCCCGGGGTGCTGACGATCCACATGGCATTGGCGATGTTGCTGATCCTGCCGCTGAGTTTCGTCACCTGGCGCGGCTGCGAGCGTCCGTGGTCGATCCCCGTCGACGAACCGGCCCGGCGGCGCTTGAGGAAGATCATCGGCGTGCTGCTGTTGCTGATCTTTGTCGAAGGGATGCTCGGGACCCGGATCCGCGAGATGACCACCGAATTGGTCAAAACCCATGCCGGGGTGGCCCGGTCGGAATGGATCGAGTTGCTTGAAAATACCGGGAGTTATCTGATTCACCGCAGCTTTTCGTGGGTGATCCTCGCGGCGTCGGTGCTTGCCTGGTGGCTGGTCCGGCGGACCGGTTCGGCCGGTCGGGTGGCGAACGGCGTGCTCGGGGTGATCCTCGCGCAGATGGTGTTGGGGCTGATCATGGCGCAGGTGGAGATTCACCCGGTGGTCCAGGTGCTCCACCTCGGGCTGTCGGGGATCCTGCTGGCGCTGACCACCGTGTGGTATTGCGGGACCTGGCGGATTGAAAGCCCCGGGGTGTCGCGCGAAGCGGCCATTTCCGTCAATGGCCGCCCGGAACCACCCGCTTCAGAAAGCCGGTGATCTCGCGGTCATACAGATCGGGGTTGCCGCTGCGGAGGTGATGGTGGGTCCCGCGGGCGATCGGAACGAAGCGGTAGTCCGCCCCTTTCGAACGGCCGGCGATCCGTTCTCCCTGATCGATCGGGATCAACTTGTCGGCCTCGCCATGCAGGTGGAGGACCGGGGCCCTGATGCTCTCGATCGCCCGCTCCGGGGAGATCTCGCCGGGATCGAAGGAGGCCAGCTTACCCGCCTCGTTGACAAAATAGGGACCGAGCCCGCTGACCGGCAAGGTGGTCCGCATCGTGACCTGCCGCCGGGCGATCTCGCGCAGGTCGGCGAAGGTGCTCTCGATGATGGCGAAGTCGAAGTGCTCGTCGACCGCCATCGACTGCAGGGCCACCGCGCCGCCATAGGAGGTGCCCCAGAGGCCGACCGGGATGCCGGGGAACTCGTTCTCGAGGGCGCGGCGGAGCAGGGTGAGGTCGTGTTTTTCGAGATGGCCGTAGGTGGCGAACTTGCCGCCGCTGTCGCCGTGGGCGCGGAAGTCCGGGGCCAGCGCGAGCACGCCCTGGCGGGCGAGGAAGCGCAGGGTTTCGACCTGGCTGGCCTTCGAGTCGGAGACGCCGTGGAGGACCAGCATGGCCGCCTTTGGCCGGCCGGGAGGGCGGGCTTCCCAGGTCCGGATCTCGACCTTGTCCGGCAGTACGAAAGTCCGGGCGCTCAGGTCATCCGGCACCTTCGCCCCGACTCCGTTGCGGGACGGTTGGACGATCGCTTCCGAAACAAGGCGGGTGGTCACGCCGCAGGAGATCAAGCCCACCACGGTCGCCACCCCGCCGGCGAGCGCGAGGTAGCGCTTGATCCTGCCCCAAGCGGAGTTTCCAAGGTGCCCTTTCATCCGGCGGCAGCATACGCGGCGATGGGGCGGCTGCTATCTTTTCCACGGGTTCCGTCCGGGTGGGAAGGTGGACCGGTGAATCAGCATTCCGCGGCGGAAACCGGGGTCCGGCCGCTAGTTTTGCAACAGCTCCACCATCGCCTTGCCCATGGCTTCGCCGACATTCATGTAGGTTTCCGGATTGCCGTTGTAGTGTCCGCTCGAGCTTCCGCCCTTGGACAGGGGATGGGTGTAAACGAAGCCCACCTTGCCCTTGAGTTCGGGATCCGTGCTTTTCGAGACGGCTTCCATGGCATCGAGGATGACCCCGTCGCCGCCCTTGGAACCCTTCTCGGTCTGGCCGAGGGACGCGGTGACAAACCTGGCCTCCGGCGCGTTGAAATCCTTGCGCAATGCCTTGATCAGCTGGATCAGGTTCTTCTCGTACTGTTCGAAGTGAGCGGGGACCCGCATGTCCTTGTCGCCTTGCCACCAGAAGAAGCCGGCGACTTCGTAATCCTTGGCACCGGGATAGTACGTGTCGAGGTTCTCGAGCGCCTTCTTGGCGGCGGCCACATCACCGTCGTATTGGCAGCCGGCATACCATCCTTTGGACATGTCGCCGCCGGTGTCGCCATCTGGGTCATCCGGCGTGCCGCGGTATCCGGGCTGTTTCTTTCCGCCGTGTTCGTAGGATTCGCTGCCGGGGGGCAGCAGGTCCCATCCGAGGCTGCGGTTGCCGATGCAGCTCTTGAGAATCAGAACGGGCGCGTCGGTCACGTGGCCGACATGGTGGCCGATCCCGATCTCGGGGCCGATCTTGCGCTGGATGGTCATCCAGTCGTTCTGCTGGTCCTTGGCGGGGGAGTTGCCGGAACACATGACGAAGACGTTCCTCACGTCCTTGCGCACGGTCCACTCGCCGGCCTCGTCCACCAGGTAAGGATAGGTGCCCGCCTGGGCGACCTTTTTCAAGGCATCCGGATTTCCGAATCCAAGCATGTTCGACTGCCCCATCAGGATATAAACTTGGACGGGCTTGCTCATGTCCGCCTCTTTGCCGTCCGGATCGGGCAGGACGTCGGGGAGGGCCTTGACGCCGCCGGACGACGACGGCGCTGCCGCCGACTTCTTGCCGTTTTCCTTGAGGTAGGCGATGTCATCGGGGGAGAGCTTGTCCTGCTGGAAGTTCATCTCCTTTCCATTGGCCAGCTTCACGGCAACCTTGCCGGTGGCCGGATCGTAGGAGTGCAGTTCACCCTCGAAGGTCTTGGTGCCGTCCGCGCTGGTCCAGGTCCGGGCCTGGGCACCGGCAAGGAGCAGGCAGGCGAGGACGGCGCTGATGGCGAATGCACTGCGGTGTGGTTTCATGATGATGTCGATCGTTGATCGGGGTCTGCGTTGCAAGGTGCCGGCGGCGGGATTCTCCGTGCCTCGATTTTGACGGTGAGCTTGGCCGCTGGTCAGCGGACCATAACGTAGGAAGCTGGCCACGACTATCGTCTGCCCGCTACTTCCGGTCCTTGGCGCGCTGGTAGCGGCTGCGGCGCTCGCTGTCGTCGGGCGGGGCTTCGGCGGTGACGGCGGGCTTTTCCTCGGTCTTCGCGACCAGCGGCGCTTCGGCCTTCGCGGCTTTGACCTTCACCGGCTTCACGACTTTCTCGCGCGGGGCGAAGTTCGGCAGGGCGGGAATCGGCATTTTCCAGCCGGTGCGGGTGAGCAGGGCCTCGACCACCAGCAAGCCTAACAGCGCGACGGCGATCCACAGCCGCAGGGAGACATCCTGGCGGTTCGGCGGGCGCAGCCAGGCGTCCTCGAGGTTGATCAGCTCGCGGCCGCCGGTTTGGGCGGAAACGGTGCGCAGCTCGGCCAGTCGCTCGGGCTCGAAGGCCCATTCGACCGAGGACCCGACGGTGATCGGCCCGAAGGGCAGCGCGTGCTCGCCGACCTGGATCGCGCCGCGGACCACCGAACCTTCGTCGAGGTCGCGCGAGACCGAGAAATGACCCGGCGCGATCCGCTTCCAGGGGACGTCGTAGGGTGTCGCGCCGGACGCGCTTTCCATCAGCCGCAGGCGCGGCGGAGCGACGGACAATTTGTTCGCCCATTGCTCCGGATCGTACAGCAGGTCGAGCGTCAGCCGGGTGCCGTCGAGGCGGTGTTTGAGACCGATCCCCGGCGGCAGGTCCATGCCCATCAGCCAGCGGGTCATGGTCTGGACGAAGTCGCCGTAGCCTTTCCAGTCGCGGATTTGCTGGGAGAACTCGCCGCCGAGCGGGAACGACACCGCGGCGCTGCGGCCGAGCCCGCGGCGGGCGTGGGCGACCAAGGGCGCGACGTATTCATCCTGACTGACCAGCGAGGTGGTGGCGTCCTCGCGGGCGTAGGACAAGTTGTAGCCGTCGACCTGCGGCAGCCAGTCGAGCAGCTTCGGCGAAATCTCGGCCCAGCGGCCGGTCGGCTGCGCGCCGATCGGTTCCTCGAGGGAGGCCGAGCGGGCGATGGTCACGGTTTCCTGGGCGAAGATTTTCGGGATGTCGACCGGGCGGTCGGTGAAGAAAATCCGCCCGTCGCCGAGCTTGGCGATCTCTTCGAGCAGCTTCGCGTCGACGTCCGCCTTGGTGCCCATGCCGATGACCGACACGGTGCAGCCTTCCTTCTTCATTTCCGCCAGCAGCCGCTTGTAGTCGCCTGGCTCCTCGGAGTCGTTGGCGTCGGAAAAGAGGATCACGTGGCGGGTGCCGACATTGGCGTTTTTCAGTTCGTCCCACACCGCCTTGAGGCCTTCATAGACGAAGATCCCGCCGCCCATCGACTGGACCTTGCGGACGCGGCCTTGCAGCGCGGCCTGGTTGCCCTTGACCTCGGTCAGCGGGATCACGGTCTCCGGCGCGCTGTCGACGGCGAGCACGGTGATCCGGTCCATCGGGCCGAGCAGGCCGATCGCTTCCGCCGCGCCGTTGTTGGCGAGGTCCATCTTGCTCATCCCGCCGGCCACTTGGACGGCCATCGAACCGGAGCGGTCGAGCACGATCCCCAGCGCGACGGCGAGCTTGCGGTGCTCGCTTTTCAGCTCCATCGAGATCGGCAGCAGCGGATCGATCGACGACTGGAAGTAGCCGCCCGAGCCGAACGACTGCTTGCCGCCGGCCATCAGGAAGCCGCCGGCCTGCTCGCGGACGAAGAAGTCGAGGGCGTTGAGGAAATCCTGCGGGACCTCGAAGGCCGGGACGTTGTTGAAGATGACCGCTCGCGCGCCGGTCAGTCGGCCGGGATGGAGTTCGGCCGGATTGCTGACCACGTCGACGGTGAAATCGAGCGACGAGAGGACCTTGGCCACCGGGTCGTCGGCGTATTTCGTGGCGAGCAGGACCCGCGGGCCGCCGGCGATCTCGATCCAGCGCGAGGCCTTGTTGTTGCCGGGATGGGCGTCCTTGGCGGTGGTGGTGGCGCCGACCACCACCTCGGCCTCGTATTGGAAGGCCCCGGCGCGCGGGATGCGGTCGGTGAACTCGACGCGTCCGACGCCGTTGGTCAGCTTGACGGTCGTCTCGGTGAGCGTCTGGCCGCCGCGGCGGAGGATCAGGCCGACCTCGGTGTCGGTGGAACCGCGGACCGTGGCGGCGATCAGGAAGGGCTCGCCCGCTTGCACGCGCTCCGGCAGTTCGAGGCGGGCCAGCCGGAAATCGTCGAGCGTTTCCTCGCGGACCAGCCGGAAGTCGAGCGGGATGCCGCGGGCCTGGAGCTGTTCGGCGGCTTCGTGCAGCGGTTCGGTCGAGAAGCCGTCGGTGAAAACCAGCACGCGGGCCGGCCGGTCCTCCTTGGCGAGGGCGGTGATGTGGGACAGGGCGAGGCCGGTCCGGGTCAACTTGCGCGAGCCGGTGAAGCTGGAGCCGTCGGAGCCGTGCTCGACGATCTCGGCGCCGTAATCGAAGTAGCGCGCGTTGTCATTGCGGCCCGGCTTCGCCCGGTCGAGCAGCCGCTGCCATTCGGGCAGCCCCTTGTCGACGAGGTCCTCGGTCGAATCCGAGCGATCCAGCAGGATCCACAGGTCGAGCGCGTCGTCCTGGACGTTCATCTTCGGATCCGCCAGCGCGAGGGTGCAGAGCAGCACCAAAAGCAAGCGGAGGGGCGACCACAGGCGCAGGCTTTTCCAGAACCAGCCGATGAACAGGCAGGCGGGCAAGAGGAGGAACCATTCCGGGGAGCTGAAGGTCATGAGAGAAGTGCCAAGTGGGGAAGTTCCAAGTGCCAAAGGTTCATGGGATGAGCCAGTGGTAGAAGGGCTTGGGGGCGTTTTCGTCGATGAGCTTGTGGCGGCCGTTGGCCCAGGCTTGGAGGAAGGTGCCACCTTTCTTTTCGACCAGGCGGATCTCGATGCGCTTGGCCTCGGTGGTGTCGATGAAGCCGGTGCATTTCACCGGCACGGCGGGGGTTGGCTTGCCGATGAATTCCTTCCGAAACACGGTAAGCTGTTCCGCGGTGTTGATTGTGCCGGGTTTGGCACCGGCGATCCAGTAGCTGTCGCCCTCATTGTTCCAGTCACGGGTAACGGTGATGGTGCCATTCTGGTGGCGGTAGGCCTTGGTGGTGACGCAAGAACTCGCGATCAAGGGCAGCACGAGGAACGCGAGCAGCCGGAGCGATGGGGTCTTCATGGCGTGGTTTCCTGGGGTTTGATGACGGGAGACTGGGGCTTGGCCGCCTCCCGTTCACGCGTGAAATGCCAGGAAATCAGCAGGGCGATCAGCAGCAGCAGGACCCAGGCGCGCCACCAGTGGTCTTCCTCGGTGTGGCGTTCGACCGCGGCGGCGCTGCCTTCGTCGAGCGTGTCGGCCGGGGCGCAGGCGGCGAAGTCGGCCTCGCGGGTGTCGGCGAAATGGACGCTGGCGGCGAGCAGTTCGGTCTCGCCCTGGCGGACCCGGAGGAAGCCGGCATCGAGCGGAGCCTCGACCCGGACCCGGGCGGCGGCGGGCAGGGTCGTGGTGTCCAGCACCTGGCCGTCGAGGTCGATCGTTTCAATCCGCAGCGGCGGCGCCTCGGCGGCGGCGTTGGCGGCGAGGACGATCGCCTGGCCGGTCTCCAGCAGCTCGGCTGCCGGCGCGATCTTGGCGGCGCGCAATTCCTCGGCGAAACGGTGGAGCATCACGATGAAGGCCGGCTGGGTGGCGGCGTTGGACAGGCGGAGGTCGAAGTTGAAGAAGAGCTGGCGGGATGCCGGAGCTTCGGGGGTGGCCTCGCCTTCCCGCAGGAAAATCAGCGGGCGGGTGCCCTGGTAGAGGATGACGGTGTCGGAGGGGCGGCGCTGGAGCTGGATGGTCTCGCGGACCAGCAGCGACTGCCAGTTGAGGCCGTCGATCAACGGGTGCTTTTCAGCGACGATGCCGCCTTTCAGGTAGGCCCCGCCCTTGGTTTCGTCGTTCACGAAGACGATCGCGTTGCCGCCGGGGACCACCGGGTCGAGCGGGTCATAGGACAGGATGGTGAGGTCGGCGGTGGCCGCGTCGTTGACCGGCTCCGTGGCCTCGAGCGAGCGCTGGAGCTTCTTCGAGAGCTCGTCGTAGGCTCCGCCGGTGGCGGAGAAGAGGCCGAGCTTTTTCGGCATCGGGGCAACCATCGGCAGGGAATCGTCGAGCGTGAACTTGTCGGGCGAGAGCAGCAGCCGGACCCGTTCGGCGTTCCCGGGGAAGGCGGCCTGCAGGGTCACGATGGCTCCCGGATCAAGGTCGAAGGACTTTGGCTCGGTGCGGCCGCCGCCGGGAAGTTCGAGTTGCCAGGTCCGCGAAGTACGATTGGCGGAGTAGTTGCGGACGAGCGCCTGCCAGAGCGTGGCCCCTTCCTTTTCGACGAGCGTGACACCGGTGAAGCCGACGTTGTCGAGCGGCTCGCCGGGGGAGAGCAGGCGGGCGTCGAAGGGCGGCTGTTCGATCGGGGTGTCGGTGGCGTAAACGACGATGCCTTCGCGGGCGACCAGCGAGCGGGCGAGGCGCAGGACCGGGGCGGGATCGGTCAGACCGGCGCGCGGTTGCCAGGCATCGAGCGCGGCGGCGAATTCCTCGGGCGAGCTGCCGGAGTAGAGGCGGGGCTTGCCGGGCGTGCTTTCGAGCAGGGTGAGTTCCAGCGCGGTCGCCGGGCCCTGGAGCTCGGGCAGGGCGGCGACGAGCTTCGTCTTGAGGGCGTCCTTGGCGACGGTCATCGAGGCCGAGGAATCGAGCACGATCGCGACCCGCTGGGTGCTGCGGGCCTTCTGGTAGCGCGGTTCGGCGAGCAGCCAGGCGAGGAGGAGCACGCCGAGCAGTTGCATCCACAGCGGGACCGAGTTCATCAGCCGGTCGAAGCGGCGGCCGCTGGCGGACTCGCGCTGGGTCTTCTCTAACAGGAAAAGCGTGGACACCGGCAGGACCACCGCCTGGCGTTGCAGGAAATGAATGGCCAGCACCGCGGGAATCCCGAGGAGCGCCCAGAGGCCGGCAGGGGTGGTGAGGGTGAGCAAGGCAGCTAGATGGAAGATGGTGGATGGAAGATGGTGGGTGGGGAAGAGCCGTGCAAACGAAGGTGATTCTGAAACGCAGAGCGGCAGCGCGAGATGAAGTTGTGGTTGATGTCGTTGCTTGTTTCAAAGCAATCCCATTCGACAAGGAGAGCCTCGATCTCGCAGGTCGTGGATTCGAGGGAATTGCCGTCTGCGCCGCTCAGCAGAATTCGGAACAAAATGGTCAATGTGGCTTGTAGGCCAAGGGCATCGTGAAGGTAGGCGCTTGCGGCGAGAGCGACTTTCTCGTCAGAGGTCAAAGTCCGGGGTGAGGTGGACTCAATGATCTCGGCAAATTCCGTGATTGTTTCGCTTTGAAGCGTCGAGAGCTCAATCAACCAGTAGGGAGGACTTTCGAGTCGCATGATGTGCGAGTCGGCCCACGCTACGATGGCATTGTGGGTGGTGAGTCCCATCCGCGCAGCCGCGGAAATCCAAGGTGCCTCCGCAATTATCGCTTCATGAGCTTGGTCTCGGGTCACGAGTTTGATGGCGGCTTGAAGATCTTGCTCCGCTTCTTCTTCGGTCTCTCCTTGTCCATTGGCACCCGGAACTTCAGGGCACGTTGCCCAGAACCCGCCTTCTTCGGCGGGGTGGATCAACATGGTGAAGTTCGGGGTCATCTCGTCTTTGGTAATTTGGAACTACTTGCTTGAAACTTTTGTCCAGTGGACGCCGAGAGGCCAACAATGTTGATGAGCGTGGGTACGGTGCGGAGTTGATGCTGATCGGTGGTCAGCCGAAGAGCTTGTCGAAATCGTTGTGTGAGCCGATCCAGAACCAGGTGACCGTGTCTCCTTCGCGTTCGGCGAGTGCGCGGAAGGAGTCGTTGATCCGGACCGACCAAATGTTTTCGTGACCGGCTAGTTTTTTGAAACGAAGTGAGGGGTGGCCGGGATTGTCTTCGAAAAGCTGGTAGGCCCGGCGGGCGGCTTCTTGCACCCGCGGGTCGAGAGCGTCGTAAGCGCGCCAGAACGACGGACGAATTCTTGAAATCACAAGCGACGGGTGTCGAACGGTTCAGAAGGTTCGGACGCGGACGCGCGGAGGAAGGCATCCAGACGCGGTCGCGAAACGGGAGCGGCAATCGAGGCTTCCCACCGGCCTTCCTCCTGCCGGGCGAGGAGAAAGCGGGCAAAGTCCGCTACTTCCTCGCGCTTCTCGGGCGGCAGGGCTTCGCAAATCTCAGCAATTTCCAGGATGTTCATGTCTTGAAATATAGCGGGGTCCGGGTGGATTCCAACTCTGGGGTTCTTCTTTGGCACTTGGAACTTTCTCACTTGGAACTTTCAAACCGCCGTCTCCAGCGCGCCGGAGGGGACGGCTTCGGCGAAGAGGGCGGTCTGCAGGTCGGGCTCGCAGGCGACGCGGGCCATCCGGCACTGGTGGCGGCGCGCGGCGTTTTTCCAGAGGGCGAAGTGGTTGACGTAACTTTCCTTGTAGCGCTTGAGGACCGAGGGCTCGATCCGGTGCGGATGGCGCGACTTGCGCTCGGCATCTACGAACTCGTAGTTGCCGGTCCACTCGGGGCTGGCCTCGCTTTTGAGGAAAGGCACCAGCAGCAGCGGGCTGCCCTGGCGGGCGGCGAGGCAGCGGATCACCGGTTCGGGATCGCCGGCGAAAAGCAGGTCGGAGACCAGCACGCGGATCGCGTTGCCGCGGAAGGGGATGCGCGAGAAATCCGGGGCCGCGGCGGGATCGGTGGCGGGCAACGCGCGGGCCTCGTCGAGCCAGCGGTGGGCGGCGACCAGTTCCGGCGGCAGCGCGCGGGTGAAATCGCCGCGGACCAGGTGGACGCTGGTGGCGGCGCCGGAGCGGCGGGCGGACTCGACGGCGAAGCAGAACAGCTCGGCGCTGCGGGCGGCCTTCTGCGGGTCGAAGAACATCGACTCGGAGGCATCGAGCACGACGTCGACCACCGGGCGGACCTCCTCGCGGTAGAGCTTCATCGAGTACTGGCCGGTGCGGGCGTAGGCGGCCCAGTTGATGTGGCGCGGGTCGTCGCCGGGGACGTAGGTCCGGTGGTCCTGGAAATCGAGCGAGGACCCGACCCCGGCGCCTTGGAACTCGCCGGCCTGGCCTTTCCAGACGCGGGAGCGCAGCGGCAGGCGCAAGCGGCCGGAGGCGGTCAACGCGCGGGCGTGGCAGCGGGAGAGTTCGTCGGTCGTCACGGATCGCTGGGGGTCGGGGTGGCGGCTTCGGCTTCCACTTCGCGGATCAGGTGGAAATTCCGCACGGCGCAGAGCAGCAGGCCGAGGTAGTAGAGGGCGCAGGTCGCCATGCCGGTGACGAGCAGCGGCATGAAGTCGGAGCTTATGTTATGACGAACCTGGCCGAGCAGGTTGAACTGAACCGGTGGGATCCACGCGAATGCCCAGAGGAACGAGTCGTCGCTCACTTCTTCGGCGACGATGGCCAGGCCGATCGCGATGGCGATGAGGACGGCGAGGATCAGCAGATAGATCGCGAAGGTCTGGGGCAGTTTCCGCGGAAACATCCGCATCACCAGACCCGGCAAAAGGAGCGTGCCGAGCGAACCCAGCATCATGATCTGGAAAACCGGCTCGAAGTGCCAGCCGAGCGGTCGGCTGGCGGACATGTGGTTGAGGATCACGAAGGTGCTCAACGCGATCAGCAAGCCGGTGAAGAGCACGCCGGAGGGCCAGCCGGGGTAGAAGAAGCGGCCGGCCAGCTTGCCCGCCGCGCCGAAGCGCAGGAAGGGCCGGCAGACCGGCGGGAGCAATTGGAGCGGCTCGGTCAAGGCGATCGCGATCGCCGGCGCGCAGAACAGCAGGAGGATCGGGCCGAGGGTTTCCCGCGAGAAATCGGCGATCGCGGCGACGATGGCGAAGGCCCCGACGGCGGCGAGCGCGACCAGGCGGCGGACGCTGCTGTGGTTCTCGGCCATCGGGGCGATCATCGACGCCCCGAGCGCCAGCGCCGACCAGCCGAAGTAGCCGGTGGCGACCAGACCGCCGAGCAGCGCCCAGCCGCTGCCGGTTTCCTGGAGCGAGCAGAATTCGATCAGTTCGTTGAAGCCGCTGCGGCTCTCGAAGCTGATCGCGAAGATCCCTCCGCCGAGATAGACCGCGAAGATCAGCGGCAGCAGGCCGCGGATGAGGATCGAAGGGATGGCCGACAGCCCGACCGTCAGCGCGGTGAATGCCGCGGAGCCGATGAAGACCAGCGCGAGCAGGTTCAGCTCGGCGAACAGGTTCATCCGGCCGAAGAAATAGCGCAGGATCAGGTAGGGCGCGATGGCGGTGAGCAGCAGCGCGGACTGGCTGACGATGGCGACCCACTTGCCGAGCACGATCCGCCACGCGCCGAGGCGGGTGAGGACCATCAGGTCGATGGTGTTGCCCTTGATCTCGTTGTGGAGCGCGCCGATCCCGCGCAGCGGCTGGACGATCAGCACGGCGAGCGAGAAGAAGAAAAAGATCACGGTGCTGACCGTCTGCCCCGCGCGCTCGGGCGAGGCCGCGCCGATGGCGGACAGCAGGACCACCGCGAGCAGGGCCTGCAGGCCGAGGAAGACGATGACGAAGGTCTTCGCCCGCAAGCCCTGGCGCAGTTCCTTGACCAGCATCGGCGAGATCCGGTCGCTGAACTCGTCGAGCGAGTAGCTCACGGGAGGCGGCGTCGCGGCGGCTGCGGGAATGGGGCTGCTCATCAGTTGACGCTTTCCGGCGGGGTGAAGGCGGGCAGTTCGGGCTTCGGCGGCGGCGCGGGCAGGGCGCCTTCGCCGCGGTCGATGCGGCCGAGCATGTCGATGAAGGCGTCCTCCAGGTTGCGCTGCTCCTTGTGGAATTCCACCACCTTGAGGCCGTCCTTGATCATCCGGGCGAGGACATCGGCGGCGCGTTCGGAGTCGGTCGACTCGATGCGGATGCGGCCGCCGGCCTTGCGCGACTCGAGGAACTCGACGTGCGGGTTGACCACGCACCAGTCGGACACCGCCTGCGGGTCGCCGAGGACCTGGATGTCGTAGAGCATGCCGCCGAGGGCGTCGGTGCCCTGGCGCAGCGTCTCGGCGTCGCCGTGGTGGACGATGCGGCCGCCGTTGACGAAGAGCAGCGAATCGCACATCTCGCCGAGTTCGGACAAGATATGGGACGAGATGAAGATCGTCTTGCCCTCCTGGGCGAGCACGCGGATCAGGTGCTTGAGCTCGACCCGGGCCTTCGGGTCGAGACCGGCGGCGGGCTCGTCCATGATCAGCACCTGCGGATCATGCAGCAGCGAGCGGCCGAGGCAGAGCCGCTGGGTCATGCCTTTCGAGAGTTTGTTGGAGAAGCGGTCGGCGAGCGGGACCAGGTCGGTGAACTCCATGACTTCCCGGACGCGGTTCTTGCGTTCCTTGCCGGAGTAGCCGAAGGCGCGGGCGTAGAAGTCGAGGTATTCGACCACCGTCATGTGCTCGTAGTTGCCGAAGTGGTCGGGCATCCAGCCGATCAGGCGGCGGACCTCCTCCGGGTGGTGGACCACGTTGATCCCGCAGATTTCGGCGACGCCCATGGTCGGGTAGTCGAGCGACGCGAGGATCCGCATGGTGGTGGTCTTGCCGGCTCCGTTGGCGCCGACGAAGCCGCAGACCGAGCCGTGGGGGATCTCGAAGCTGATGCCGTTGACGGCCTTGAGCTGGCCGAAGTAGCGGTAGAGGTTGCTGACCTTGATGGCGGCGGTGGACATGAAGTTCCAAGTTAAGGCTGCGCGACGGGGCCGGTGATGAAGGTGCGGGTCTGCTGCCACTTGATGCCCTTGAGCGTGTCGATGCCGGGGGCGGCGGTGGTCACGGCGACGAAATGGAGATTGCGGTCGGCCAGCGGTTCGAAGGCCCTGCGGGAGCGCGGGCCGAGACTGCTGATGGCTTCGGACATGAACTGGGTGTGGTCCTTCTCGCCCGCGGCGATCTCGCGGCAGGTGAAGGCGTTGCCGGGGGTGATCTTGTCCGCCCGCCAGAAGCCTCCGTTCTCGTCGCGGTAGAACAGCGTCTCGATCGGGAAATCGAAGGTCGAGAGGAAGGTCGGCGGACCGGCCTGGCTCCGCGCCTCGATCCGGCCGCGGGTCGGGACGATGGCACGGAGGAATTGCCCCTGTTCCGAGCGGCTCTGGAACCAGTCGCCGTCGACCTCGAGCTTGCCGTCGCGGACCAGGACTTCGTAGCGCATGCCGCCGCCGCGGTTGTTCTGGGTGAGGCGGGCCCACTGGCTGGAGGCGAGCGGGACCGGAGTGAGCATCGCGGGTTCGGTGACCTCGAAGCCGCCGCCGAGCAGGACACCGGTGCGGCTGATTTGTTCCTGATAGAGGTAAGCGGAATTCTCCCCGTCGTCGGGCCGGACCTCCATCAAGGCGGTCCGCATTCCGCGCCCGCCGAAGCCGTCGATCAGGATGATCAGCGCGACCAGCAGGACGCTGGTGGCGAGGGCGATGATCGGGGTGGTAATGAACAGCCGGTGGCGTCGCCCGGATTTCGCGAAGACGAAGAGATTGACCGGGCCGACGACGATGCCGAAGGCAACCAGGATGAGGATGAACAGCCCGTAGTTGTAGCCTTGCTCGCCAAACTCGGCTTGCAGTTGCCAGGAGCCGCCGAAGTCCTCGCGGATCGACTTGCCGAGGGCGGGGAGCCGGGGGCTGCTGTAGAAACGGGAGACCGTCGGCGCGGAGTCGAGCTTCAGGTCGGTGGCGAGCGGCACGATGGTGATCTGGCCGAAGCTGCGTTCGGCGGCGCGGGTGCCCTTGGCATCGGGCGCGATCCCGAGGGTGGCGAGATCGGAGCTGGTGGAGAGCGCGTGGATGACGAGCTCGCCGCCGAGCCGGTTCCAGCGGAGGATGGCGTTGCGGGCCCCGGGGCTGGCATTGCCCCAGTCGGTATCGGTCATCGCGATGCCGTCGTAACCCGAGTAGGCGCGCCAGTCTTCGGGCAGTTCGCGCGGATCGAACTTGGCGGCGAATGAGGTGCTGCCGTAGCCGCGCCCGCCGTGACGGACGCTCGCCTCGGCGTCGAGCGATGAGGCGTTCGGCGTGTAGAGCGGTTCGCTGAGCAAGACGGCCGGCTGGTCGTCGCTGTAACTCGTCTGGAGGCCGCCTTGATTGCCGCCGAAGGGACCGGTCATCCGCAGGTTGACCGACTGTTGACCGCCGTGGTTGAGGACCGTGGTGCAGGGGACCAGCAGGTCGTGGCGGCTGGTCTTGCCGGGCGCGGCCTGGATCCGGAAGGTCGAGGTCGTCACGCTGCCGCTGCCGCCGTAGGAGCCGTCGCTCGAGGTGGTGCTGAAGGTGAACTCCGCCTCTTGTTCGCCCGGGTTGGTGATGGTCACTCGGACCGGCAGGAAGCCGTTGGGCGGGGGCTGGTTGAAGAGCGCCACGGCTTCGACCCGCGCCTTCGATTTCGGATCGGGCTGATGGTTGAACAGCACCTCCTGGGCCGCCAGCGGGGCGGCGATGAAGAGAAAAGCTGAAAGGCTGAAAAGCTGAAAAGCTGACATCAGATGCGAAGAGGAGAGTTGCGGAGGGTCCGGATGCTGGTTTCAGATTTTCAGCATTTCAGTTTTCAGCTTTTTCTTCACGCGCTCACCGGCTTGAGGGTCTTCGGCGTGGCACCGCCCTGGAACGGGATTTCCTCGAGGAGCGCGCGGACCATGTCGTTGTTGGTCAGGCCTTCGATGCGGGCGTTGTATTCGAGCACGATGCGGTGGCGGAGCACGGCGGGGGCGACGAAGCGGACGTCTTCAAACGAGGCGTGGGTCCGCTCGTTCATCAGGGCGCGGGCCTTGGCGGCGGAGGCGAGCGACAGCGCGGCGCGCGGGCTGGCCCCGTAGCGGATCCCGCGGGCGGCGGCGCTCTGGCCGGGGTGGGTGCCGTCGACCACGCGGGCGATGTAGTTCGCCACGACGTCCGGCAGGTAGATGCGGCGGACCAGGTTGAGGACCTCGTCGAGGGTCGAGGCGTCCATGATCGCCTCGACCTGCGGCTCGGTGCCGAGTTCGCGCTGGGTGACAATGCGTTCGAGGGTTTCGACGTTGTTGCGGGTGACCTCGAGTTTGAACAGGAAGCGGTCGAGCTGGGCTTCCGGCAGCGGGTAGGTGCCTTCGAGCTCGATCGGGTTCTGGGTCGCGAGGACGAAGAAGGGCTTCGGCAGGTCGTGGGTCTCGCCGAGCACCGTCACGCGGCGTTCCTGCATCGCTTCGAGCAGGGCGGACTGGGTTTTCGGCGAGGCGCGGTTGATTTCGTCGGCCAGCACGATGTTGGTGAACAGCGGGCCGGGCTGGAACACGAAGGCGCGGCGGCCGTCGACTTCCTGGAGCACCGGGTTGCCGGTGATGTCGCCGGGGAGCAGGTCGGGGGTGAACTGGACGCGCTTGGTGCCGAGCCGCAGCGACTTGGAGAGGCCCTTGACCAGCTCGGTCTTGCCGAGACCGGGCAGGCCTTCGAGCAGGATGTGGCCGCGGGCGAGCACGCCGGTCAGGACCAGGTCGACCAGTTCTTCCTGGCCGAAGAGGACCTGGTTGAGGGCGGCGGAGAGCGAGCGGATGTGCTTGCCGGCGGCGGCGACTTCGGTTTCGGAGGCGTATTCCATGGGGAAAATCTTCAGTCGGTGGGGATGATGGGAGGTGTATCGGAAAACCACGTGAAGTTGCCATGAAAAATCCGGCGGGAGGTTGGAATGCCGGTGGGGGGTGAAGTTCCAAGGGGGAAAGTGCCAAGTGCCAAGGGGGAGCGGTGCCGGCTTGGGTGGGGGGTGGGCGAAAGAGCCGTCATAGCCGTCGGCCGCTTGACCCCGGGGGCGGGGCCGGCGGATAACCGGCGCGATGCCGCCCGCCGGGGATTTCCAGCCGCCACCGCCCGCCCCGCCGAAGACCGGGACGATAGTCGAATGGAATTCCGCCCGGGGCTTCGGCTACCTACCCCGAAAAGCGGCGCGCGCAAAGCGGCGGGTGGCGGACGCCGGAGTCGACCTTGCACCTGTGCGAGTTGCTGGGGGGCTGGCCGGCGGCCTTCATCGCGCAGCGGACCTTGCGGCACAAGTCGGCGAAATTCAGCTACCGGCTGATCTTCTGGATGATCGTGTTCCTTCACCAGATCGCGGCGGCGGACTTCATCTCGGGAGGGATGATGTCGCGCGAAGTCCTCTCGCTGGTGCGGTCGGCGGCGAGCGGGGTTTGAAATGAGCTTGGACGTTGAATTCGGCGGAACTACCATCCGCCGCCGATGATCGCCCGCGAATCCCCCGACCCGGAACCGATGAAATATGCGATTCTCGGCCACGACACGAGCAGCACCGCCGAGAAGCTGGAGCACTACACCGGGACGGTGGCGTGGAGTTACTTGCGGCCGCATTGGAAAAACGGCGTGCTGTATTTCGTGGACCCGGGTTTGAAGCTGGTGGAGGTCGGCGCGGCGATCTCGGAGAACGACACGATGCGGGTCGAGGCCTGGTTGAAGGCGGGTGATCTGGTGAAGATCGGGGACTTGCACGCGGCGCAGTGGGAAGGCGGGGCGGGGGAGTTCGAGGCGCTGGTGGTCTCGCCCTTCGTGCTGTGCCGGCCGCTGGCGGGGTGAGCTGGACGCCCTCGCTCGGCCGCGAAGCCACGGGAGGATGGCGGGTTACCCTCGGGTTGAAGCGGGACGTCAGGGACCGCTCCGGTCGGCCGATGGCGTCCGACCCTACCTGCCGGACGAGGGCGTCCGACCCCACCGCCGATGGCGTCCGACCCTACCTAGAGGTCGAAGATTTGGATGCGGGCGCCTTTATCGGGGTGGCTGATCAAAACGGCGATGCGGCGGATCTCGCCGAGGGTGCTGCCGGTGTGGCTGAGGTAGTCGAACTTGCCGCGGAGGTCGGTGTAGCCGTCCTTGTGGAAGATCGCCTCGCCGTCGCGGCCCTGGGTGTAAACTTTGACATAACTCCGCGGCAGGGGCCGGCGAGTGGCGCTGTCGAAGACTTGCAGGGTGCGCTCGGCGGGCTGGCGGACGATCTCCAGCGCCTTGCTGTCGAGGACTTTCAGGACGCGGGTGCCGCCGGAATTCGCGGCGACGAGGACGTTGCCCTGGCGGAAGGCTTCGGGCAGTTCGACGGCGGTTTCGGCGCCTTGCAGGGCGACCTCGCGGGTCTCGTTGGCGCGGATGCCGGGCAGCGAGGCGCTGTCGCCGCTGAGGAAGGGGTCCTTGGAGAAGAGGACTTCGAGATCGACGCTGAAGAGCTGGAGCAGGGTCTTGTCGATGCGGTGGTGCTTCACCATCAGCTTGCCGTCGGCCCCGAGCGCGAGGTCGAGCGAGGGGGCTTCTTCCTTCGGCTTGGCGTCCTCGGGCTTGCGCGGGACTTGCAGGGCGAGGATCTCGTCGGCCTGGGCGACGATGGCGGCGAAGCGCTCTTTCCACAGGCCAGGCGGGAGGTTCGCGCGGCGGGTGGCGATGGCGCGGGCGTCCTCGGGCTGGGCGCGGTGGAAGAGGACGACGGCGTTGAGGTAGTCGAAGGCGAGGCGGCCTGTTAGAGCGGCGGGATCGATGGTGTCGAAGCGGGCGAGCGCCTCCTCGATCCGGTCCTGCATCAGGAGGTGGGCGGTGAGGGCGAGGCGGTCGTCGGCGCTGAGCTGGGGTTTCCAGGCGAGGAGGTCGAGGAAGTCCTCGTAGTGCTCCGCGGCTTCTTCGTGGGTCAGGCGTTCCTTGTCGGCGAAGCGGTGGGCGCGCGGGTTGACCAGCGGGTCGAATTCGAGGGTTTCCCAGCCGCGGTGGGTGACGGGGCGGATTTCTAACAGCGGGCTGTCGAGCCAGTCGCCGAGATCAAGGGTGATGGAGTCCACAGGAGGGAGCACGGCACTCTCCTGATAAACATAGAGGGTGTTCTCCAGGTAATCGCGCACCGCGGGCAGCGAGTCGTGGACGAAGCCGAAGGAGGCGACGTCGGCGGAGTAGAACAGGCGTTCGCGGAGGATGGCGACGGCCTTGCGGAAGAAGCCGGCGTCGCGGAGGCGCCAGCGGATCTGCTTGAGGTCGAGGGTGGCGAGGTTGTCGTTGCGGAGGCGGTCGAGGACGGCATCGGCGCTGCCGTCGCGGGCCAGGGCGGGCCAGGAATTGGCGTCGACCGGCGGGGCTTCGGCGGTGGCGCGGAGGGTGCGGACGGGGGTGCGGGCGAGGACGAGGTCGCCTTCCGAGACTTGCAGCGGGTAGAGCGGGAACTCGCCGGCGGCGGGGAAGTAGAAGGCGAGGCGGAGATTGAGCACGCCGTA
>CAMCYK010000065.1 GCA_945883695.1 Akkermansia muciniphila | reverse complement strand
AGGGCATCAGCTTGAGGCCGGTCGAGAGCCCCCCGTTGAGCAAGCCGCAGAGGCCGCCGGCGCCGATCGTGGCCAGGAACACCAGCGGCGGGTCGATTCCCTTCGTCACCAGCGTCGCCGCGATCACGCCGCACAGCGCGATCATCGAGCCGACCGAGAGATCGATCCCGCCGGAGATGATGATCAGCGTCATGCCGATCGCCGCGGTGCCGACGATGACCGTCTGGGTCAGGATGTTGAGCAGCACGTCCTCGGTGAACATCGCCGGGGTGCGGACTCCAAACAGACCGTAGACGATCAGCAGCGCGAGGAAGGGTCCGAGGAGGGCGAGCAGCGGTTGGAGGCGCATGGTAGAGAGACGGAAGGAGGATTGAAGATGGCAGATTGAGGATTGAGGATTTTTGATTTTTGATCTCAGGAGAGGGATCCGCTGTCGGGCTGAGGCAGATCGGCTGCTTTTCCGGTGGCGACGAGCATGACGTCGTGCGGCGTGAGATCGGCGACCGGGACGGCGCGGGTGAGCCTGCCCTGGCTCATGACGGCGATACGGTCGCAGACGCCGAACAACTCGGGCAGGTAGCTGGAGATGATGATCACGCCGCGCGGTCGGGCCGGGTCGGTGACGGCCTGGTTGACCGCCTCGTAGATGCGGGCCTTGGCGGCGATGTCGATGCCGCGGGTCGGCTCGTCTAACAGGAGAATGTCCACATCGTGTTCGAGCAGGCGGGCGAAGGCGACCTTCTGCTGGTTGCCGCCGGACAGCGCGCCGACCGGCTGGGCGGGCCCCTGGCACTTGATGCCGAGCTTTTCGATCCACACCGCGGACCGGCTCCTCTGCTTTGCCGGCGACACCGAGAAACCGCGGCCGAAGCGGTCGAGGCACGGCAGCGTGAGGTTGTCGGCGATCGAAAGGTTCAGCGCGAGGCCCTCTTCCTTGCGGTTCTCGCTGAGCAGGCCGACGCCTTGCCGCCAGCGCTGGCGCGGGCTGGCCGGACCCTCGCTGCCGCCGATGCGGATCTCGCCGGACTTCACGGGATCGAGCCCGAACAGCGCGCGCAGGAACTCGGTGCGGCCGGAGCCGATGACACCGGCAATCCCCACGATCTCGCCGCGGCGCAGGGTGAGGCTGGCATCGGCCGGCTTGGTGGTTCCGGCGAGATGCCGGATCTCCAACAAGGCCTCGCCGGGATGGCGTGCGGTCCGCGGATAGAGGTCGTCGACATCGCGGCCGACCATCATCGATACGATCTCCTCGTGTGGCGTGGCCGCCACCTCGCGGGTGCCGACGACCGAGCCGTCGCGCAGCACGGTCAGGCGGGAGGCGAGGCGATCGACCTCTTCAAGGAAGTGCGAGATGTAGATGATCGAGATGCCCCGCGACTTGAGGCGGTCGATCAGCAGGAACAGCCGCTCGGCATCCTTTTGCGAGAGCGAGGAGGTCGGCTCGTCGAAGACCAGCAGCTTGCAGCCCATCGCGAGCGAGCGGCCGATCTCGACCAGTTGCCGGGCGGACACCGACAGCGTGCCGGCCAGCACCTCGGGCCGGATATCCGGATGGTCGAAATGGGCGAGCGCCTCAAGCGCGCGGGCACGCATCGCCTTGCGGTCGACCAGCGGGCCTTTCATCGGCTCCATGCCGAGCACGATGTTTTCCTCGACCGTCAGGTGCGGGGCGATCGACAGCTCCTGATAGATCATCCCGACCCCGCGCGCGCGGGCATCGAGCGGATTGCGGGGATGATAGGGTTCGCCGTCGAGCTCCATCCCGCCGCCGTCCGGCGCGTGGGCCCCGGAGAGGACTTTCATCAGCGTGCTCTTGCCCGCGCCGTTTTCCCCGACCAGCGCGTGCACTTCCCCCGGCAACACCTCGAGGTCCACCCGCCCGAGCGCGACGGTCGGCCCGAAGGTCTTGCGGATGGCCCGCATGACGAGGCGTGGTGGTGGAAAAGACATGAGTGGGAAGTGATCAGTGATCCGTGATCCGTGAAATGCAGGAGGCTGGGTGCCTTTGGCTTCCCACTGCTCACTGATCACTCGGCACTTCTTCTTACTGCAGCTGCGTCTTCACCAGCGCGTCGATCTTCGGATCGGCGAGATTGTCGGGAGTGACCAGGGTGGCGCCGGTGTCGATCACCGGTTCGACTTTCCCGCCCTTGAGCTTGGCGACGGCGCTTTTGACGCCGAGGTATCCCATGTTGTGGGGATCCTGGAGGACGGTGCCCTGCATCTCGCCTTTCTTGAGGGCGTCGATGAAAGTGGCGTCGCAATCGACGCCGATGAATTTCACCGTGCCGGCCAGGTTCTTGCCGCGCAGGGCCTGCAGCATGCCGTAGGTGCTGGTCTGGTTGGAGCAGAAGATCGCGTCGACGGTCAGCGCGCCGCCGTCGGTCAGGCGGGTGACCAGATTGGTGGCGGTGTTCTGGGCATCGCTGGCGGTGGGTCCGGCGAACTGTTCGGAACTCACGACCTCGATCCCGGGAAACTTGGCGATTTCATCGAGGAAGCCCTGTTCGCGCTGCTCGGTGGACGCGCTGCCCTGCATGTAGCGGAGCATCGCGATCTTGCCCTTCTCGCCGATGGTGGCGGCGATCGCGCGGGCACCGATGCGGCCGCACTCGGCGTTGTCGGTGGCGACGTAGCTGGTGATGAAGCTGGCGCTGTCGGCCAGGCTGGAGTCGACGATGACGACCGGCTTGCCCTTGTCGGCGGCTTCTTTCGTGACATCGCGCAGGGCCACCGCGTCGAGCGGGGCGAGCACCAGCGCGTCGTTCAACAGCGACTGGTTCTTCACCAGGTCGATCTGCTGCGAGCGGTCGTCCTCGCGCTGCGGCCCGATGAAAGTGACCTTCACGCCGAGCTCGCTGCCGGCCTGCATCGCGCCGGCCTCCACCGATTTCCAGTAGATGTGGGTGGTGCCTTTCGGGATCACGGCGACGCGGATCTGGCCGGGGGTTTCGGCGGACTTGTTGCAGCCGGCGAGCAGCGCGGCCAGCGCGATGGCGAGGAGCGGGGTGGGTTTCATCTTGGGTTGTCGGTTGAAAGGATATCTGACGGATCGGCCGCGGAAAGTCACGCAAACGGATGGGGCCGCCGCATTCCCGGCTTAGGCTTTGCCGTAAAGCGGGCCGTAGTTGGCGCAGGCGCGGAAGTCCGCGCCTTCGGGATCGGCGGTGCCGAAGGCGCGCCAGGCGCTCGGGCGGAAGACACGTTCCTCGCCGACATTGTGCATGTAAACGGGGATCCGGAGCATCGAGGCGAGTGTCAGGTAGAGGTGGCCGATGTGGCCGTGGCTCATCACGCAATGGTTGGCGCCCCAGTGGTTCATCACCTCGTAGGCGCTGCGGAAGGCGCCGCGGCCGGTGAGGACCGGCGCGAACCAGGTGGTCGGCCAGGTCGGGTTGGTGCGCTGGTCGAGCGCGTCATGCACGTCGTCCGGGAGATCGATGGTGTGGCCTTCGGCGATTTGCAGCGCCGGGCCGAGGCCGTCGACGAGGTTGAGCCGGACCATCGTGGCCGGCATTCCGCCGCGGGTGCGGAAGCGGGTGCTGAGGCCGCCGCCGGGGAAGTATTCGGTGATCGAGGGATGCCAGGTGGTCGCCTTGAGGCATTTCTCAACCTCCTCGTCGCTGATCTCCCAGAAGGGCTTCATCGCGGGCACGCCGCCGATCTCCTGCTGGCCGGTGCCGTCGAGTGCCGCGGGGCCGGAATTGATCAGGTGGAGGATGCCGTCCCGGACCAGCGGGTGGGAGAAGGGTTTGCCGCTGGCTTCCGCGATGGCACTACAACTCCAGTAGGTGCGGAGGTCGGCGAAAAGCTGGGCACCGTGCGTCAGCAGCCAGCCGAACAGCATCCCCGCGCCGTTGAGCGCGTCGTTCTCGGTGGCGACGATATACGGCGCGCGCCTGCCGTTCCAGTCGAAGGACGAGTTGAGGATGGCCTCGAGGAAATCGCCGTTCGGGAAGTGGTCGGTCCACTGGCGTTGGCCCTGGAAACCGGCGGCGATCGCGTTGTGGCCCTGCGCCTGTTCGCCCAGTCCCATTTCGGCGAGGCGCGGGTTGCCGGCCATCAGGTCGCGGGCGATCAGGGCCATCTTCACGCTGTCCTCCCACTCGGAGTCGATCTGATCGCGACCGCGGGTGGTCCCGGGCGAGTTGTAATCCTTGCCCTCGGGGCAGTTCGCTTTGACCCAGGCGAGGGCCTTTTCATACTCGGCGGGATCATACCAGCCCTTCTTCATCCGGCCGGCGAACTCGCTCAAGTCGATCGCCTCGACCCGCATGCCGAGCCACTTTTCCCACATCGCGGGATCGACCACCGAGCCGGCGATGCCCATCGAGGTGCCGCCCATCGAAAGGTAGGACTTGCCGCGCATCAGGGCGACCGCGAGGCCGCAGCGGACGAAGTCGAGCAGCTTGCCGCGGACATCGGCGGGGATCGCCGTGTCGGTGGCGGACTGGACGTCCTTGCCGTAGATGCCGAACGCCGGCAGGCCTTTCTGGGTGTGGCCGGCGAGCACCGCGGCGAGATAGACCGCGCCGGGACGCTCGGTGCCGTTGAAGCCCCAGACCGCCTTCGGCAGGTGCGGGTCCATGTCCATCGTCTCCGAGCCGTAGCACCAGCACGGTGTCACGGTGAGCGACACGCCGGCGTTCTCGCGCTTGAACTTCTCCGCGCAATCGGCGGCCTCCTTCACGCCGCCGATGCAACGGTCGGCGATCACGCACCGGACCGGGGTGCCGTCGGGGTAGCGCAGTTCCGTGGCGATCAATTCCGCCACCGCGCGGGCCTGCTGCAGGGTGCGTTCTTCCAGCGACTCGCGGACACCACCGAGGCGGCCATCGATCGTCGGACGGATGCCGATCTTGGGATAAGACGAGGGTTTCACGCGATCGACGCTGGGCGACCGATACCGCCTTGTCACTGATGAAATGGATAAACTTGTTGGAACTTCGGGAAGCGGAAATCGAGCCACGGAGGATCATGAATCCAAGGGCCGCACCCGATATTCCCGTCCCTATCAGACTGGAACGCCGGTCCCCCAGGGTCGTCCTTCAACACATCCTCCTTTCGACCCCCGCCCCTCCGCCATTCGACCCCATGACAGCATGGATTTTTTTGCTTCCATTCGTGCTCGTCCCGGAGAAAACAAACCCCTCGTGCCGACTCATTCCGATCCCGCTCTCCATCCCTCGACTTATCTTTCGCGACAGGTCGAGTCGTCGCGGGTGTTTTTCTTCGAGGAACCCGAACCGTCTGGCTTTGAAGTCAAATGCGGCGGCTTCGAACGCTGCCGCCCGGACTATCGCATCGACCGTCCCGACTTCCCCTGGTTCGTGATCGAGTTCGTCCATGGCGGCCGCGGCAAGATCGTGCTCAACGGGATCGAGTCGATCTTGAAATCGGGGGACTTCTTCCTTTACGGTCCGGGCGTCGAGCATCACATCGCGAGCGATCCGGAGAAGCCGTTGTTGAAGTATTTCACCGGTTTCGGCGGCCCCGACGCCGCCGCCTTCCTGAAGCGCCACGATCTCCAGCCGGGGATGGTTTCGCACTGCCTGAAGAGCGAACCGATCCGGCGGGCCTTCGACATGCTGATCGAGCGCGGATCGAGGAATTCGAAGTTTTCCCGCCCGCTGTCCACCGCCATCGTCCAGCAGTTGTTGCTGATGTGCCGCGAGGATTCGGTGGACGCCGGCAGCACCGACACCCGGGCCTTCGCCACCTTCAGCCGGGTCAAGCAGTGCATCGAGCAGCGCTTCCTCGAACTCGGCACGCTGGAAGCGGTGGCCGCCGCCTGCGAGCTGGACGGGCCCTACCTGTGCCGCCTGTTCGCGCGCTTCCACGACGAGAGTCCCTACCAGTTCCTGACCCGGCTCAAGATGCAGCACGCCGCGTCGCTGCTGCTGGAGGGTCTGCTGCCGGTCAAGGACGTCGCGCGGGCCTGCGGCTTCCCCGACCCCTTCCATTTTTCCCGCGTTTTCAAATCCGTCCACCGCGTCCCGCCCTCGCGCTTCCGCGAGGCGATGCATGCCAAGCAAACCCGATGAACACCGCCGAAGAACTCGTCCTGCTGTCCCGCGATCTCGGCCGCGAGGACCGCCAACTGGCGATCCTCGGCGAAGGCAACACCGCCGCCGACCTCGGCGACGGGACCTTCCTCGTCAAGGCGTCCGGCACTTCGCTCGGGACGCTGGGACCCGGCGACCTGTCGCGGGTTTCCCACGCGGCGGTCGATGGACTGTTAGGTCGCGCGAACCCCACCGAGCGCGAGATCGAGGACGGGCTGGCCGCCTGCCTGGCCGATCCCGCGCACAAGAAGCCGTCGGTCGAGACCTTCCTCCACTCGCTGTGCCTGCGCGAGCCCGGCGTGAGCTGGAGCGGGCACACCCACACCACGTCCGTCCTTTCCATCCTCGCCAGCAGCCGCGGGGCGGAGCCGTTCCTGCGCCACGTTTTTCCAGACGCGATCGTCGTCTGCGGCCGCCAACTCCTATGCATCCCGTACCTCAATCCCGGCTTCGAGCTGGCGCTCGCGGTGCGCGAGGGGCTGGCGAAATTCCGCGCCGCCCACGGCAAGCCGCCGAAGGTCATCCTGATGGAGAACCACGGCCCGGTCGCCCTCGGCGCGAGCGCGAGGGAGGTGCTTAACATCCTGCTGATGCTCGACAAGTGGGCCCGCGTCCTGGTCGGCACCTTCGCCGCCGGCGGACCGAATTTCCTCAGCGAGGAAGACGCCGCGAAGATCGACAACCGCCTCGACGAGGCTTACCGGCGCAAGATGATCGAGGCGAGAGCCTGACCCCGCAAACAGAAATGGCACCGGGCGGATGCCCGGTGCCATTCTGAGGATTCACGGAGTCAGCGGCTCAGGGTGCCGTGACGCGGACAAACAGCGCCGGTCCGGTGGGCAGGGTCGACAGGGTGACCTTCACGGTCTGCACGTCCCCGTTGGTGGCGATCACCTCCTGAGTGGCGGGTTGATCCCAGACCCAATTGTTTTTCAGATCGGGCGAGGTCCAGATCTTGTAGCCCAGTCCGGTGAGCGCCGGATTGCGCCGGGTGTAGGTGAACGTGCCGGTCCCCTTGCTGAGCTGCACGGTGATCGGGTTCACCGACGAGCCCAGGGTGGGATTGAGACCGAAGGCGAACTCCTGCTCATTGGTCATACCATCCTTGTCGGCATCGCCAGCGGGGTTGGTGAGATCGAAGCCAGGGAAGCCCGCGGCCCAGTTCCCGTACGGGGTGGTGTAATTGGTGCTCAGCCCGTATTTGGCGGTCAGGTAGCTGCCGATCTGCACTTCCTCGGCCCCGGACAGGGGCTGGTCGTAGATCAGGATCTCGGCGATGTCACCGTTCCAACTGCGGTTGGCGATGAACCGGTCGAGCGAGACGGTATTCGCCTGCACGTTGCCGGTCGTGACCAGAGAGAGCACCTGGAACGAGCCGGAGGGAAGCGCGACCGCGGTTCCGTTGATCGGGGTGCCCATCAGCTTCGTGATGCCGTTCTGGATGCTGGCGCTGGCATAGGCGCTACTCCACGGCGGGCCGTTGGGGCCACCATCGGAGCGATGGAAGTCGTAGGAACCCGTGTCACCCAGCAGGAAGCGGGGTTGGGAAGCTCCCGCGTTCTCCTTCAGGACCCAGAACACCGAGCGGATCGTCGAGATGCGCGAGAAGGTGAAAGATCCCGTATCGAAACGCACCACCGGCCGACCGTTGAGGACGGAGGTCCGGTAGAGCGGGGCCCCTTCGGTGCGGACCGCGTGGTTGCCGCGGCCCGACGAGTCAAACCAGGTATCCACCTGCTGGCCATCGCTCAAGCCGGTGAGCTTCGAGGCATCGAGCCAGAGCACCGGCACGGTGGACGAAGGCGGCTGGGGCGAAACGCTGACCGTCACCGTGAAGACATTGGTGATGAGGGAATCCGACGAGGTCACCGTGTAGGTCACCGGATTGGTGAAGTTCTGCGGCGAGCCCGACGGCTTGTCGCAGGTCGCACCGCCGGAGATGACGTAGGTGGGAGCGAGTGTCGTCACATCCGTTCCGAACGGCACCGTCACGGTGATCGCCTTGGTCGTCTGGTCGATGGCGAAGGCCCTGCCCGGCAGACCGAAGCTGTAGAGGTTGGCCAAGGGGGTGGCCGCCGGGTAAGTCGTGGTCAACGCGTACTTCGCCGTCAGGTAGCTGCCGATCTCGGCCTCTTCGGCGCTGCTCAGCGGCGTGTCGTAGATCAGGATTTCGGCGATATCGCCGTTCCAGCTGCGGTTGGCGATGTTCCGGTCCAGCGTGACGGTATTCGCCCGCACGTTGCCGGTGGTGACCAGCGAGAGCAACTGGAAGGAATCGGCGGGCATCGAGGTCACGCGACCGTCGATCACACCCCCCATCAGCTTGGTCGTGCCATTCGAAATGTTGCCGCTGGCATACTGGTCGCTCCAGATCGGCCCGTTGGATCCCGCGCCGCGATGGAAATCGTAAACGTCGGTATCACCCAGGAAGAAGCGGTCGGCGGAGGCGCCGGCGTTTTCCTTGAGCACCCAGAAGACCGAGCGGATGTTCGAGATCCGGTTGAAGCTGAACGAGGGCCCGCCCACGGCGAACTGCACTGCCGGCTTGCCGTTGAGGACGTTGGTCTTGTAAAGCGGCGAGCCGTTGGTCCGGGTGGCGCTGTTCAGCGAGCCGGAGCTGTCCGACCAGAGGTTGACCACGTCGTCCGGCGACAATCCGAGCAATTGCGACGCGTCGAGCCACAAGGCCGGCTTGCGGGTGGTGGGCGGCGGCGGGCCGACGCTGCCGGTCACGGTATAGACCCGGGTGGAACCGTCCTCGGCGGTGACCGTGTAGGTGACCGGGTTGGTGAAGTTCTGCGTGGCACCGGAAACCGGCGAAACGCTTGCCAGGGGCGAGACCACGAGGGTCGGGCTGAGGGAGGCAAGGTTCGAACCATAGGGAGCGGCCCACAAGACATTGGTCCCGTTGATGGTCGCGCCGGGTCCGAAGGTCAGCAGCTCCTTGTCCGTCCGGACCGCAGCCTTGGTGACGGTCACCGTGTAAACCGTGGAAACCGCGGAATCCGAGGAGGTGACCGTGTAGGCGACCGGCGCGGTGAAGTTCTGGGCGGACCCGGAGGCCTTGTTGCTGGTCGCCCCGCGGGACAGGGTGAAGGTGGGTGCCAAGGTGGTCAGGTCAGTGCTGAACGGAACGGTCAGCGAGATGGTCTTGGAGGCCTCGTTGACGACGCCCGGCCAGCCGGGAATGCCGAGGGCATACATCTTCGCCCCGGGTACCACCGCCGGGTAGGCCGTGGTCAGCGCGTACTTGTCGGCGAGGTAGCCGCCGACCGCATCAGCCTCTTGCTGGGTCAGGGCGCGGTCGTAGATGATGACTTCCGCGATCCGACCGTTCAGGAAGCGGTTGAAGGCGGTTTGTCCGAGTTGGTAGGCGAACCCCGGCGCCGTGGCGGATTCCTCCATCAGGATATGCCATTGGCCGTTGTGGGCGGAGGCATTCGCCCCGTTCACCCGGACTTGGCCGCCATTCGGGAAATCCGCGCCATTCGTCCCAACGGCACCGCCGGGGGCCGCCCAGTTCGTCCCGTTGCCGCGGATGTTCTGGTTGTCCTGGCTGGGACTCGCGCAGAAGAGACCGTCCAAGCCCGTCGCTTCGGCATCCTTCTTGCAGACGGCGAAGATCGTCTTGACCGTCGTCGCGACCCCGCCGCGCAGGAACTGGCTGGTGCCGTCCCACTTCACGGTGGGCAGGCCGTTGAGGTCGTTGCCCAGGTAGCGCGGCTGGCTGGCCGCGGTCGCCTGGGTGGAAGACTGCCGGTTGCCGCTCTGGTCGTTCCAGCGGGTGACGAAGGCGTTGCTGCCGAAAATCCGGCCCTGGGAGGCATCGTTCGGCTGGATCGTGTCGGCCTTGAGCCATACGCCCAGACCGGCGGTCACCGGCAGGTCGATCACCACGGCGGTCGCGACGAATTCGCGGGTCGAGCCGTTCGAGGAGGTGACGGTGTAGGTCACCGGCTGGGTGAAGTCCTGCGGCACGCCGGATGCGGGGCTGACGGAGCTGCCGTCGATGGTGATCACCGGCGCGAGCGCGGTGATCGGCCCGCCGTCGGTCACCTTGAAGGTGATCCGGTTCTCAAGAATCACCGCGTCGCCGTAAGGAGCGACCGAGAACGAGGTGATGTTTTTCGGGGGGGTCAACGAGACCGGGGAGAAGTGCCCCGAGGTTCCGCCGATGGCTTGCAACGAGTTCCATGCCACACCGGCACCCTTTTTAAAGCGGGCGGTCATGGCTTCGCCACCGCCGCTTTCGTAGAAACCGATCAGCACGCGCACCGAATTCGTGTTCAAGGTGACCGTACCGGTCGCCACGGTGGTTCCCTGGTCCCGGTTGTTGTTCACCACCCGTTCGCCGGCGTCGATGAAGTCGCCGTCGTCGTTCACGTCGATGAACACCACGCTGCCGTCATCGCTGGCGGTGCCGAACGTGTAGTCGCCCTGGCCGTCGACGGTCACGTCGAGGTAGCCGTCCCACAGGACGGAGAAGCTATCGCCGCTGGTGAGTCCGGGCAGGGTGAGGAAATTGCCGTAGGTGATGTCCGCGGTCTGGGGTCCGCTGCCGCTTGGCGTGATCGCCAGCAGGTTGGAGATCGGATCCAGATAGGCGGGGCCCTGGAGGGTGTCGAAGGTGTTGACGATCAGTCCGCCACCGATCGCCTTGCAGGTGATCGTGCCGTTCACCTTGAGCTGCGAGACATCCCAAGTGCCGGGGGGCAGCGAGATGCTGTGGTAATCGCCCCGCAGGGTGGTGCCGGCGCTGAGGTCGAACAGGGAGAAAGTATCGCCTTTCTCGACCGTTCCTTCGAGGACGACGACCGAGAGTTCGGAGCCGTTGAGATCAATGATGGTATTCGGCCCGGGGGTAGCGGTCTTGTAACGGTCCGCCGACAGGGGGGTATCGGCATCAAGCTCGAATTCCGAGCTTTGGCCGAGGTAGCGCCAGGACTTCGCCAGATCCAAGTCACTGATGACGGTGAATCCCGAAGGCCCTGCCAGAAAATCGACGTCGAGCATCGCGGCGTCGGCGGCGTCCATCACCTTGACCGAGCCGATCTCCCAGTTCGGGGCAGCTTCCACGTAACCGTCGTCCCACCCGCCGCGGAACTCGATGGCAACCGTGTCACCCGCGTTCAGGGAGCCGAGATTGGCGATGCTTTCGATCTGGGCCGGCGGGACCACCGGGTCCGCCCCCGGATCACCGTCGTAACCCGCCGACTTGAGGTTGAAAACCCGCTCGCCGCCCGTGAAGACCGTGCCGATCAAAGGATTGGCCGCGTAGCCGTTCTGGGTAAACGCGGCCGCGTTGACGTAAGTTGCGGGGCCTCCATTGACCGAGATGTAAACCGCGCCGCCGTCATATTCCGCCTCGAGAAAGTAGCGGTGCTTGAATTTAAGCGTCACAGGACCGGTGGTGGGAACCGTCAGCGGCCGGCTGATCAGACGCGAATAGACGATGCCCTCTCCCCCGATCACGGTCCAGGGTACCCCGTCGTTCTCCAGGGTCGCGACTTGCTTCGGTCCCTCGGCCACCGTCGGAAGAACGGTGTCGCCGATGGTGCCAAATCCGCCCACGTCGAAAACGGTTTGCGCCACGGCGGGAAGCCCCGCCCACGCCAGGACCGCCCCCAAGGCGAATTGCCTCAGGTGGCCTCCGGCACGACTCATTCCACTGAATGGTTTCATGTATTTTTGGGTTTCTTGTTGGATAATAAACTGTTGTTAGAGGCTAACCTCCGACGCTTGGGTGAACGCGGAAACTTAACCCGAAACCGGCGATCGGGCGACCATGGGAAGCATGGCAACGACCGGAACGGCTTCATGAGATATCACTCTGACCCTCTAAAAATGATTCCACGGGGGGCTTTGCAAAGGACAATCTTGAAATCTGTTGGAATTTCTTTGTAGCGGCGGTTTCCGGACCGGTCGCGCCGGTGTACCGGTTCGTATCAAGCGGTCCGACCCGGCGGCACCGCGCCGGGACGGGGAGCCGGGCCGAAGTCAGGGCGGCAAGCCGCCGCGGGACTTGTCCAGGGCGCGAAATCCCTTCGTGCAATGGCGCGCCTTGCGGCGACAATCCCTTCATGAACCGTCAGTTGCACGACCAGATCCTGAAGACATTCTTTGAATGCGATCCGCCGGCGATCACCGCGATCTTCCGCGAGTTCCTCAACGCGCTGACCGCCGAGGACACCTTGCCGCCGGTCGCGCAGATGGCGCAGAACTACGAAACGGCGCGGTCCAATCCGGAGATCCACCTGCTGCCCGGCAACCTCAAGGACGCCCGCGACGCGGTCTTCCCCTACTTCTGGGGCACCGACAGCTGGTCGTCGCCGCTGCACCTGGAAAACGTCAAGGGACCCGCCAACTACGCCTCGCTGGTCGGCGCGCTGGCCTGCCTGCTGAAGAACCCGAACCTCTGCACCGACACCTACAGCCAGCGCTCGAACGAGCTCGAGGTGAAATCGGTCACCGCCCTCGCGAACCTGCTGTTCTACCACACCCGGGACCCCTGGGGCGTGTTCACGATGGGCGGCACGATTTCCAACCTCTACGGCGCGCGGATCGGAATCGAAAAGGCCCTGCCGGGCGCGATGCAGCAAGGGCTGCGCGGTGCCAGGCTGGCCGGCATCGTCTCCGCCGCCGCGCACTACAGCAACCGCAGCGTCGCCGGCTGGCTGGGGCTCGGGACGGCCAACCTGCACGCCATCCCGACCGATGCCAAGCTGGCGATGCGGCTCGACCTGTTAGGCGAGACGCTCGACCGGCTTTACGCGGATGGCACCCGGGTCGCCTTCGTCACCGCGACCTTCGGCACCACCGATGCCTCGGGCGTCGACGACATCGCCGGGATCCGTGCGGTGATCGAGGACAAGGCGGCCGCGCACGGAATGCCGGTGCCGCAGCTGCACGTCGATGCCGCGGTCGGCTGGGCGCTGAGTTTCCTCACCGCCTACGATCTCACCGCCAACCCGCTCGATTTCTCGGCGGAGCTGCTGGAGCAGGTCCGGCGCGCGCAGGCCCACGCGCTCGGACTGCGGCAGGCGGACAGCATCACGATCGACTTCCACAAGATGGGCTGGGGCCACTACCCCGGCAGCGCGTTCCTGGTGAACAACCGGAGCGACTTGCGCTACCTGGCCCGCGAGGTCAGCGAGACGCCGTATTTTTCGGAAGCCGACGGCCGCCGCGATCCCGCCCTGTTCACGCTCGAATGCTCGCGCCCGGCGCTCGGCCCTTACACCGTGATGGCCTCGCTCAACGCGATCGGGCTGAGCGGCTGGCAACTGCTGATCGCCCGGTCGCTGGAGCTGGCGCAGCGCTTGAAGGACCGGCTCGAGGCGATCGACCACTGCAAGGTGCTCAATCCCGGCACCACCGGCCCGGGCGTCGTGTGGTGGGTGCTGCCGAAAGGACGCAACGCCAAGGAGATCTTCGCCCGGCTCGAGGCCGGCGAGCTGCCGCCGGAAAAGTTCGCCGGCTATGCCGCGGAGATCCGCCGGCTCTTCGACAAGCGCCAGGAGTCGATGGATCCGGCCCGC
Organism: Akkermansia muciniphila; assembly: GCA_945883695.1. Classification (GTDB taxonomy): domain Bacteria; phylum Verrucomicrobiota; class Verrucomicrobiia; order Verrucomicrobiales; family Akkermansiaceae; genus Haloferula; species Haloferula muciniphila_A. The sequence goes on along the minus strand of CAMCYK010000065.1, from coordinate 13,360 downwards.
GACGCGCGGCTGAGCTTCACCACCGGCATCGGCTACCAGCCGCACGGGATCGACCTGCCGGCCTGGAAAGCCGTGCTGTTCAACCCGCGCACCGACGAGGCGATCATCGACCGCCTGGCCGCGGGGATCGCGGAGATGGTGTGAGACGGGACGTGGATTCCTTGAACCCTTGATCACTCCGCCGTCCGCACCGGCCGGCCGGTGGCGTCGATCAGGGTGGGCGTGACGAGCAGCAGCGTCCGCGTCCCATCCGGCCGTGTCTGGACATGCAGGCCGGCTTTGCCATCGGAGGAGAAAGAAGTGTTTGTGATGTCGGTCCGCTGGTCGAGTGGAGCGGTGCCCTGCCCGAAATCCGGGTTCACTGTGGTTTCTGTGAATTTCAGGTCCACACGGTGGCCAAATCCCAGCGGCACCGTCCTGAGATCGATGTTCTTTCCCAACCAGTGGGTCTCGAATTCGTCCGTACGGCCTGGCACGGGCGCGATCAGTTCTCTGCCGATCTGGATACTCGCCGACTCCCCCGAACGGGTCGTGATCGCCGGCATCGTGGCGATCTGGGCGGCCTCCCGCTCTGCCAGATTGTGAATCAAATCCCGCATTTGGCCCTCATCCAGTTGGGCCAGGTCGGTCGGCATCCATTCGGTGCCCGCCGCGAGCTCAATGACGCGCGCTTCCACCTTGTGCTGGAGCGGGGTTTCGCTGGAAGCGAGGTCGATCAGTCCACGGACGGCCACTTCGTCCGCCGCGCGGGTGGTATCGATGACGACCGTACCCGCGCCGGGGCTGAACTTCAGCCGGGTGTCGGGATCGAGCGAGATCCCTTGACCCGCGAAGTAGTCGGCAGGAGAGACCTTCGAAGGAGTGGCGACTTCGTTGAAAGGATCTTCGGCTGACTTGGGAGGATTGAAGAAATCCGGAGGCACGGGGAAGCTTCGCGTCCGCGGATCGCCGTTTTCGACCGGTGCCTCGAAGACAAACTCCGAGCCCCTGCGAACCACGTTCAGCCCCGAGACCGCGGCAAGCAAGCGGATGGCAGCGTCGAAAGTTCTCGTCCCGATCTTCACCGTCAAGGGCCGGTCATGGCCGGGCGGCACCATGAAAGTTAGCCGAAGCGGCGTCTCGCCGGTCTCGCGGCAGGCCTCCTCGTAGGCCGCTTGAAGTTTCCTCAACGCGGCCTCCAGCGGCAGGCCGTCGATGCTGATCGACGGCAAGTAGAATTGCCCCAGGCTCTCCGGCCGGTGGGTGGCCGCCGGATCCGAGGGGTAGCGAAGGGACGCCTTCGCCGGCAAGGGACTCGTGCCGCGATCCCCGGTGGCCGAACTCCCGGACGAGCCTTCGTCAGGTTGACCCCGGCTTGAATCGCGATCGCGGCGGCCGAATCCGTCGGGTGCCTGCCAAAAGGCGACGAGGGCGAGCAGGATCAACAAGAAGATGACAACACGCCTTTTCACGATCGCAGTCGATGGATGTGGCTCCGCACTGGCAAGTCATTTCCCGTGTCGATGAAACAAGGTCGTCCTTGCGCGTGGTGCTTCAGATTCCAAGCTCCGACCGCCGATGAAGCTTTTCACCTTTCTCTCCCTGCTGCTGGCCCTGCCCTGCCGCGCCGAAATTTCGTGGCCGGAGGGCCGGTTGCTGCCGGTCTTCGGCGAGGCGAAGCGCTTGGAGGTGATCGAGCTGGGCAACGCGCCGGGCGAGCTGCGGCTGCTGTCGGCGAGCTTGCAGGGGATCATCAACCGCACCGAACCGCGGATCTACCTGTTCGAGCCGGCGGACGAGGGCAAGGAGACCTGGCTGAAGGACCTGAAGCTCCCCTACACGGTCCACGCCGATCCCTTGCCGCTGGTGCTGCGTTTCAAATCCGAGCTGAAAGGGCTGATCGTCTATGACCCGGAGCTGGCGGATTCGGTCAACGTGGCGACCACCCTCGCGGGGCAAAAGGACGCGCTGGTGGCAAGCCCGGAGCTTGCCGCCACGCTGGAGGCCGCGCCGTACGAGTTGAAGGTGCTGGATGACTTGCGCGGGAAATTCAAGAGCCGGCTGGAGGCCTACACCTGGCAGTACGACCACCTCTGGCAAACCGCCAACCGGCGGCTGGTGGTCGGGCTGGCTCCCGGCCGGACCGGCCGCACGCCGGACGGGCTGCCGCCGGGCTTCGCGGTGGTGGCGGAGGACCGGAGCGGCGAGCGGGGCGGACGGAATCGCAGGGCGTATGAAATCGATCTCACCCGGCAGCTCGGCCGGGAGGCGGTTTACCTGCGCTTCGAGGACGCCCGCCGTCAGGACGGTTGGGGCGCGGCGGTGCACCGGGTGGTGGTGAAAGCGGGTGAGCAGGTGCTTGCGGAATTCGTGCCGGGCAGCGAGGCCGAGAAGCCCTTCCTCCACGACCCCCAGCGCTCGCAAGTCGGGCGCGGCCTGCGCTTCGCCGACAGGGACCGGAATTTCACCTACCGCATCCCGCTGCCCGCCGGCGCGACCGCGCTGAGCGCCACGGTCGAGATGGCGAACCAGTTCCGGGTCAGCGCCGGCGCGGTCGAGCCGCGGATACCGTGGAGCCCGTTCGGCCACTTGCGCGACTACGCGGTGGCGAACCGCGCGATGGTGTTCTGGCTCGATGCCAACGCGCCGGCCGAGCGCGCGCTGTTGGAGAAAATCCTGCGCGACGCCGGACCGGGCACGCCGTATCTCGGCTGGTTCGGCAATGACATCGAGGGCGAGTTCGCCGCGGTCGAGCTGACCTCGCGCCACGGGGTTTTCGTGGTGCCGGCGGACTGGTTCAACAACCTGACGGTCTTTTCCGGCACGCGGGTGAGCTCGGCGCTCGCGCCGTCCCCGCCGCCGCCGGTGCTGGAGAACAAGATCTACCTGACCCTGACCTTCGGCGAGGGCGACAACCTCCAGTACAACCAGCACCGGATGCGCGTGCTGTGGGACGATCCCGGCCGCGGCAAGATCCCGCTCAACTGGACTTCCACGCCGCTGCTGCTGGATGCCGCTCCGGCGATCCTCGATCACTACCGGCGGACCGCCACGGCGAACGACCTGCTGGTTTCCGGGCCCTCGTCGGTCGGCTACTTCTACGTCGAGGCGTGGCCGGCGGACCACTTCGCGGACTTCATGAAATCGACGAGTTCGTATGTCGACCGCTCCGGGATGACGATTCCCTACGTGCTCAACCGGGTGGATCACCGCGATGTCCCGCTGAGTCCGGAAAAGGCCGCCGTGTATCGCGAGCAGCACCAGGCGCCGGGCATCCTGTTAGGCTGGGGCGAGAAGTTCGGCACCCGGATGATCGAGGGCTTGCCGGTGTCTGAGATCCGCGGGATCGGCAGCGTGGAAGAGGGCCGGCGGGTGCTCGGCGAAGCGCGGCGGAATTGGGATGGCAAGGCACCGTTGTTCCTTTCGCTCGGGCTGTTCGCCTGGCAGTTGAAGCCGTCGGACGCGGTGCGGCTGGCCGGGTCGCTGGGCGCGGAGTTCGAGGTCGTGCGGGCCGATCATTACTTCGCGTTGCTGCGCGGGGCGAGGTCGGGGGGATGAGGCGCAAGGTAGGGACGACGCGCCCCCGCTCGTCCGCGAAGCGACGGGAGGGTTGTTTCGACCCTTGGGGTTGGAGCGGGCTGCCGGGGACCGTTCCGGTCGGCCGAGGGCGGCCGACCCTACCTTCGCGGCCTGCGGCCGCTGCCGACCCTTAGCGGGGTGACTCGGCGGCCGGGCGCGGGGCGGTTTTTTCTTCCAACTCGAGGGTCCGCTTGTCTTCGGGGATGGCCTTCATGTTGAGCACGCCGAGCCGCGGGTCGGTGCTGGGGACGATGAAACAAATCGTGCGGATGCCGGTGTCGTATTCCCACACCGCGGAGTAGATCGGCTTTTCAAGCTGGTCCGCCAAGGCGACCCGCGCGCCCACCCCGCGGGTCTCGCCGCCGAGGTCGAGATCGACCGGTTTCCAGCCGGCCGGCACCTTGACCGCCTTCTTCTCCAGTTGCACCACCAGCTCCTTGGGCGTGGCGTTGAGGAAGCGGTAGCTGCCCCAGCGGAAGCCGGCCGGGTCGTCGTTGAACACGAACACCCGCAGGCCGGTCGGGTCCGCCTTGTCGGGCATCAGGACCAGCAGCGGGCGGGTGACCGTCTCGGGGATCGCGCAGGCGCGCTCGAGCGGCTTGCCTTCGGCATCCTTGCGGTCGAGCGCCCGCAGCCGCAACGGCCCGTCGCCCTTCAGGCGGAAGGTCGCGGTGCGCTTCTCCGGGTGCATGTCGACGATTTCCACGACGGAGTCCCCGGACACCAGCGCGAGCGGGCGGGCGGCAACTTCCTGGTCCCAGGCGAGCACGCGGACCGGGGGAGCGGCCGCCGCGAGGGTGTGGCCGAGGAGCAGGACGGCAAGGCAGCGGAGAATCATGACGGGAACGTGGTAAGGCCCGGAAGCGATGTCAACCGCCGCCGGGAATGGACTCTCAGAGCACCTTGGCGGCAGGGATTTCCTTCACCGACACGATCTCGAAGCGGCGCCCGAAGGACTTGTTGATCAGCGATTCCAGGTTGGCGACCTCGGTTTCGGGCTTGTCCCGCGGGTCGAGCCAGTCCGGCACGCGCTGGACCACCGCCTCCAGCCGGACCCGGGCCAGCACCTTGCCCCCGGCATCCTTCGCCTCGCCCATCGAGCGGATCACGAAGGTGTCCGAGCGCGGCGTGATGAATGGCGCCAGCGCGTTCAGCACGTCGGCCTGGGTCAGCCAGCCGGGGGTGTTGGTGCCGGTGTTCGGATTCGAGATGTTTTCGGGATTCGGGTAGGCGTTGGTGACGAACTTGCCGTAGGCGAATTTCGCGTTGAGGTTGCTCTTGTCGATCGCGGCCTGGATGGCCCCGGCGACTCCCAGGGCGCGGTCGGAGGCGACGCGGCGGTTGACGAACTCGCCGAGCGACAGGAAGGGCCCGCGGGCCTTGATTTCGACCACCAGGTTGGTGGCGAAGGTCTTGAGTTCCTCATCGCTGAGCGAGCGGAAGCCGGTCCACGGGTCGTTCTCATCCATCCCGACCGGAGCGCCGGACAGCACGTGGCGGAACCTCGACTGCGCGGTGCGTTCGCCGCCGGCCGGTTCGACGCCACGGAGGGAGGCGAGGACCGCGGTCCAGGCTTCGACGTTGGTCGAGTTGATATTGAAGCCGCCCTCGACCAGCAGGTGGGAGGCGAGCCGGACGCAGCGGGCCGGGCTATCGAAGCGCTCCTTGAGCTGGTCGGCGGAGACTCCGCCCCGGTAGGGGACCATCCGCGGGTTGCGCAGGGGGTTCGCGGCCGGGTCCTCGAAGAAGTCACCGAGCACCTCGGCCACTGCCTTGCGCTCCGAGATTTGCTCCTCGTCCCAGATCGCCGGGCTGCCGGTGCCGGTCTTGCGGGTGCCGAACTCCGGGGCCGCGCCGGAAAAGTAGCAGCGGTCGAACAAGGCCTCGTTGGCGAGGTAGGAGTGGTCGTAAACCGCCAGCCCGCTTGGCGAGATCGACTCGCCGCCGGGTGCGGAGGAGACGCGCTTGGAAACCGCGGCGGCGGAAAGGTAGGCCGAGGCCCAGGAGTTGCCGATCTGGTTGGCGACCGAGAAGGGGGTGGCGGTGATGTCGCAGTGCTGGAGGGCGCCGAGCGACAGCGTCGGGGTGCGCGGGACTTCGAAGAAGGGCAGGTTCGAGCGGCCGTTCGAGGCGCTGTGGGACGGGCCGTAGAAGGCCTTCGCGCCATCGGGGGTGGTCTCCATCGCCAGCTGAGCGAGCGAGGTGCCGCCGCGGAAAACGCTTTCGTAGTGCGGGCCGGTCTGGAATTTCGCGCCGCTCAGGTAGGCGTTCACATAGGGCTGCCGGGGATTGGTGGTGTACATCAGGTCGGCCAGCGGCAGGCTCCCCGATTGCGCGACGCGGTGATAGGTCAACAGGCTGCCGACCATCTTCGGGGTCTCATTGATCTCGTCGAAACTGAACGACGGATAGCTCAGCGAATCATTCCCCTTCCCGTAGGACGCGCCGGAATGAAGCTGGCCGTAAAAGACCAGGTTTCGCTCCGCCGGCAGGGCGGGCAGCCCGCTTCCCGCCGAACGGGCTTCGACCATCAGCTCCACCCCGGGATTCCGGATCTGGTAGGCGTCGGCCATGTTGACGATGTAGTAGTAGGTCCCGCGGTCGAAGCCCACCTGGTTGGCGTTCACCCGGTCGCCGGTCTTCAGCTTGTAGTTGAAATTGCTGCCGCCGGCGATCGACTTGGTCATGTTGAGCACGATCCCGCCCTTGGTCGACGCGGTGATGTCCGACGGGCTGCCGACCGGCCGCATCTGCCAGGTCCGTTGCTGCGGGGTGCCGAGGATTTCGAGGTCGCGCCGCGAGGAGTCGGCGAGGCAAAAGACCCGGACTTCGCCGGGAGCGAGCCGGATCGGCGGGTTCACCACGCTTTGCCCGGCCCGGCCGGGCGTCCCGGACTGGGTGAGATGCAGGTAAAAATACGGCCGGCTCGAGCGGCCATGACCTTGGAATCCCTCGCCGACGAAGCGGGAGAGCGAGCTGTTCCAAGTCAGGGCGGAGCCACCGCCGGACGGGGTGACGTTCCAGTTCCAGAACACCGCGAAGTCGATCCACGGGTAAACCACCATGCCCTCGGTCTCGATGTCCACGTTGTAGGGATTCCAGATCGTGACGAAGGGGCTCAGCAGGATGCCCAAGGTCCCGTCGGCCTTGGCGTAGATGCTGAAGATCAGGTTCATGCGGTCGAGCACCGGGTTGAGCGCGGTCTGCGACTTGCGGCCGAAGGGCCGGCCGGCGACCGTTTCCGGCGTGGCGATGTGGGCGTAGGGCCGCTCGAACGCGGTTTCGCCGCCCGCGCCTTGGTAGAGGTGGCGGTGGATCCGGTAGTGGGAGCGCAGGGTGTCGAAAGTCGGCACCCCGTTGACCTGGAACTTGTGGTTCACCGAGGCGGGGTCGAAATTCATGAAAACCTGGGCCTGGGCGCTGTTGACCAGCGGTTGGAACAGGGGTTTCTGGCCCTTGTATTCGCGGGGAGTGGGGCTGCGGAACGGATTGGCCACGGTGCCGTCCCCGGCCGGCCAAGTGGTCGCGGCGAACTCCGAGTCCGGCATTTCGAAGGCCGTTGTCAGGTCGACCTTGAGGCCACCCCTGACCGGGTCGGTCAACAGGCTGTAGGAATCCACCGTGTAATCCTTCGCCGCCTTGCCGGCGCTTTCCGGGGTGAGCCCGTAGCCGGTTTCCAGGACCGCCTGCGACAGGCTGCTGATGGTCGCCGGCCGGGCCAGCCAGTCGCCGCCGGGATCGGTCAGCAGCGTGGAGAGCGCGAGGCTCGGCCGCGACGGCGTTTGCAGCCGGTCCTCCAAGGTGATCCGCTTGGTATCGTCGGTGCCGATGTTGATGCGGGCCTTGGTGTTCTCCTGGGTGACGGCCCACGCGAAGCTGCCGTCGACCTTGCCACCCGTGCCCGAGACCGTCGGGACCTTGTTGCCGCCGAGATCGAAGCCGGAGCCGTCGAGGGTGAACAATTCCGCCAGCTCCTCCCCCGTTTCGGGCGGCGAAACATGCCAATCGAGCCGCGCGGTGTTCGCCGGTTCCGGGTCGGACACCAGCCAGCCGCGGAAGCCGCTTTGGCCTTTCGGAGTCCGGTAATCGACCCGCGGGGTGGAGGCGGAGCCGCTCCGGGTGATCAAATTGGGCGACCAGGCGTCCCAAGTGCCCACCACGCCGGGATTCTTGGTGTCCGCCAGCAGCGCCGCGTCGGCGGAAATCCGCCGGTCGTCGCCCAAGCTCGATTGGAGTTCGCCGAGCGCCAGCATCAAGCCGAGCCGGGCGTTCGCCAGCGCCGCGGCGCGCGCTTCGCCTTGCGCCGTTTTCCGCAGCTCGATGGTGGAAAGCCCGAGCATGCCGATCGCAAGCAGGGTGATGAGAACCATCAGGCTGAGCGTGATGACGAGCGCGAATCCCCGATGGGTGGCGGGTTTGCGGAGGGTCAGATTCATGGGAAACGGGAATTCAAAGACAAAAAAGATTCGTGAAACAAACGCCGCAAGACCGGCGTGGGTTTATTACAAAACCAAGATTTCGCATGCAAAGTGAATACCGCATGGTTTCGAAGCGAAGCTCGCGCAATTCGTGAAAAACTGCGTTTGCCTTCCGAAAGCCGTGCAAAACCATTACAATGCAAATACATCGCGTCAACGAGATTCAAGCGGAACGGGAGAGCATTTCCCGGCCCAGATTCGTCGGAGCCACGGCACTCTTGTCGTGTTGGACGGTTGGCTCACGACAGGAGTGTCGTGGCTCCTTATCACCCGGCGTTCACGGGTTCGGCCGGAGCAGGTAGCCGGCGACCCAGCCCTCTCCGCCTTGGGCATTGCGGCACCAGTGCCAGCCGTGGATTTGCTTGAGCGACTCGAGTTCATCGCCCTGGCGGATGACCAGCGTGGTGGGATCGAAGGCCTCGAGCGCGGCGTAGCGACCCTCTCCCAGCGGCTCGAGGATGTCCTCGGGGACATAGCCGTCGTTGTTGCTGTCGTCCGCCGCCCACACCCAGCCGGGCCAGGCGCGATCGACCGGGCCGACCGTGACCTCGTCGCCGGGCTCCAGCCGGATCGGATGGGTGTCCTTTTCCTCGTAGTCGGCATTGGCGTGGAAGCGCGGCATGGCCGGATGCTGTGCCACGATCCCGGCCGACGGCAAGCCGAACGATGGCGCGGAGCGCACGCCACGGCGGGTTCGTTGCACGATGATCCGCCACCGGCGAACCGTGAAAATACGAAAAAAATCTCAGAATCTTTGAACGTCTGGAATCCTGAAGGGTCTACTCCCTTGAAGACCGCGTTTGACGTGAGTTTTCATGTAAGGGTGTAACAGCACAAAATCAGATTCCCTGTCCATGGGTGTGGGCACATTAGGGTATTGATTCAGGCCGCCGGGGGTGGGACTCCGGCGGCCTACTCTTGTACGCGAATCCTTCGTCAGGGCCGCCAGCGCGACCGCGGCGGGCTCGAATCCGTCCTAGCCGGCGCCGGTCGGCCGAAGCCCCGCTTGTGGATTGACGGCCGGGCCAATCGGCGGAGACTCCGCGGCCTCATGAGCATTTCCAGCCGCGACCCCCGGGATGGCGTTGACGCGCCTGCCCCGGCGGAGGCGCGCGGGGTTTCCGGATTCGCGGCTTCGCCACCACCGGCAAGCGTGACGGGTGCCCCCCATTTGCCGGGTCTCGACGGGATCCGCGGGCTGGCGATCCTGCTGGTGATGTTCAGCCATTTCATCATCGTCGGCGGCAACCTCGGCGACGGCACCGGGCCGCTCGAGCGGCTGTTGCTGAGCGGCTACCTCGGGGTCGACCTGTTTTTCGTGCTCAGCGGCTTCCTGATCACCGGGATTCTGGTCGACGCCAAATCCCGGCCGCATTTCTTCCGGACCTTTTACATGCGGCGGGCGCTGCGGATTTTTCCGCTCTACTACGGGATGCTGGCGGTGGCCTACCTGTCGGTTCCGCTGCTGTCGCCGCAGGACGCGGCCGTGCTGCGCGGCCCCAACTCGCCGTGGTGGTACTGGCTCTACGCGTCGAACATCGGGATGGCGATGAAAGGAACCTGGCTCGAGTCGCCGACCTGGTTCAGCCTCGGTCACTTCTGGTCGCTGGCGGTGGAGGAGCAATTCTATCTGGTGTGGCCTTTCGTGGTGTTCTTCCTCCAGCTCCGCTGGCTCGCCCCGCTGTGCGCCTTGCTGGTGGTGAGCAGTCCCTTCCTGACGGGTTGGCTGAACTCGGAAATCGGTGCCTTGGCGACCTACGTCTCGACCCTCGGCCGGCTCGGCATGCTGGCGGCGGGCGGCGGGCTGGCGCTGATTTACCGGACGCGCCGCGGGCGCGAGAAGATCGGCAAGTGGGTGCTGCCGGTCGCCGCGGTGTCGAGTGTCCTGCTCTTGCTGAACCGCACGGTTCTCCCGTCACTGGCGATGTACGAGCCGCTGATCATGCTGGTCTGCGGCAGCGCCTGGGTCGGCCTCGCCTTGGAATGCCGGCGGCGCGGGGTGGCGGCGGTGTTCTTCGAATCCCGCGCGCTGCGCTGGCTCGGCAAATACAGCTACGGGATTTACGTCTACCACCACGCGCTCAAGCCGCTGTGGATCGCCTTCCTGTGGGATCGCGGGATCGTCCCGCTGGCCGGCACCGGCTGGCCCGCCACCCTGCTCTATACCGCGGCGGCCACCGTCCTCTCGCTGTCCCTCGCCTGGCTCAGTTGGCATCTGTTCGAGGCGCGGATCCTCGCCCTGAAGAAGCATTTCCCTTATCTCCCGAAGAAGGCGTGATGCCGCCGATCTCCTCCAGCCGGGCCAGGACTTGATCCGCCATCTTGCGGTGGGTGGCCACCGTCGGGTGGCCGTCGGCGACGTAGCCGTCCGGGACCTCGTCGAATTCCGCGTAGTGCAGCCGCCGCTCGCCGGCGTCCCGGCGGGTCGCGACGATTCGCCCGACCTGCCCGCGCACCCACGGGTTGAAGTGGGCCAGCGCCACGATCTCCGCGCGCGGCGCGTGGCGGCGGACCTTGTCGAGCAAGCGGCCATAGGCCTCGCGGAACTCGCGGGCGTCCGCCGCGGCCACGCTGCCGTCCGGCCGCCGCAGCCCGGAGAAATCATTGAGCCCGAGGCAGACGATCACCAGGTCGGGAGTCCAGCGCGAGAATTCCCAGCGCGGCTCCGGCTGCTCCATCAGCGTCCAATCATAGCGCTCGGTCATCGGATCGGCGCGCCCGCCCAGCCAATCGCACAGCACCCCGCTGCCGGAGCGGCAGACCGTGACATGATCCGCGTCGCAAGCCTCCGCGACCATCGCCGCGAAGCCCCGGCCGATGTGCGTCACCGGGTACTTGTCCCGCCACGGCAAGCTGGCCCGGGTTGCCTCGTTGCCTTCCGCCGCGGTGTAGGAGTCGCCGATGAACTCGATTTTCAAGCGCGCCCGTCGCGGCAGCGGCCGCAATTCACCGCCCGGTTCCAGCAGGAAACCCTCCACCGTCGTCGGATGTTCGAAGGAAATGTTCCGCCGCATCAGGCGCAGCCGGTGCGGTCCTTCGTCCAGGCCCTTGGCCAACAGCAGCGGCCTGCCGCCCGACCGGCCGCGCACGGTGCCGTGGTTCCGGCCGTCGATCTCGACCTGATAATAATTCCCCGGGTCATCCAGCCGCACCGCGACGCTGCCGCCGGTAAAACCGCATTCCAGCGCGAAACCCGGCCACGACGCCCGCGGCCGCGCGGGGTCGGTCTGGTCCCAGCGGCCTTGGTAGCTCACCGCCGGATCGTCCGCGCCGACCGGCACGGTCGGCCCCACGAGCTGGCAGGAGGCCAGCGCGAGCACCATCAAAGCTCCCAAGGCCGGCCGCACGCGACGGAACCAAGGGGAAATTCCACGGACGGGACAGCCTGAAATGCCGGGAATTTCCACCACGTGGCCTTTCGTTCCATTACCGTCGAAAAAAATCTCAGAAACTTTGAACGTCTGGAATCCTGAAGGGTCTACTCCCTTGAAGACCGCGTTTGACGTGAGTTTTCATGTAAGGGTGTAACAGCACAAAATCAGGTTCCCTGTCCATGGGTGTGGGCACTTAGGGTAATGATTCAGGCCGCCGGGGGTGGGACTCCGGCGGCCTACTCTTGTACTGGCAGACGAATCACTCGGCCGCGTTGTCGGTGCCTTCGGCTTCCGGAGCGCCACCGGCTTCGCTGCCATCGCCGCCGGCATCCTCCCCGTCGGGAATCACCAGCGAGATGTCTTGCAGCTTCTCGCCTTCCTTCAAAGTGAGCAGCTTCACCCCTTGCGCCACGCGGCCGGTCTCGCGGATCTCGCTGACCCGGATGCGGATGCTCTGGCCGGTGGAAGTCATGAGCATCAGCTCGTCCTGCTCGGTGACGGATACGGCGTTGACGACCTTGCCGGTCTTGTCGGTGACATTGAGCGTCTTCACCCCAAGGCCGCCGCGGCGGAGGGCTCGATAGCTGGAGAACGCGGTGCGCTTGCCGAGACCGTTTTCCGAGGCGACCAGCAACATCGTTTCCTCCGAGACGATCGCCATCCCGACCACGTAGTCGTCCTTGCGCAGCCGGATGCCGGTGACACCGGCGGTCGCGCGGCCTTGCGGGCGGATCTGCGGCTTGCCTTCGTCTTCGGCGGCTTCTTCCTCGCCGGATTCCTCTTCGACCGGCTCTCCCCCTTCGACCGGCTCGCCCTGGGACTTCTTGTAAATGCCCTCCGTGAACTTGATGCTCATGCCGTTGCGGGTGACCAGGATGATCTCGTCCTCGCCGCTGGTGAGGTTCACGCCGATCAGATCATTGCCTTCCTCCAGGTTGATCGCGGTCAAGCCGGCCTTGCGGTAGTTGCGGAAGTCGTTGAGCGAGGTCTTCTTCACCTTGCCGCTGCGGGTCGCGAAGAACACGTAGCCGGCGCCCTCGCGGAAGGTGTTGTCGTTGCCGTTCTAGTCGGTGCCGCGTTCGAGGCGCAGCAAGGCGGCGATCTTCTAGTCGGGCTTGAGATCGAGCACGTTCTTGATGCTGCGGCCGGTTGAGGTGCGCGAGCCTTCGGGCAGTTCATAGACCCGCTCGACGTAAACGCGGCCGGTGTTGGTGAAGAACATCAGGTAGTCGTGCGCCTGCACCGAGAACAGGTGCTCGATGAAGTCGTCCGCCACATCCTTGCCGGTGGCCTTCGTTTCCATCCCCTTGAGCCCTTTCCCGCCGCGGCCTTGCAGGCGGTATTCGCTGGCCGGGGTGCGCTTGATGTAGCCGCGGTGCGAGAGGGTCACGATCATCGCGTCGTTGGCGATGAGCTCCTCCATCGCGATCTCGCCGGCTTCGGCGAGAATCGGGCACTTGCGCGGCGTGGCGTGCTTGTCGCGGATCGCGCGGAGCTCGTCCTTGATGATGGTCAGCACGCGCTCCTCGCGGGCCAGGATGTCGAGCAGGTCCTTGGTGGTCTCCAGGATCTCGTCGTACTCGCCCTTCACCTTGTCGCGTTCGAGACCGGTGAGCTGATAGAGACGAAGTTCGAGGATGGCGTTGACCTGGCGTTCGCTGAAGACATAGCGGTCGCCCTGCACCGCGGCCTGCGAGCGGATCAGGATCCCCAGGCCCTCCGCGGTGGCGGTGGAGAATTGATAATCGGCCAGGCGTTCGCGGGCCTCGTCGCGGTTCTTCGAGTCGCGGATGATCTTGATGAAGTCATCGACGGCATCTGCGCCCAGATCGACAACCCCCAGATCACGCTGCCCGAGCTGATGCAGCACATCAAGGGCCCCGACTTTCCCGTGTCCTGCGAGATCCGCGGGATCCGCGGGATCGAGGAATACTTCCGCACCGGCCGCGG
>CAMCYK010000064.1 GCA_945883695.1 Akkermansia muciniphila | reverse complement strand
ATATTCGGATTTGATTTGATCGGCGAGGGTGCCGAGTTGGTTTCGTTGGGATTTGCTGAGGTTTGCGCGGTCGGACTTCTTGAAGAGGAGGAAGAGTTAGAGGACGTGATCTTCGGGAAGAAAAAGGTAGATAACCCGTGCGCCGCCGCTCTTTCCCCGCCCGCCGAGTGCTATCCGGACCTTGCGCAGGCCGCGGCAACCGACGAGCAGATCTCCGCGCTCCGGGTCTTCCAGCAACTGTTGCTGGAAGGCCCGATACTCCCCGTCACCCACCCATTCGGCGATCTGGCGGGTGAAATGAGGAGTTTCAATGAACGTGAGCGTCACCCTGAAAGGAATACATTGTATCTCTTTTGTGTCAAGGGCTAGCTTCTGAGCACGCCAATCGAGTGAGCTCCGGGGGTCTGTCCTTGAATTTTGAATCTGTTAGATTCTGATTCCCCGCTGTCGGTTGCCTCCCTTGGCCATCAAGCCCCGCAGCACTTCTTGAACTTCCTCCCGCTGCCGCAGGGACAGGGCGAGTTCCGGCCCACGGCAGCGGCCACCGGCGAGGAGCGGATGCGCGGGGACGGATCGGCCGGAGGGCCGGGAGGACGCGCCACGGGCGGCGGAAAAGACCGTTCCCGGCCTACCCGGCGAAGCTCGCGCCTGGCCAGCTTCCTAGCCTCGTAACTCTCGGCCTCCTCGATCTTGGCGAGCGCCCGGGCATACCACAAAGGTTCCCGTTCCGCGAACTCCTCCGGCGTGAGCGACACGCCGGGCGGCTTGCTCCAGATGTCGAAACATATCTGCGCCCTCTTCGTCGTCCGCGACCTTTCCAACTGGGGTGCCAGCCCTCACAGATCATCATCGGGTCCTGGATTGTGAATGCGTGAGAAGTGACCCAAATGGCGCTAACTTCAGGCACCTCAGCGTTGCATCGCGGCAAGGATCGCCTCCACCTGCTTGCGGTGGAGCCGCAGGTGGAAGGCGGCCATGGCGTGCCAGCCGGCGGCATCGAGCGGGCCGAACCACGGGTGGCGATAGCGCGCCGCGGTCCGCAGGTGCTCCAGCGTCATGAAGACCGACCAGTCGCGGCTGCTGTCTTCCAATCCCGGCAGCCGCTTGATCAAGGTCCGCCGCGTGCCGTTCGCGGGATCGCAGGACCCCGCGAGCAGGAGGATTCGCTCCCGTTCCTCTTCAAACATCGCCGCCAGGTCCCCGCGGGATCGCGCTCGGCGGAACCACCCGAAGATCAGCCGGGCGATGAACCATTCCGGCTTCGGCAGGCCGGCACCGGGCGGGGCGAGTTTCACGGCGGTGCTGATCGGTGCGTCGCTCATACTTTTAAAATGCAAGCACGCCTCACCGCCAAAGGCGAGGCCCTGCGGCCGGTGCTGGAGGCGCTGCGCGACTGGGGCCTGACCTGGGAAAAGGGCACGCGGCTGGGGAAAGACGCCGCGGGCTGAGGCGCGGAGTCATTCGATCCGCTTCAAATCGGTCGCCAGCTCGAAACCGCCGTCCGCCGCTTCACTCGCGGACAACTCGAGTTCGAATTGCACTCCGTCCTCCGACCCGACCGTGATTCGCGCCGGTGACCCGGGAGAGACGACGACCCGGGGCTTCGACTGAAAAACCTGAATCCAAGCCCCGATTTGACGCGAACTCCCGGATGAAAACCCGCAACAACACACCAACATGAACTTTATGAAAACCGGTATTCCCCGGCTTCCCGGCTCCCGGAGCTTCATGCGGCGGTCTCCGATGTTCCGGGTCACCGAAGACACCGCGCGGCCGTCGTCGAAACAGCTTGTCGAAACGATTTCCGAGAGCCTCCGCTCCGGGCAATACCGACCCGGCGAAGGATTTCCAAATTCGCGGCAGCTCGCCGATCTGACCGGCGCGAGCCCGCTCGATTCCCTCAAGGCGGTGACTTATCTCCTGAAAGCGGGATTTGTCCGTCAACTGACCACCGGTCAGCTCGTCGTTGTCAAGAGCCTCGCCGGAATCGAGACCTGCCCGCAGCCGCCGGCCCGGTGACGATCTTCCATCGGCCGGGGTTCATCGGAAGCCAGCGGCGGGAGCCGCGGGGATCGGGTCGCCACCCGCGAATTCCAACCATTTGGTTACGCGGAGTGGCCTTGCGGTGATCCGTGCCTTCGGGTTGTCTGGTCCTTCGCCCCCATCCCATGGATATCCTTCTGGTCGAAGATGAACCCCAGCTCGCCGGTCAGGTGTGCCGCGCGATGGCGCGCGCGGGGCACGCCGTGCAAACCGCGGGCGACGGCCCGGGGGCGCTGGCGGCGGTCACCGGCAAGCGTTTCGACCTGGTGGTGCTCGACGTCAACCTGCCGGGCTTCGACGGCTTCGAGGTGCTCGGCCGGATCCGCCAGGCCGGTCTGCCGTTGCGGGTGTTGATGCTGACGGCGCGGTCGGAGGTCGGCGACCGGGTGGCGGGCTTGAAAGCGGGCGCGGACGATTACCTGACCAAGCCTTTCGCGATGGAAGAGCTGCTGGCGCGGGTCGACGTGCTCGGCCGGCGGCATGGCAGCGCGCAGGAGGTGCCGGAAGCGGTGCTGCGGGTCGGCCCGATCTCGATGGACGTGGCGAAGCGGCGGGTGACCCGGGGCGACGAGCGGGTGGAGCTGTCCCCGCGGGAATTCGAAGTGCTGACCGTCTTCATGCGGGAACCCGGCCGGACTTTTTCGCGCGACGAGATCTGCGAGCGGATCTGGGAACGCGAGCACGAGTATGACACGCGGACGGTGGAGATCTTCATCATGCGGCTGCGCAAGAAGCTCGACCGGCCGGGCGCGGAGTCGGTGATTGGCACGGTGCGCGGCGTCGGCTACGTCATGCAGCCACCCCGATGAAGAACTGGTCGCTCAAGGTGAAAGTCGGCGTCTATGCCGCGCTGCTCACCATGGTGGCCCTGGCCACGGGCGCGGCGGTGCTGATGCCGGTGCTGTATTTCCACCAGATCGCCCAGCTCGACGAGACGCTGAAGAACGACGCCGACGAACTGCTGCGCGACTTGCGGAATTTCCGCGGCGCACCGGTCGACCCGCGGCGTCCGCTCGGCGTGAAATTCATCCCCTTGTCGCTGCGCGGCCGCTTCCTGGTGGTCGAGGGACCCGAGGGCCAGCTGCTTTACCAGTCGCCGAACCTGCGGGGCACGCGGCTCGAGGGAAACCCCGGCGAAACCGTCACGACCCCGCTGTTCGGGCGGAACTGCCGAATCGGCGCCTGGCAGGAAGGACCCTACCTGATCCGCATCGGCACCCGGCTCGGCACGATCGAGCGCTTCCAGAAGGACCTGCGGCGCGGCATCCTGTTCTCGCTGCCGGTGGTCGGACTGGTGGTGTTTTTCGGCGGCCACTGGCTGGGCCGGCGGGCGGTCGCGCCGGTCGCGGACCTGAGCGCGGCGGCCGAGCGGATCAGCGCCGCGGCCCCGCAGGAGCGGCTGCCGGTGCCGGCGGCGAACGACGAGATCGCGCGGCTGACCGAAGTGCTGAACCGCAGCTTCGACCGCTTGCAGTCGTCCTACGAATCCGCCACGCGCTTTTCGGCCGACGCTTCCCACCAGCTCAAGACGCCGGTGGCGGTGCTGCGCGCGGGCTTGGACCACCTGTCGCGCGAGACCGGGCTGACCGGCCCGCAGGCGTCGGAGATCGCGGTGCTGCGGCAGCAGACGCGGCGGCTGACGGCGCTGATCGACGACCTGCTGCTGCTGGCCCAGGCGGACGCCGGGCGGCTGGCGTTGGAGGCGGAGGAGATCGATCTGGTCCCGCTGATCGCCGCGGCGGAGGACGACTTGCAGGCGCTGGTCAACGACCGCGAGATCGGAGTGGAGGACGAGCTGCCGGCCTCCTTGTTCGCCAAGGCCGACCGCCGGCGGGTGATGCTGGTCTTGCAGAACCTGGTCGAGAACGCCGCCAAGTACACGCCCGACGGCGGCACGGTGAAGATCGGCGCGCGGGAGGAAGACGGCTGGGCGGTGGTGAGCGTGGCGAACAGCGGCGCGGCGATCCCCGGGGAGGCGCGCGAGGAGATTTTCGAACGCTTCCGGCGCGGTCCGGCGGTCGGCGAGAACGTCCGCGGCCACGGGCTGGGGCTCAATATCGCCCGCGAACTGATCCGGGCCCACGGCGGGGATTTGCGGCTGGTGCGGGCGGACGAGGGCTGGATCGAGTTCGAGTTCCGCCTGCCGGGGCTGGGGTCGGAGGGGCGATGACCGCTCAGCAAGCTTCGTGGGGAAAGCGGTGACAAGTCCCCGCAGTCCAGGGCGGTTTCACCGCGGCACGACCGACCGCGATTGCTCGGTGGCGAGCTGCGTGCGGGAGCTTTCCGGCAGGCTGTCCCAGTTGGTCTGGAGCCAGTCTTGCGCGCCTTCGTCGTCCTGCTTGCGCCACTCGCGGAAATACCGGGACAGCGCCTCGTTGCGGGCCTTCTCGGACGTCATGCCGAGGGCGAGGTCCATCGTGTCGGGCAGGCTCGTCTCGCTGAGGACGTCGCCGAGGCTCTGGCGCGCCTGGTCGCCGAAGGGGCCGGCCGGGCTTTCCACCAGCCAGGCGCGCATGCCGACGGGATCGGTGCCGGCCCACGAATAGAGCGCGCCGGCAATCCCCTCGCTGGCCTCCGCGGCGGGCAAGGTGCCGAGCCAGTCGAGCGCCGCGGCGGGCTCGATCGCGCCCCAGGTGGTGCCGATGTGGGCGACCACCTCGCGGCGGGTTTCGGCGGAGGAAATCGAGCTGCTCCACGCGACCGCCGCGCGGATGTCGCTGGCGGCCCAGATCGTGGCGAGGGTGGCCGCGGCCTCGTCTTTCGCCGGCCCGTCCGCCATCTTCGCGATCCAGCCCGCGGTCTCGGCGGGATTGGTGCTGGCCCAGACGTCGGCGATGGCGATCACCAGATTGAGTTCATCCCCGGACGCGATCTCCTCCGCGAAATGGCCGGCGGCGGCCTCGGGGTCTTGCGCGGCCCAGCTGCCGGCGACCGCGACGGTGGCGGTCTCCTTGCCCTGGCCGTCGGGCAGCGACTTCGCCCAGTCGGCGGCGGCGGCGGGGCGTTCCTCCGCCCAGGTCGCGCCGATCGCGTTGAACAAGGGCTGCGAGGTCATGCCGGTGCTTTGCAGCCACTCGGCGGCCTGCTCCGGCGCGCGGCGCGACCAACCGATCATCAGGTCGGTGAGCGCGCGGTCCTTCAGCGGGCCGCTCAGATTCTGCTCCGCCCACAACCACGCCTCGCGCGGGTTTTCCTCGGCCCAGCGGTTCATCGCGATGCCGATGGTGTCGGACTGCAGCTGGCCGGCGGGAAAGCTGGCCTGCGCGTTGTCGAGCGCGGCCACCGGATCTTCCTGCGACCAGACGCCGTAAAGTCCGCGGTAGAAGTCGAGCTGGTCCTGGCGGTTCGGGATCGAATACGCCTGCTGCAAGGCGGCGGCGAGATCGTGGCGGGCGGCCTCGGCCCCCGCCTTGCGGAAATGTTCGCCGCGTGCGAGGGCGTCCGAGAGCTTGCTAGCGGGCACATCGCCGGCGGACGGCGCTGGGCCGCCGGGCCGGTGCTGGAGCGCGGCATTCCGGACCGGCGGCCGTCGATCCGGGCCGTCCGCCGAAGCGCGCGACCCGGAAATCCGCGGGTTTGCTCCCGGGACGATCCACCCGGTGAGGGTGATGCCCAAGACCGCCCCGCACAGCGCCCACAGGGCGTTGGCAACGGGGGAGCCGTTTCGCGGGAGTCTCATGACCGGGGTGACGCTAGGGAGGGTCGGGGTTGCCGGGCAACCGGCCGATCGTAACCGATCGGTTACCCTCGGCGGGTCGCCTTGCCTGTGGCGGCGATGCTACTGGACAAGCCGCGCGCGGGAACAGCTCATTTCCGCGCCCGACGAGCGCACCCCGATGAGTTCCCCCTGCCACCGCCGGAAGCGGACGGCCGCCTTGGCGTGCCTGCTTCTGCTGATCGTCCCGGCCTTCGCCGGCTACGAGGTGCTGGCGACCTTTCAAAAACCCGGCAGCCAGGCGACCGGCAAGCTGCTGCGGCTGGCCGGGGGCGAACTGTATGGCACCGCCAGCAGCGGTGGGGCGGCGGGCTTCGGCAGCGTGTTCCGGGTCACCGCGGCGGGCGCGGTCGAGACCGTGGTGTCGTTCACCGGCGCGGCCGGCGCCGCGCCGGGCAGCGGGCCGACCGCCGGGCTGGTGGCGGGCCCGGACGGGGCGTTTTATGGCAGCACGGCCGCCGGCGGCGCGGGCGGCTTCGGCACCCTCTTCAAGGTCAGCGCGGCCGGCGGGTTCACCCCGCTGGTCCAGTTCACCGGCACCGCGGGCGCGGCCAAAGGCGCGGTCCCGGGGCCGCTGGTCGCGCATCCGGACGGGAATTTCTACGGGACCACCGCGGCCGGCGGCGCGGGCGGCTTCGGCACCGTGTTCAGGATGACGGCGGCCGGCGCGCTGACCACGCTGGCGGAATTCACGGGAACCGCCGGCGGTGCCAAGGGCCGCGAGCCGACCGCCGCGCTGGCGATCAGCGGGACCACGCTCTACGGGGTGACGCGGCTCGGCGGGGCGGCGAACCTCGGGACGATCTTCCGGATCACCACGGCGGGAGCTTTCACCCCGCTGCACGACTTCGCCGGGGCCAACGGCGCGCGGCCCGCGGGCGGGCTGCTGCTCCACTCGGGCGGCCGGCTTTACGGCACCACCGAGTTCGGCGGCGGGGAAGGCTTCGGCACCGCCTTCCGCCTGAGCACCGCGGCCAGCCCGGTCTTCACGGCGCTCCATAGTTTCGCCGATCTCGCCGGCTCGCAGCCGGTCGGCGAACTGGTGGCGGCCGACGCGGCGACGCTGCTCGGCACGGTCGCGACCGGTGGCAGCTCCGGCTGGGGCGGCGTTTACCAACTCACCACCGGTGGCGCTTTCACGCTGCTCGCCTCGTTCAGCGGCGAAAGCGGCGCGGTCGCCGGGGCCGCGCCGCGGGCTGGCTTGACGGCCGGCGGCGACGGCTTCTTCCACGGCGTCACCTCGGCCGGCGGCCCGGGAAACCTCGGCGCGGTGTTTAAGATCTCGGCCGCCGGCGATTACTCGGTCACCGCTCCCCTCTCGCCGCCGGCCGGCTGGATGCCCTCCGGCGCGCCGCTGGCCGACGGCGCGGGCGGCTGGCTGTTTCCGCTGGCCGCGGGCGGCAGCGGCGGCGGCGGCACCCTGGCCGGCTGGGGCGCCTCCGGCGGATTCGGGGTCGCCGCGGCCCTCGGCGGCAGCCCTGGCTCGACCCCCGACGGCGCGCTGATCTTGAAATCCGGGGCCTACTACGGGGTCGCCAGCCAGGGGGCCGCCGGCGGTCGCGGATCCGTCTTCCGCTATCAACCCGGCAGCGGCCTTTCGCCGGTGAATTCCTTCACCTCCACCGGCGGCGCGCTGGCGGAAGGCGCGCTGGTCAACGGCTCGGACGGCGCGCTTTACGGCATCGGCCGCGAGGGCGGGACCAGCGCCCGCGGCACCGTCTTCAAGGTCACCACCGCCGGCGTCCGCACCCGCGTCGTCTCCTTCACCGGCACCGCCGGCTCCTTTCCCGGCAGCGGCCCGCGCGGCCCGCTGGTCTTCGCCGCGAACCAGAACTACTACGGCGTCACCTCCCGCGGCGGCAGCGCGGACAGCGGCGTGCTGTTCAAGATCTCGCCGCTCGGCACCTACAGCGTGCTCGCCCATTTCACCGCCAGCGGCCCGCGGCTGCCGGAGGGCGGACTGGTGGCCGGGACCGATGGCTTCCTCTACGGGACATGCAGCCGCGGCGGCTCCGCCGACGCCGGCGCGCTGATCCGCGTCAATCCGGCCGACGACAGCTGGTCGCTGGCCGCGTCGTTCGACGGCAGCAGCGCCGCCAACCCGGCCGGCGAACTCCACGCCGCGCCCGACGGCGCGGTGCTCGGGATCGCCACCGGTCCCGGCGCCGGCGCGGTCTTCCGCCACCGCCACGGCGGCGGGCTGGAGGTGCTGGCGGCTTTCAACGGAACCAATGGCAGCGCGAGCGCCGGCGCCGGCGCCGGCCTGGTCTTCACCGGCGGCCTCGCCACCGCGCCCGACGGCGTGCTCTACGGCACCGCCGCGGGCGGCGGACCCGACGGCGGCGGCCTGCTGTTCCGCATCGTCGACGATTCCCCGCTGGGCACCTGGAAACTCCAGCATCTCGGGTCCTCCGCCGCCCCCGACGACGGCGATCCCGACCACGACGGACTCGCCAATCTGCTCGAATACGCCCTCGGCACGCTCCCCCGGCTCCCCGACCCCAGCGCCCAGCCTCCCGCCCGCATCGCCGACGATTTTCTCCGCCTGACCGTCCCGCGCGATCCCGCCCGCCACGACGTCACGCTGACGGTGGAGGCCACCTCGGACCTCGCCGGACCCTGGACCCCGCTCGCCACCAGCACCGGCGGCGCGCCCTTCGACGGCCCCGGCTACCTGGCGGGCGAAACCCCGGGCAGCTCCCTGAAATCCGTGCTGGTCCGCGACCTCCTGACCCTTTCCGCCCATCCGCGCCGCTTCATCCGCCTCCGGGTCACCCGCTGATTTCCTTACCAGTCTGTTACTTCAATCCCTTTGCCCGGACGCCCTTGCCACGGCTATTCCATCACCGAGCGCAGCACCTAACCCTTGGAATCCCCCGAGACGATGAAACTGAAATCCTTCATCCGCCCCAAAGCGGGCCTGAAGTTGCTCGCCGCCGCCACCCTTGGCTTGTCGGCCGTCAACGCCCGCGCCGGCGGCTCCGCGCCCGACCTCGATGGCGACGGCGTGCCGAACATCGTCGATCCCGACGTCGACAACGACGGCATCCCGAACGCCCTCGATGAAAACGTCGACGGCGGCATCGCCAGGAACGGCCCCCATGCCGGCCGGTACATCGGCGACCACGTCAACAACGACAACCCCGCCGAAAAGGACATCGATGACGACGGCCTCGCCGATGATTCGCTCGGCGAGACCGACATCGACGGCGATAGCAAGACCGACGACAGCGCGTGGGAGTCCGATACCGACGGCGACGGCCGCGGCGACAGCAAGCCGGCCGAACGCGACATGGACGGCGACGGGCGGCTCGACGACGACTCGTCGGAAGACGACATCGATGGCGACAGCCTGGATGACGACGATTTCCTGGAAGACGACATCGACGGCGACATGTCCTCCGACTCGCTGGACGACGACATCGACGGCGACTCGCGCGGCAACCGCGTGGCCGACGACGACGACGTCGACGGCGACGGCCGGTCCAACGACGACGACGACGAGCACGACGACGACGGTGACGGCGAGCACGACCGCGACGACGACGACGACAACAACGACGGGATCGAGGATCACGACGACGACGATCACCACAACGAGGCCGACGAGATCGAGCAGTCGGTGGATCTCACCCCCGGCCCGGCGGCCCCCGCCGGCAGTTCGGTCGAAGTGGAACTCCAATCGATGGCAAGCGGCAAGAGGGAGCTCAAGATCCGCGGGGAGGATTTTCCCGCCGGGAACTACAGCGTGGTGATCGCCGGCGTGGCCCGTGGCACCCTGGTGATGGCGCGGGATGACGACGAGACCGACGGCAGCCTTGAGTTCGAGACCGGCAGCATCGACGACGACGAGTTGCCATTGGATTTCGTGGCGGCCGGGCAAGCGATCAGCGTGATCCAAGGCGGTGTCACCTGGTTCAGCGGAATGATTCCCACTCCGCCGCCGCCACCGGCCGGCGGCGGCGATCCCGACGGCCACGACCACACCTTCATCCAGTTGCTGGACCGCGCGTCCGGCCTGCCGGCGGAAGCCAAGGCGGAAGCCGAGATCGATGTCGGCGTGGCGGGCGTGGTGCTGTTCGAAGTCGAGATCGAAGGGGTGCCCGCGGGGAGCTACGACGTGACGATCGACGGCACCTTCCGCGGCACCGTGGCGGTGGTCGCCTATCCGGAACGGACCCGCGGCGAACTGCGCTTCGAAGCCGCACCGGGTGCCGGCGAGATCCTGCTGGATTTCCCGGTCATCGGGCTGCCGGTCACGATTTCCCGCGGCGGCACGCTGTTCTTTTCAGGCACGGTTCCCGGGGGGGAATGACCGGGCCTGACGGCGGCGGATCGGGATCCGGGCCCGGCCCTTGCCACGGCCACGATCCCGCCGATGCTTCGTCCCGCCTTCCCGGATGCGCCGTATTTTCTCCAATCCCTGGTTCCACGACGAGCACCGCCTGCGCGACGTGCTGCGTTGGAAGACCGGGATCGCACCGAAGGACCCGCCGTCGACCGCCCCCGACCTTCCCGCGCCCGCCATCCCCGTCGTGTTGGAAGCCGCGCCGGCGGACGGCTGGCGCGCGACCTGGCTGGGCCACGCGTCGTTCCTGCTCCAGGGCTG
This sequence comes from Akkermansia muciniphila, assembly GCA_945883695.1. Lineage (GTDB taxonomy): Bacteria > Verrucomicrobiota > Verrucomicrobiia > Verrucomicrobiales > Akkermansiaceae > Haloferula > Haloferula muciniphila_A. The sequence continues at coordinate 16,948 of CAMCYK010000064.1, read as the reverse complement.
CGGGAAGAACCTGCTGGTCGACCCGATCTTCTCCGACCACTGCGCGCCGCTGCCCTTTCCCTCGTTGAAGCGCCACGTCCCGCCGCCTTGCCGCCTCGACCAGCTCCCTGCCATCGACGCCGTGCTGCTCAGCCACTCGCATTACGACCATCTCGACCTCCCCACGCTGTTCGCGCTGGGCAGGAAAACACCGCTCCTCGTGGCCGAAGGACATGCCGGCTGGCTCGGCAAGAAGGGCTTTTCCGAAGTACTAGAACTCCCGTGGTTCGGCAGCGCGGAGATCCTTCCCGGCATCCGCGCCACCGCCACCCCGGCCCAGCACTTCACCGCGCGCACCCCCTTCGACCGCAACCGAGGCCATTGGTGCGGCTGGCTGTTAGAGGGCGGCGGCGCGAAGCTCTGGCACGCCGGCGACAGCGGTTGGTGCCCGGCCTTCCGCGGGATCGGCGAGCGGTTCGGGCCGCTCGACTTCGGCATGATCCCGATCGGCGCCTACTCGCCGCGCTGGTTCATGAAGCCGATGCACATGAACCCGGAGGAAGCGGTCGCCGCTTTCCGCGAAGCCCGCTGCCGCCGTGCCGTCGCCATGCACTGGGGCACTTTCCGGCTGACCGACGAGCCGCTCGGCGAACCGCCGCTGCGGCTGGCCGCGGAACTCACGCGCCAAGGAATCCCGGCGGCGGCCTTCATCGTCGGCAGCGTGGGCGAGTCATGGGTGATCAGGAGCGGGGACACTCATGTTCCCACTCTACCCGTCCTGAATGGGACGGGATTAAGCAGCATTTCGTTGAGGCAGAGCCGTCCGGGGGAGCGCTGACTTTAGTCGAAGAGTCCTACGTGCCGCGATCTGGCTTGCCGGCTGAAGTCCAGTGCCTTTAACCTAAAAGGGAAGTTGAGAGTTGGGAGTGGATGGGTGATAGCTGATCCAGAAGAATTTACGTCGGAATGGCACCTCATTCTCCGGGGGTTTTTGAGAAAGGGAATGTGCGTTTTCATATTGGATTCAGTAGCCGTGGACGATTTCGACTTCATGGGGTTCACTCTCCAGCAAGCGGATTCCAGACCCGCCTGAAGCCGCAGTCGCGGAAGTCCTTTTCGTTGACGGTGGCGAATTCGGTGACGCCTTGTTGGATGAGGAGGAGCGCGGCCCGCCAATCGTAGGCGCGGCGACGGGCAAAGTCGGCTTCGCGGAGTTTCGGCCAGAAGATGTCATGAAAGTCCCGGCTGTCGGGCGGAAAGCCGATGACTTGCCAACGGGGGTGCTGGCGAAAGGCCTCGCAGACATCGGTGGCGGCAGCGGGCGAGAGGGGCTTGGCAAGCACGGCGGGGTTTCGCAGCAGCACGTAGAGTTCCAGCAGGATGAATTCACAGATCGCCACATCCTGGCGGTCCTGGAGGCACTCCAGAAACGCCGCCGCCCTCGGGTGATTGGAATTACGGGACTCGACGGCGGGCAAGAGGATGTTGGTATCCAGCGAAATCATCGGTCGGCGAGGCTGCGATTGCTTTCGTCATCGGCAGCGATGTCGCGAAGGGTTTCCAAGGGAACCTTGATGCCGCCCGCATCGACGCGAGGAAGCGTCCAGGCACCCCGTGCTGGATCGGGGCTTGGGAAGCGGTCGAGAAACAATTCCAAGCCACGGCGGGTGACCTCAGCCAGCGAGAGTTCCCGCTGTGCCGCGAAGGCCTTGGCCCGCTGGTAAAGCTCGTCCGGGAGCTGGATCTGGGTGCGTGTCATGCTGTAAATCCTACATCACTCGGGGATGGTGTCAATTCGCCGCTTCCCGATATTGCGCCGGGCATTAAGTCCGACCGGTGCCTACTCGCCGCGCTGGTTCATGAAGCCGATGCACCTCAACCCGGAGGAAGCGGTGACCGTCTTTCAGGAAACCCGCTGCTGCCAGGCCGTCGCCATGCATTGGGGCACCTTCCGCCTGACCGACGAGCCGCTCGGCGAGCCGCCCCTGCGGCTGGCCGCGGAACTCGCGCGCCAAGGAATCCCCGCGGCGGCTTTCGTCGCCGGCAGCGTGGGCGAGTCGTGGTGGATCAGGAGCGGGGACACTCATGTCCCCACTCGACCCGCTGGTGACAAGAGCGTCGATTGAATTCCAAGGACCCACCCCCACGCGTGCCCTGAGATTCCTGGCTTCCCAACTGGACGCTTGATCGCAAACGCGTCACGGACCAGCCTCCAGCCATCTTGGAAATGGAGCAAATATCCCGGTTGTCATCTAGTCAGCGTGTCGAGGCCATAGAGCTTCTGCGGGAATCATTTTCCAAGGAAGGAATCGACTATCCCTCGCCCGATTGGTATGGCGAGATTTTGGCCGAACGATCCGAAATCATCGAATCCTGCAAGGCGGCTTGGCTCACGGTGGATGAACTGCAAGCCCGCTTGATGAGCCGTTGAAGAAGAACGTGGTCATTCTCGCGGAAGCGGCGTCCGATAAACACTATTTTAGATGCAATGAGACGTAATCATATCAAAAATTTTTAAGAAATTCTATTTCAGTCCAAATGGAAAACAATTATTTTAATCGTAATTCCACTATTACTGATTTCATCCTTCTACATGCTTTTTTGTAAGCCCCCCCCGTAAAACCAAAAGGCTTCTATATCTCCTCCACTCTAGATTCTCGGTATTTCTTTAAAGATAATGGAGAAGTTACAGTTTATCCAAGGTATTCTAAGACATATGTATGGAAGTGGAAAATGGGTGAAGTCGACGATATTATTAACAATCTTGAAGAACAAAAGACTGAAGACGCGCAAAGACTATACGATGATATCGAAAAGGCATAAGAATCTATTCGTGTTGCCAAACAAGATTTAGAACTTGTAGCCGGAGATGAACCGGCTGTCTGATCAAAATATAATAACGTCTTACCGTTGGGACGGAAAGTCACTTTCATTAGAGGACCGAAGTAAGTTATTCAGAAAAGAAAACTGATTATCCTAGAACATTTCAGATCGCAATCCGCGGAGCGCCTCGTCCGCAACGGCACGAAAAAGGCCTGTCCCGTACTCTTGCCATAGCCATACAGAACAGGCATGACTAGCAGAACCATAAATGCAAACTAAGGATAATAGTTGCTAGCGCATAAACGGCGGGGGCGCATAGGTTTAGCATGTTAGCCAAGGGGCGGCTTTGCGCTAAATCCAGTCTGCGAAAAGATCTTCCGCAATACGTATATTAATGTCTTTGCAAATGCCCTCAATCCCGGGAAATAGCGTGGCATTTCTGATTCCCAATACTGCCAATTCGTCCCTGGCAGGATATTTCCACTTCTCTGGCATCGTGAGCTTTTTAAGCTCATCACCTTCGGGCAGCGCTGTCGGATTTCCGCAGAATATGAAACAGCCGGATTGACCGATTATACGGCTAGTAATGTGAGGCGGATAATAGGCGAAGTTTCCCGACTCGTCGAAGATTTCTTCGTTTGTTGGGTTTCCCTCTATCCGGTTGAAGGTCGCTGTAAAAACGACCCCGTCTTTCTTGTCATCAGGTTGGCATGCAAAAAAAGTGCAATGAGCGGATTCGTAGTGAAATCCAATAGTCGGGTCGAGCAGCCATGGTGCTGCATTAGAGCAAGTCACTCAATATCGGATCCTAGATTTGGTTGCTGAAGGTGAGCGGCACGTTTTTTAAAGTCATCGAGAGCTTCCCGTTCTCTCTTTTTGATATCGGAGAGAGAAGAGTCGCCGAAAGCGTGGCGCCCGATCGACGGAATAGGAGCATCGTCGATGTTCGATTGGCCGCGGTACGCGAAAGTTCTTCCACGTTCAATTTGTTGCAGAAATTGGGGGATAATCTTAAAAAATGCCATATTAATTTGTGAATGCGGTCTATGAGTGGGGTCTTCGCGCATTAGCATCAAGCCAATTCATCGGGTTGGATTGCTCGTCGGGGAACACGACTAAAGGCCAGCCCCACTGTCATGGCGTCCTCTGTAATGGTGTCTATCATGCATGCCTCTGTCGTGGGGGTTCCCGGGGTCACGGATCAACGCTAAGGTGGTAGCAACCCGTCGGGTCAGTGCTGCAACTTTGGAGTCTTTGAATTGGATGTCTCTCACCGGACCGACGCCGTAAGACACTGGGAACCGCCACGAACGAATCCGGTGATGCTGGTTGATCGGGATAGAACGTCACCATGCCAATCTGTTCGGGTAAGAAGTGCGCTAAGCCACTGGAAATCTCTTGGTCACCTCGGGCCAGCAGACTACATCGCACTTTGTCGCGCTCATACTCAAGGCTTCGATCTTCCAGAAATCGGAGCATGTCCGCATCCGGGAAGCCTCCCGAGTTCCGCTTAATAAAGTCTTCAATTGTCTCTTCGTTTTTACTCATATGAATGCTTCTTTTGCTGATTCTGAAAATCTCCCGCCGTGATTGGGGCCGGCCCTCGCGCACTAACATCAAGGTCATTCAAGTGCCAAACCCCGCTGTTGAAATCTGGGGCGATCAGGCGAGGATTCTCGAACCACTCGGCTGCGTCAATGGTCTAGGCCTTTTGCTGCGCCTCGATGGCCGACGAACCGGTCGGACTACGGATTCAGGCGGAAAGCCAGTAGCAGGCGAGCGGTGCGGGGATGGCCAGAATCCTCGAGTTCAGCAAGGCGCGTTCGCGTCCGGGCTTGGCGGAAGGCACGTCGAGCAGGCCGAAATCCTCCCAGCGGCGGTTGATGATGTAGCCATGCTCCAGCTCGTGATTCTCCAGGAAAAGGCGCAGACCCTTGAACTTGCCGAGGTCGAGCTTCGCGTCCTGATACTTGACCTCGAACGGGACCAGCCGCTCCCCGAGCTGGGCGATCAAGTCCACCTTGAGATCCTTGTTCGATTTGTCGCGCCAGTAGGTAGTCGTGGAAATGCGAGGTGAGCTGCTTTGCCAGCGCCGCCGTGCGGGCGAAGTCGGCGGGGCTCCAGTCGAAGCATTGCTTCAGCGACTTCAGGGCCGGTACCGGCCCGGCATCGATGCTCGCCGAAGGAAAGGGTGGCGAGCGGCAGGGTCTCCCAGCGCCCGACGCCGGACTCCGCCTTGGCATCGTGCAGCGGACTGGCCGAACCGGTGACCACGATCCGCCGCCCGCGTTTGAAGTCCACCTGGTGCTTCAGCCAGGTCTGCCAGTCGGCGACGTATTGGATCTCATCGAGAAACAACCACTGCCGTGCGCAGGGACGGACCTTTTTACACGTGCTTCCTCATCGTCCACCCAGTGATGGGCTTCGTCCAGGGTGCCGAGGAGGAACGCCGCGAGCTCCGCGCGATCCGCAGCGGAAAGATCGGACGCCGCCTCACGCAGTTGGGCCACCTTGATCATGGGAAGAGGCTAGCATCCGGCCGCTGCGCCCGCCACGCTGAATTTGGCGGGTTCATGCCACGAAGAGCCTGCGCTTGGTTTCCATCACGAGCTGGCCCGGGTTCTCGTGCGCCTGGAGGGCGGCGAGGCCGTCGGCGCGGCTTACCTAACCGATTGGTTACCCGACCATTCCGTTACCGTGAGGTCCTTGCACGGAGCAGGGGTGACGGGCTTTGGTGGGAGCGTATCGGAAGGCCGTTTCCTCCGCCTGCAACGGGCCGGGAGCTTTCCGAAGAGCCCCCGAATCATCGCCATGAAACCCTCCACCTTCCGGTCGTTCCTCGCCGGCCTCTGCGCCGCCTTCCTCGCCACCGGCGCCGCGCGCGCCAGCACGGCGTACGGCAGCATCAACAACTTCGACGTCGTCAACGACACCGGCACGCGCTGCCATGGCTTCGAGATCGAGATCGAAGACTGCCCCAGCACCGGCATCACCTACACCTACAACTGGAACCACTACGGCACCTGCAAGATCACCCAGGACGACTCGGTGGCCGGTCATCCGAAGTGCCTGGTCCGCTGGGCCAGCGGCAAGAATCCCGACGGCTCGTGGTCCGCCCACACCGCCGTGCCGACCACGCCGATCGCCCCGACCAACGGCCACATGTTCACCAATCCGGCCGTGAATTTCGGCGGCGAGCATTTCGGCGTGGGCATCAACGCGAGCGCCACCGCCGTGAAGTACTTCTGGCTGGTCGACGACGGTGCCGGCAACCTGGTCCGCGGCCCCGCGGTGCAAGTCGCCACTCCCGCCTTCACCTACTACGCTCCGGTCCCGGCCATCCCGGCGCAGGGAATCCCGGCCGCCCCGGCGCAAGTCCAGGCCGTGATCGAACCGCCCGAGCCGCCGGAACTCCACGTCAAGGAATTCGGTCCGCCGGTCTGGGTGAAGGAAATCCGCACCACCACCCACAACAACCGCGAGGTGAAGCTGCGCGACCTGGTTTCCGATGATCCGGGCGACGAAGATGATCACAACTGGCGCAACAACGAACCCGACGAGGTGGAAGTCGAATGGGAGATCCTGCAAGCCGACTTCAATGCCGGCGACGGCGGCCCGAAGGGCAGGCTGGAAGGCGCACCGGAGGACCTCGACAACCGCGACGAGGTGGTGACCCGCCGCTACGAATTCTTCGAATACACGGGCCCGGTGGACGAGGAGACCGGCGAGATCAGCACCTCAAACGTCGGCGCCGACGACATCCACGGCGACGGTATCGGCAACGTCAACGGTATCGACTACGACTTCTCCACCGTCAAAGTCGTCGGCAAGTATCTCGGCGCGCAGATGTCCGCCTTCAATCCGGACGCCGAGGTCGGCCTGGCCGAGCACTTGCAGAACGGAGAGGCCGGCGACCCCTACCCCGACCGCCTGGTGGTCATCCCCGGCGCGACGCCCTTCACCTGCACCCGCAGCGGCGACCTGCCGGACGGCCTGAGCTTCAACGAGGAAACCGGCATCCTCTCCGGCACGCCGACCGCCGCCGGCGAGTTCACCTTCACCATCGAAGCCGCCGACGCCGTGCTGCCCGCGGTCGCGAAATCCTACACCATCGCCGTCGCGGAAGCCGGCGCGGTGCTCCCGCCGATGGCGACCATCGATACCGTCGCGGACCCGCTCGACGGCGGCGTGACCGGCGGCGACGGCGCCTATGACATTGGCCAGGCCGTCGTCCTCACCGCCACCCCGAATCCCGGCTATCACTTCGCGCACTGGACCGACAACGGCCGGATCGTCAGCGCCCAGACCCGCTACAGCCTGACCGTCGATGTGAACCACTCGCTCACCGCCGTCTTCGCGCTGGTGAATCCGAGCCGCAGCATCGTCACGGCCGCCGTGCCCGCGGCCGGCGGCATCACCGCCGGCGGCGGGGTCTTCAACGAGGGCGCGCCCGTCGCTCTCACAGCCACCGCGAACGTTGGCTATCATTTCGTCAACTGGACAGAAGGCGGCGTGCAGGTTTCCTCGACCGCCACCTACAACTTCACCGCGAACTCCGACCGCACGCTCGCCGCGAATTTCGCGCCGGACGGCGGGAACCTGCGGACGCTCGCCTTGAATCCCTCGCCCACCGCCGGCGGCACGGTTGCCGGTGCCGGTAGCTACGCGGACGGAAGCGAGGTGACGGTCATCGCCACCCCGAATCCCGGCTACCTCTTCAAGCGCTGGGAACGCGGTAACAGCAACGTGAGCAGCCAGAAGATCTATACCTTCATGCTCGACCGCGACACCGCGCTCAATGCCCGCTTCGCGAGGGCCTACGAAATCATCACGTCCTCGCTGCCTGCCACCGCCGGCGGCACCAGCGGCGGCGGCCAGTTCGAGGACGGCGACAAGGTCGTCGTGATCGCCTCGCCGAACCCGGGTTATGTCTTCACGAGCTGGACCGAAGGCGGCGAGATCGTCAGCACTTCTGCAAGCTACAGCTTCAAGGCGAACCCCGCCCGCAGCCTAGTCGCGAACTTCGACCTCGTGATCCCGCAGATCGCCACGACCCCTGTCGTGGAAGGCGGCATGATGCTCCACTGGCCCGCCGGCCTGCCCGGCTGGGTGCTGGAGGAAAGCTCCGACCTTGCGTCGGGACACTGGGTCGAATCGGAGCGCGAAGTCGAAGCCGCCGACGGCGAGTGCCACGTGAGCATCGCCCCCGTGCCCGGCCAGCAGCAGCGCTTCTTCCGCCTGCGCCATCCCTGACGGCCCGTTCCAACGGAGCGCCGGCTTCAGCCGGCTTGGACGGACCGATGGCTTCCCCTGCCGGCTGACGCCCAATGCCTTTAAGGATTGGAAGGTTCGCGTCCCAACGGGACGATTGATAAAGGCGCCCGGCACGCAGTGCCGGGTGGTTCCGCCCGACGTTCGGCGTCCCATCGGGACGCTTCATTTGGGTGCGGCTTGGAGGAATTACCCGGGCCGCCACCCCGGTCTCCTCAATGCCCCGCCGGGACCTCGCGCTGGCCGGCGCCTTCGTCGGTGATCGAGGGATCGTCGGGTCCGACCATCACCGCGCCCTTGCCGTCCTCGGATCCCATCAGCCGCTTGCCGTGGGCGAGGCCGACCTTGGCGACATACATCAGGGCCAGCGGCTTGGCGGACTCCTTGCCCAGGCCGTTGATGCGCTCCTGCAGGGCAGCGACCTTGTCGGGATGGGCGGCGGCGAGGTTGTTCTTCTCGTAGGGGTCCTCGGCCAGATTGAAAAGATCGACGCTGGTCGGGATGAGCGAACGCCAGATGAGCTTCCAGTCGCCCTGGCGGACCGCGCTGCGGAAGGGCTCGACGTTGTAAACGATCTCACTGCGCGGGGAGGCCTTGCCCTCGGAAATCGTTCCCCAGACATCGACCCCGTCCAGCGGCTTGCGCTTCGCGGTGGAGGCTCCGGCCAGCGCGGCGATCGTCGGGTAGATGTCGACGGCGTGGATCAGGCCGTCGACGGTGCCCGGCTTGATCTTGCCCGGCCACTTGGCGCAGGCGGCGACCAGGCAGCCTCCTTGGAAGAGCGTGCCCTTGCCGTCGCGGTAGGGTCCGTTGTCGCAGGGCAGCTTGGTCTTGGAAAGGTCCGCCATCTGGCCGGCGAACATGGCATTGGTGGTGCCGCCGTTGTCGCTGTGGAAGAGGATCAGGGTGTTGTCGCGCAGGCCCTTCGCGTCGAGGGCGGCGACGACCTTCCCGATCTCGTCGTCAAGGCAGGACACCATCCCGGCGTAGGTCCGGCGGGTGGGGTCGGCGATGTGCTTGAAGCGGTCCACGTACTCCCGCGGTGCCTGATAGGGCGTGTGCGGCGCGTTGAAGGTGAGGTAGAGGTAGAAGGGTTCGTCCTTCTTCCGGGCGTTGATGTATTTCACCGCGTCGGCACCGAGCAGCTGGGTCGTGTAGCCTTCCTCCTTCACCGGCTTGTTGTCGCGGAACCAGTCGAGCACCTCGGCATCGCTGTGGGTGTAATAGAGCTGGAAAACGACCGGTGTCCGCGGCCGGCGTGACGCACAGCCCCGGGATCAACCGCCGCTCCATCCAAGAAATCCCGGGCAGCCCGCGGAGCCAAGCCCGGAGTCGCGGATTTTCAGGGACCGCCGCGTGCCGCCTCATCGGGGAAGCACGACGGATCACGGGCCGCTCGAGGGACCGTCCCTGCTTGCTGCCAGCCGATCAAGACCGTCTGGAGAAAAGCGCCATCCGCTCTCCCGGGCTCACTTCAGGAACTTGTCGACGCCTTCCGCCGACGGATCCCAGTAGCCCACCGAAGTCACCTTGCCGTTGGAAAGACCGAGCACCGTGACCTTGCCCTGCTGCTCGGGGAAGTCGGCGATCAGCGCGGCATCGTCGCCGAGGATGATACGGTGGGCGTACTTCTTCATCTTCGGCAAGGCGAACATGCGGCCGATGCCGGGCATGCCGTGGATGTTGGCGACATAGACCGCCTTCTTGCCGGCGAGGTGCTCTTTGCCGAACGTGGTCAGCGCGGCATTCGCCTTCTTGCCGGTCTCCATGTCGTGGCTGACGAGCAGGTAGCGGGTGTTCTTCGCGTCGAAGGTGTAGGCTTGCTCGTGCTGGTCCTTGGCCGTGAACGGTTTGACGGTGCTGCCCGCCTTGTAGGGTTCGGCCTGGGCGCTTCGATGGCCCACCACGAGGGCGAGGAGGATGGCGAGAGGCTTGTTAATGAGACGGGATTTCATCGGTAACGGAACGGTTACGATACACTTGGCCGGACAAGGAGTTTGTCCGGGACTTAGCGTTGGGGCGGGTGGAGGGTCGTGCAAGGAAATCTCCGTAACACCATGAAGCCCCACCTCACCCTGCTCCTTTGCTTGATCCCCGCGCTGGCCGGCGCGGGCACCCTTGAGATCGACAAGGGCAAAAGCCGCATCCAGGTCGACGCCAAGGCCACCGGCCACGCCTTCACCGGCACGCTCGGCAACTTCACCGCCAAGGTGACCGGTGACGACGCGACGCTCGCGCCGACCGGCGTCGATCTCTCGTGGAAATTCTCCGACTTGAAGACCGGCGACAACGAGCGCGACCAGGCGATGGTCAAATGGCTCGGCGGCCGCGGACCGGAAGGGAGTTTCAAATTCATCAAGATGTGGACCGACAAGGGGCAGAACTACGCCCAAGGCACCCTCAAGATCCACGGTATTTCGAAAACCATCGCCTTCCCCTACAGCGCGAAGAAAGAGGGCAAATGGGTCACCATCGACGGCACGGCCGCGCTCGATTACTACGATTTCGGCCTTCCGCTCATCCGCTCGATGGCGGTGATGACCGTGAATCCGAAGCTCGCCGTGCGCTTCCATCTGGTGGGCGAGGCCAAGTGAACTTCCCGAACCCATGAACGCGGAATCTTGGTGGAGACGGCGGGCCGGGTGCGCCCGCGAGGTGCTGGCGGCGGGCTTCCGGCAGGGAATTGGAACCCACGGCGAAGCGCGGTTGGCGGCAACCCTCGGTGACCTGTTGGCACGGCCCGGATCGCTGGTCCGCGCGGTGGTCGCCTACCTGGTCGGGATCGAAATGGGGATGCTCGAGGAGTCCGCGCGGGCCTTGGCCTGCGGGGTCGAATCCCTTCACACCGCGTCGCTGGTGTTCGACGACCTGCCGGCGATGGACGACGCCCGCACCCGGCGCGGCGTGCCTTGCGCCCACGTCGTCCACGGCGAGGCGATGGCGATGCTCGCCGGCCTCGCTCTGGTGAACCGCGGCTACGCCCTGCTCTGGCAAGGGATGCGCGGGGCTCCCCTGGCCCGCCGCGAGGAAGCCGGCCAGCTGGTGGACGAATGCCTCGGCATGAACGGCGTGATCGGCGGCCAGGCCTATGATCTCGCCGGCTGGCGCGGCCCGCAGGACCCGGCGGAAGTCGCCGCCGTCGCCGCCAAGAAGACCGGCGCGCTGCTGCGCCTGACCGTCGGCCTGCCCGCCCTCTGCGGCCGCGGCAGCCGCCGCGAGATCCAGCTCCTCGACCGCCTCGCCTTGCTACGAGGGTTGGCGTACCAAGCCGCGGACGATCTGAAGGACGTCCTCGGCAACGAGGACGCCACCGGCAAGTCGGGCGGCCGCGACGAGGAGCTCGGCCGGCCGAACCTGGTCGCCGCCGAAGGCTTCGACGCCGCCTTCCGCCGCTTCACCCGCCTCCAGGAGACCGGCGACCGGGTGGAGGCCGCCCTGCCCGGACCGCCGGAGCGCTGGGGGATGCTGCGGCTGATGCGGGTCCCGGCACCTTCTGTTAGAGAAGGCCTTTCCACGGGCTCCGCGGCGGTCTAACACGTCGCACCATGTCACTCTGGAGCCTGATTTTCACCAACCTGCGCCGCCACCGCGTGCGCACGGCGATCGGTGCCATGGGCATCGCCCTCGGCGTGGCGACGATGCTCAGCGTGGTCGGCCTGCTCGGCGGCGCGGTGAAGATGTTCGAACGCATCCTGCGCAGCGACGCCGAGATGGTGGTGTTCGAGAAAAACGTCTCCGACCTGTTCTTCAGCAACGTCCCGGTCAGTCTGGTCGACGAGTTGGAGCGGCAACCGTTCGTCAAGGAGGCGCAGCCGGTGCTGTTCGCGATCGTCACCGCGCCCGACCGGGCGGTGGTGACCTGCTTCGGGATCCGCGCGGAAGACGGCCGCCTGAAGAAGGCGGAGTGGCTGTCCGGCTCGGCGGCATCGTTCCGCGACGACGGCGAGGACGTGGTGCTCGGCGAGCGCGCGGCGGATTTCCTCAAGGCGAAGGCCGGCGACGAGGTCGAGCTCGGCCAGGGCAAGCACCGGGTCGCCGGCGTGGTGCGGATGGAGAACGGCTTCGAGAACGGCGGCGTCTTCATGCCGCTCGCGTCCTGCCAAAGGGCCTTCCACAAGGAGGGCTTTTCCTCGGTGGTCACGGTGGCTCTGGCGGAGGGCTTCGAATCCAAGGACGTGAAAGAGTGGATCGGCCGCCAGCACCCGAAGATGACCGCGCTCGAGAACGAGGAATTCAGCCGCAGCTACTCGCAATTCAAGATCATCAAGACCACCGCCTGGGTGGTCGGCGGCTGCGCCTTCCTGTTAGGCGGGCTGAGCGTGACCAACACGATGATCCTGTCGGTCTTCAGCCGCATCAAGGAGATCGCCATCGCGCGGGTCTGCGGCTTCTCCCGCGGCCAGGTGGCGGGGATGATTTTCGGGGAATCGCTCGCCGTCTGCGCCTTCGGCATTTTCGGCGGCTGGCTGCTGAGCATGGGCGGGCTGCGCCTGCTGCAGACGATTCCGCAGCTTCAGGGATACATCGAGCCGAACATCGGCTGGCAGGAACTCTCCGGGGCCGCGGCGCTCGCCGTCGGCACCGCCCTGGTCGGAGCCCTCTATCCCGCGTGGTACGCCACACGACTCAATCCGGCCCAAGCTCTCAGGTTCGAATAAAGGAGATCCCGCCATGGTGAAAATACAAGATGTGTGGAAAAGCTTCGACCACGGTCGGATCGAAGTGCTCAAGGGCGTCGACCTCGAGGTCCGCCGCGGCGAGACCGTAGCGCTGTGCGGGACTTCCGGCTGCGGGAAATCGACGCTGCTCAACGTGATCGCCGGACTCGAGGACGCCGACCGCGGCAGCGTGCGCACCGCGGGGCGGACGATCGGCAGCGAGCGCCAGCGGGTCGACCTGCTGCGCCACGACGTCGGTTTCGTGTTCCAGCTCCACCACCTGATGCCCGATCTCACGCTCGAGGAAAATTGCCTGGTCCCGGTGATCGCCGCCGGTGGCAGGAAAGCGGACGCGATGAAGCGACTCGGCGAACTCGCGGAAGCGACCGGCATCACGCATCAACTCAAGCAGCGGGTGCGCGAGCTCTCCGGCGGCGAACGCCAGCGCGGTGCCCTGGTCCGCTCGCTGATGAACGAGCCCGATCTGCTGCTGGGCGACGAGCCGACCGGCGCGCTCGACGAGGCGAACCGCGAGCGGGTGTTCGCGATGCTGCTCGAGCTGGTCCGCGCGAAAGGGCGCACGCTGGTGATGGCGACCCACGATCTGGAGCTGGCGATGCGCTGCGACCGGGTGATCCGGATGCGCGACGGCAGGATCGTCTCCGACGCCGCGTGAACGCCGGACGACATGCCCTCGGCTGGCTGGTGGCGGGCAACGCCGCCGGCCTCTGGCTTTCGCTGCTGCTGCTGTTTCCCGGGCTGCAATCCGGCGAATGGACCTACGGCCGCTGGATGCCGGTCCACCTCAACGTCCAGCTCTTCGGCTGGACCGCGCTGCCGCTGACCGGCTGGCTGCTTTCAATCTACGGCGTTTCCCGTAGATGGGCCGACGCCGCGGTCTGGGCCTGGACGGCGGCGCTCGGCGCGGGCGTGCTGTCGTGGCTCGGCGGCGGCTCGTCTGGCAAGATCTTCCTCGATTGGAAAGGCGGCCCGCTGCTCGCCTTCGTGGCCGCGCTGGCCTTCCTGTGGGTCGTGCTGGCGGTCGCGTGGAAGCGCGAGTCCCCACTTTGGAAACCCGCCAAGCGCTGGCTTTCGCTGGCCGGCCTGCTGCTGCTCGCCGGGGTGCCGTGGGGCATGTGGCTCGCGAGTTCGCCGAACCTCTACCCGCCGGTCGACCGCAGCACCGGCGGCCCGACCGGGGCCAGCCTGCTCGGCTCGACGCTGGTGGTGGTCGGCCTGCTGATCCTGCTGCCGCGGGCCTGCGGGCTGGAGGCGAAACGCCCGGGCCTGCCGTGGAAGACACTCGGCTTCTTCGCAGTGTCGTGGATCGTCTTCGGGATCGCCGAGTCGATCGGCGGCACCCATTCCGATGCCCTCCAGATCATATCCCTCGGCCTGCTGCTGCCGTGGCCGTGGCTGGTGCTGCACGACTGGCGCGGCTTCCGCTGGCCCAACCAGCCTCATGGTTGGCGGGTCACCACCTTGCTGTGGTGGGGGCTCTTGGTGGTCACCGGCTTCCTCGCCTTCCTGCCGGAGGTTCTCGACCGGCTGAAATTCACCCAGAGCCTGGTCGCCCACTCGCACCTCGCGATGGCCGGCTTCACCACCTCGTTCTGCGCCCTGCTGCTGCGGCTGTTAGGGAACCGCTTCGGCAGCCTTGGTTCCGCCATCACGTGGCACGTCGCGGCCTTGACGATGGTTATCGTACTTGCCGCCGCCGGCTGGGCCGAAGGCGCCGGCACGAGCTGGATGGCCGAGGCCCCCGGCTGGCGGACCGCGGCCCTCGCCGCCCGCGCGCTGTGCGGGCTGGTCATGCTCGCCGCCTCGGTCCACTGGTTCGTCACCTGGCGGGAACGCGACGACCCGGAATCCCTTCCCCTATCCGATCATGAAACGCCTCGCCCTGTTCTGGAGTCTGGCCGTCGGCGCGATGGACGCGCTGACCGGCTTCTTGCTGATTTTCTCACCGGCCCTCGTCCTGCGCCTGCTCGGGATCGCGGAGTTGCCGGCGGAAACGCTGGTCTTCCTGAGCTGGATCGGAGTGTTCGTCGCGGCGACCGGGCTCTCCTACGGGCTGACCTGGCGCGGGGGCAACGCGGCGGAAACGGTGTGGACCTTCACCGCGGGAGTCCGCTTTTCAGTCGCCTCATTTCTGGCCGTCAAGATCGCGTCCGGCAGCCTGCCGATGGCCTGGGCGATGGTGGCGGCGGCGGACGCCGCGGTGGCGACGGTCCAGGTGATCGGCCTGAAGGCGGGATGGTGGAAGGACCCGGACTGAGCCTCGCCTTCCGCGCCGCCGGGGTGGTGGCGATGGTTTACGCGCATTTCCTGATCTTCGCCCAGTTCGCGTGGGTCGAGCTGATGCGCGCGGCCGGCGGCACGCCCGGTTCGGAAAAGGTCGCACTCGGCAGCATGGCAGCCGCCGGGATCGCCGCGGGCTTCCTCGTCGCCCGGCGAAATACGGGACCTTTCCTACTTCAGCTCTCGTTCCTCGCCGCGGGCCTGTCGGCGGCGCTCGCCCCCTGGGCTTCGTCGATGCCGTTCGCGATCGGGATCTCGCTGCTCACCGGGGCCTCGATCGGCACGATGACCATCACCTTGGCCACCTTGCTGCCGCGCTGGTGCGGGATCGGCTGGGTCGGGCTGGGCACCGGTCTCGGCTACGCGCTGTGCAACCTGCCGCCGGTCTTCCTCGCCACTCCGGCGCAGCAGGCCACGGCCGGCGTCGTTTTCGCCGTTATCGGCGCGCTGCTGGTGCCACGGAGAGCAACCGCAACCGTACGACCTTCCATCGCACCGCGCAGCCGCGGCATCGTCGCGGTGGTGGTCGCTTTCACCGCGCTGGTCTGGCTCGATTCCGCCGCCTTCTTCATCATCCAGCACGCGCGCGACCTGAAGTCCGCCACCTGGGGCGAGCCGATGCTGTGGCGCAATGCCGCGGTGCACCTCGCCGTCGCGATCGCCGCCGGACTGCTGCTCCGCCGTCGCTTCAATGCGGTGCTGGCAGCCGCTTGGGCGATCCTGGCGGTCGCCGCGCTCGCGGTGAACCAGCCCGCCACCCGCGGGCTGGCCGGCTGGTGGTATCCGGCGGGCGTGTCGCTCTACTCGACCGCGCTGGTCGCCTGGCCGGGCTTCTTCTCCGCTAATCCCGACCCGAAGGTCATCGCCCGCCGTGCCGCATGGCTGTTCGCGGTGGCCGGATGGTTTGGCTCGGCGAATGGCATCGGCATGGTGCAATCGCTGCAACGCGTGCCGGAGGCCTTCATCGCCGTGGCCGGTGGGGTGGTGCTCGGCGCGCTGTTCTTCGGCCGCGCCCGCTGGCCGGCCGCCGCCGCGCTGGGTGCGGTCGTCGCCCTCGTCAGCCTGACGCCATCACAGCCGAAGTCCTCTTCCACCGCCACCGCCAACGCCAACGCGGCCGGGCGCGGTCGCGCGGTCTATCTCGCGGAGGGTTGCATCCATTGCCACTCGCGCTACGTCCGGCCCGGCTCGCCGGATATCGCGCTGTGGGGTCCCGCCTCGGATCCCGCTGCGGTGCTTGCGGAAAAGCCGGTGCTGATCGGCAACCGCCGCCACGGACCCGACCTCGCGAACGTCGGCGCCCGCCGCTCGGAAGCCTGGCTCAAGCTCCACTTCCTGGCCCCGCGCGACTTCGCGCCGGACTCGCCGATGCCGTCCTACCCGCATCTTTTCGAAGATGCCCGCGGCGATGACCTGATCACCTTCCTCCGCGAGGTCCCCGCGGAGACCCTGCAAGCCCGCGCCGCCGCCGCGCTCGCCTGGTCCCCGTCGCCGGTGGCCGCCGTCCCCGACGGCGCGCCGCTCTACCACCGCCACTGCGCCCTTTGCCACGGCCCGCTCGGCCACGGCGACGGCAAGCTCGCGCCGCTGCTCGCGAAAGCCCCCGCCCATCTCGGCCGCGGGCCCTTCGTCTGGACTCCCGACGGCCCCGAACTCGAAACCCGTGTCGCCCGGGTGATCAAGCACGGCCTTCCCGGCACCGACATGCCGGGCCATGAGACCTTGAGCGACGCCCAGGTGGTCGCCGTGGCCCGCTACGTCCGGGATTTGCGGGAAGAGTGAGCTTCATCGCAATGGCTCCCGGGGTGTGCCATCCCGGCGTATGTGACAAGAATGCCGCCGCGATTCGGGCGGTGATCGGGGTAGTCGGAATGTCGCCTTGAAGGCGACATGGCAACGGGCGGGCTCCTTCCAGG
>CAMCYK010000063.1 GCA_945883695.1 Akkermansia muciniphila | reverse complement strand
TCGCGGTCCATCTCCGCGTTGCTCCGGTTGCGGTCCCGGTAAACGACCCGGTCAAAGCGACTTTGAAGGTCGCAGCGAAGAGGAAAGGCTTTTCGAAGGAGCGGGTGGAGGCGGTGTTGAAAAGCGGCGGGAAGCTGTCGCGGGCGGAGCTGCTGAGGTGCCGGGTGCGCTGGTTCAGCGACGGGGTGGCGATCGGCAGCAAGAGCTTCGTGGAAGGGGTGTTCACAAAGTGCCGGGGACACTTCGGGGCGAAGCGCAAGGACGGCGCGCGGAAGGTGCGGGAGGACGCCGCCGGCGGGCTGCACGCGCTGCGCGAGCTGCGGGTGCGATCGGTGGACTGAAGCTTGACGAGAGCAGGGGGGAATCACCGATCTGGGGGATTCCCTTCAAACGGGCGGTGGTGGCTGGCATCGGAGGGACTAAGTTCATCTCATGCCGGGGTCACCCTGCGTCAGCGCATCGGGACGCCACGCCGCCCTTTGCTACCTGCTTCGACCGGCTAAAAGGTCAGGTCCCCCTCGCGACAAAACTTGCACCTGCAAATCCGGTCCTTGAGACTCGATGGAGCCCATGGAGGAAGAAAGGACCAACCGGGAAAAGTCGGACGCTGTCCATCGCCCCTTTTGCCGCCGCCGCGAGTTCTGGTTGGTGGTGGCCGGGTTGCTCCTGATTCCGCTCGGTGCCGCCTTGCCCTTCGATGCCGTCCGCCACGCGGATCTGGATGCGGCCAAGGTGGGCTTGGGGCTCGGGATCTTCCTGTGCATCGGATTCCTGTGGGTGACCGAGGCGCTGCCGCTGGCCGCCACCGCGCTGCTGGTGCCGGTGCTCGGGGTGGTCGCGGGGCTGACGGACATGAAATCGGCCTTGGGCGGCTTCGCCGATCCGCTGATCTTCCTGTTCTTCGGCGGGTTCGCGCTGGCGACGGCGATGTCGGTGCAGGGACTGGACCGCTGGATCGCCGACCGGATCGTCCGCGCGGCGAAGGGGGAATTCCTGCGGGTCTCCTATTTGATCTTCGCCGCCACGGCCGGGCTTTCCATGTGGATGAGCAATACCGCCACGACGGCGATCATGATCCCGCTGGTGATCGGGATCCTTGGGCAGACCCGCCAGGGCACGGGCTCCCGGGAGAACGCGATTTTCCTGCTGTTGGGCACGGCCTACGCGGCAAGCATCGGCGGGCTCGGCACCTTGGTCGGCACCCCGCCGAACGGGATCGCGGCGGCGAAGCTGGGGATCGATTTCCTGGGCTGGTTGCGATTCGGTATCCCCACGGTGCTGGTGCTGCTGCCTTTGATGGTGGTGGTCTTGCGGGTTTCCTGCCGGCCGACCGGTGCCGATTTCGCTCTGCCAGAGCGCCAGGCATTCGATTGGACCAGTCCCCGGATCACCACGCTGGTCATCTTCGTGCTGAGCGGGCTCGCATGGATCTTCGGCGGGATGCTGGCACCGCGGCTCGGGATCGCGAACTCGTTTGACACGGTGGTCGCGCTGCTGGCCGTGCTCGCGCTGGTGGTCGCGCGGGTGGCCGCCTGGAAGCAGATCGAGGCGGGCACCGAATGGGGCGTGCTGCTGCTGTTCGGCGGCGGGATCGTCCTCAGCAGCTTGCTCGACAAGACCGGCGCCGGCAGCTTCATGGCGCGGGAGATCGTCCATCTGGTCGAGGGCTGGCCGTTGTTGCTGATTATCGCCGCCGCGTTGCTGTTCGTGATCCTGCTCGGCGAGTTTTCCAGCAACACCGCCACCGCGGCGCTGATGGTGCCGATTTTTTACGCGGTGTCGCTCGAACTCGGGATGGCGCCGTCGAAACTGGTGATCCCGCTGGCGCTGGCCTCGTCTTGCGGTTTCATGCTGCCGGTGGCCACGCCGCCGAACGCGATTGTTTTCGCGACGGGGCGGATTCCGCAGCGCGAAATGCTGCGGGCGGGCGCGCTGTTGGACGGGGTCTGCCTGGTGGTGGTGACCCTGCTGGCGTGGTGGGTTTTCTAGTTCCCGCTCAATCCAGCATGAAGCGGACCTGCAGGCCGGCGGTCACGCCATAGGGGTCGATTTTGTAGATCGTGGGTCCGGCCTGGGCGCGGAACTCGCCGGCGGCATCGAGGCGCAGGAACCCGCCGATGCCAATCTCGCGGGTCACGGCGTAGGAAATCTCGGCCTGGGCGAACAATCCGGGCCGGACCTTGGTACCGGCATCGCTCTCGTTCCATGACGCGAAGCGGGTGCTGCCGTTGGCGGTGGTGGCATTGAGCGATTCGCTTTGGCGGGCGCTCCAGTCGTAAAGGTTCACGATGACGCCGCCGGAGATCGAGAATTCGAGCGGGCCCTGGCGGAGGGAGAAGGTGGGCCCGAGCGTGAAGCTGAAGGCCTCGATCTCGATCGACGAGTTGACCTGATTGCTGAAGGATCCGGTTTCGGTGGAAATCAGCACCGGGGTGATGGTGCGGATGACGGGAAGGTTGCCGATCAGCGGACCGGGACCGCCAAGCGATCCGGAATAGGGTGCCAAGGGCGGAATCACGCCGTCGAGGTCATAGCGGTCGACGTAGTCGAGCCGATAGTCGTCGCGGGTCTGGCCCGCGGATAAATTCGAGAAGGCGAGCGACTGGTTGGCCCTCGTGAAATCCATGCCGGCGCTGAAACCGATGCGGAAAGGTCCGAGGTGGTAGGGACTGCGGGCGTCGAACTGGAGATGGGGCGCCACGCCGTCGAGCGTGTTTTTTGACGCGGGGCCGGCGTTCGGGGCGCCGGCCACGTCGCCGCGGATGCTTTGAAAGCCGGTGGCGCGATACACGAGCCGGTCGCCCTGGATCTGCGCCGCGTCGTCATAGCCCCAGTACCAGGTGGTGCCGTCGAACGAGGTGCCGCTATCCTGGCGGACGTAGCCGTCGGCGTATTCGCGGTCCGCGTAGGCGGTGGCGTCGCCGACCGGCGGGACGGTCAACGAGTCGGAGCCGACCAGCGAGGGCAGCAGGACCCCGCCGCTGCGGTAGCCGCTGTTGATTTTCACCTGACCGAGCGTCCGCACCGCGGGCCCGGCCGATAGGGAGAATTCCCAATCACCGCCGGAGGTCGCGGGACTCTTGGCATCGCCGGCGAAGACCGGCGAGAGGGCGAACAAGGCGGCGGGTAGTGATCGGAGGTAGTTCATGAGCTCAGGGGGTGGGATTTTCGCGGACAGCTCCAACTGCCCAAGGGAGCCAGCTCGTCGGAACGCAGGCCGCCCGCGAGCAGGAGGAGGGTCGTGGCGAACCAAAGCGGCAAGGTGCGGGCGGCGGACCTCCCGTGCAAAAAAATTGCCGACGGCGCGCCATGGCGGTCGCGGCCACGACCTGTCTGAGGGGATCCGGGGGAGTGGAAATTCATGAGGAGGTTGCAGGGGGCTCCCAACCAAATGACCGGATCGATCCGGTCATTTCAAGCTAAACGGGAGATAAAGCGATGGGCTGCCCGGAATCCCGTCCTTGACGCGAGGTGGCGGCCCCCTTTGCTGGGTCCCGATCATGCGTCTACTCCTCTGGTTCATCGCCCTCTCCGCCGGGGTGCTCGGCACCTGGCTGCTGTGGGGCGGCGGGTGGGAGGAACGCTTCACCTTGCAGGGGGCGGTCGGCTGGCTCGAGGGTGCCGGGCCGTGGGCCTGGGCGGCGGGGATCGGGCTGCTGGCGGCGGACCTGCTGCTGCCGGTGCCGGGGACGGTGGTGATGTCGGCGCTCGGCTTCCTCTACGGCACGGGCTGGGGCGGGCTCGCCGCGGCGGCGGGCTCGATGGTCGGCGGGCTTTGCGGATATGGCGTCGGGCGCTTGATCGGCGAGAAGGCGGCGCGCAAGTTGTTAGGCGATCTGGATTTCGAGAAGGGCCGGCTGCTGTTCGCCCGCGGCGGCGGCTGGATGGTCGCCTTGTCGCGCGCGCTGCCGATCTTGCCGGAGGCGCTGTCCTGCACCGCGGGCCTGGTCCGGATGCCCTTCGGCCGCTTTGTCGTCGCGCTGGCCTGCGGCAGCCTGCCGGTCGGCTTCCTGTTCGCGTGGATCGGCGCGGCGGGCCGCGCGGCACCGGGCTGGGCGGTCGCGTTCAGCCTGCTGGTGCCGGCCGCCTTGTGGGCCGCGGCGCGGCGGTGGCGGGTGAATTGACCGTCAGTTCCCGGACGCCAGCCAGACCTTGCAGCGGGTGATCGCGGACACCGCCGGGTGCTCGATCTTCCGTTCGGCGGTGAAGGCATGGAACGAGACGCGGCAGTCCTCCGCGCTGCCGAAGACCTGCAGGCCGTAGCGCTTCAAGGCGATCGCCGAGACCGCTGCCGGCAGGATGATGAAACCGCGGCCCTCCGCCGCCATCACTTTCATCAGGGCGGGATCCTCGAACTCCGCGGCGACCCGCGGCTTGACGCCCAGGTTCCGCAGCCAGGTCTCGGCGGCCCGCCGCAGCGGGGCGTTCTCGGCCGGCAACAGTGCCGGCGCGCCGTCGAGCGAACGGGGGAAGCCCGGCCCGAGCTCCGCCGCGAGTTTCCGCGACGCGCAGAGCAGGCAGCCGGTCTCGCCGAGCCGGTGATCGAAGACCCGGATGTTGACGCTGCTCGACGGGGCTTCATCGGCCAGCACGAGGTCGAGCCGGTGGGCGGCGAGCTGCGCGATCAGATCGACCTGCTTGCCTTCGCGGCAGATCACCTGCACCGCGCGGCCGAGCGCGAAGACCGGCCGCAGGATCTCGTTGGCGACCAGCTTGGGAAAGGAATCGGTCATGCCGATGCGGACCCGCAGGGCGCTTTCGGTCGGGCGTTCGTGGAGCGCGCTCATCATCTCCCCGCCGAGCGAGAAGATTTCCTCGGCATAGCGCTGCACCATGCGCCCGGCTTCGGTGAGGACGTTCTTGCGGCCCTCCTTGCGGAACAGCCGCTGCCCGAAGGCGGTCTCCAGCTCGCGGATCTGACCGGAGATCGATGGCTGCGAGACTCTCAGCCGCTCCGCCGCGCGGGCCAGGCTGCCTTCCTTCGCGACAATCCAGAAATAGCGGAGGTGGTGGTAATTCAGCCAGTCCATGGGGGTTTTATATGCTTAGGAAATCTCGAAGTGTCGATACGGAATTTCGTATTATACGAAATTACGTCCGCCGGTTATCTAATCTCCGCAGCTGGGCATCCCGCTCGCAAGCCACCTCTCGACCATCCCATGAAAACCACTGTCAACCGTCTCGGAGTTCTTGTTTCCAAGTATCCCGACCGCTGGATCGCCGCGCGTCTTGCCGGGATCGCGGCGCGGCGCCAGATCGACGAGGCGAAGGTCCGGATCCTCCGTCACCGCGACCGGAGTCCGGCCTGCGAGGTGTCGATCCAACTGGTCACCCCGGGGCCGGATCTTTTCTCGAGCGGCTGCGACCACACCGTGATGGCGGCCTTCGACAAGGCGCTGGCCGGCCTCGGCAGCACGCTGGCCGAGCGGTCGGCGAAAAGGGAACGGCGGGTCAAGGACCGCAGGGTCGCCCGCCGCAGGACCGCGAAGGTCGCCTGACCGGAGCCGCCGGGCTCAGGCGGCCGCCTTGCCGTGACCGCTGACATTCGCGCCGTCGGCCGGCCGGAGCAGCAGGAAGGTCGCGGCGCTGGCCACGGTGACCGTGCCTAACAGCAGATAGGCCTTGTGCAGGGCGGGGACGAGCAGCTCCGCGTTCGAGCGGTCGATCCCGCCGAGGAACGCGCCGGTCACCAGCGACGCGAAGGCGATGCCGAAGCTGATCGAAAGCTGCTGGGCGGTGCTGGCGATCGTGCTGGCGTCGCTCGCCTCCGCGTCGCTGGTGTCGGCGAAGGCCAGCGTGTTCATTGCGGTGAACTGCAGGGCGGACACGCCGCCTTGCAGCACGCTGAAGAGGAGGATCACCGCCACCGGAGTGCCGGGCCCGACCTGGGAAAACGCGGCGATCATCCCGCCGATCAGCAGCGTGTTGACGATCAGCACGCGGCGGTGGCCGAAGCGGCCGAGGATCCGCTGGACGAGCATTTTCATGCCGATCGCGGCGGCGGCTTGCGGCATCACCAGCAGGCCCGCCTGCCACGGCGTGAAGCCCATCCCGAGCTGGTAGAGCAGCGGCAGCAGGAAGGGCATGCCGGCGATGCCGAGGCGGGTGATGAAGCCGCCGGCCACCGAAATGCGGAAGGTCCGCAGCCGGAACAGCTCGACCGGCAGCAGCGGTTGGGCCGCCCGCCGGGCGTGCCAGAAGTAGGCGCCGATCAGCGCGAGCGACACGGAGGCCATCGCCGCCACCGGCAGCGGGTCCATCCCGTGCTCGCCGAAGATTTCCAGCACCCACGACAGCAGCGCGACGCCGCTGCCGAAGAGCAGGAAACCGGCGAGGTCGAGCGGGTCGGGTTGTGCCGAGCGGTGGTCCGGCATGTGCTTTTTCACCAGCCAGAGGCCGAGGATGCCGATTGGAATGTTGATCAGGAAGATCATCCGCCACGGCAGCCAGTGGACGATCACGCCGCCGGTCAGCGGGCCGAGCAGCGGGCCGAGCAGGGCGGGGATGATCACGAAGTTCATCGCCCGCAGGATGCCGGATTTCGGGAAGGTCTTGAGCAGCGCGATCCGGCCGACCGGCATCATGAAGGCCGCGCCGACGCCTTGCAGGACCCGCGAGGCGACCAGCATCGGGAGGGTCGTCGAGAGCCCGCAGGCGAGCGAGCCGAGGGTGAACACCGCGACCGCGAAGCCGAACACCCGGCGGGTGCCGAATTTGTCCGCCAGCCAGCCGCTGAGCGGGATCAGCACCGCGATGGCGATGGTGTAGCTGGTGAGCACCGACTTCAAACTCAGCGACGCCACGCCGAGCGACTCCGCCATCGTCGGCACCGCGGTGTTCACGATGGTGCTGTCGAGCTGCTGCATGAACAGCGCCACGGCGACGACCCAGGGCAGGTAGCGGCGGGTTTTCTCCAGATCGGCATCGACCGCGGGAGGGGACGCGGGGGCCTCGTTCATCGGATGCGGCTATCCTAGCCGCGTGGTTGGCGGCGACAACCGCGATTTCGCGTTTCGCGCGCTGGCGAGGGCATTCTGGAGCCCCGCGGGAAGGAAGGGTCCGCTTCCGGAGGGAAGCTTATCGGATCCTCGCGAGAAACGGCTGGCAGAATCTGCCAAGGCGCTGCTGGTTGCGTATTTCTATCCGCCGCTGTCACCGTGCCAGGCAACCCCGGAAGATTCTCTATGTCCGCATGATTTGCAAACATAGAAGATTTTTGTCTGTCGGGTTTCTTCTTCTGAAACGATCCTTGCTTCGGGCTTGCCACAAGAGCTGCAATAAAAAGGCAAGTTCACAAGAAGGCATCGAGAAAGCCTGACCCAAAGGTATAGTGAAAAAATCAACCATGACAGATGAATCCATGCATTTGTAAACTCGGGAATCCATCCGAAATTTTGTAGTATCACCAAGAATAAGGGTAATATCGGGAGCGCCATTGCAACGATGATTGCACGTAATCCGTATGGAAAATGTTTCATGGCTGTCTATTGCTCAACGTCAAAGGGCGCAGGTCACCTGACCGGGGGGCGGCTTCGACAGCGGGTTAAGATTGGAACGGTCATGACGAATTGAACATGAGGCGGGTCAGCGGTTACGTGCTCCGGCTTGTGTGTGCCGAGAATGGGCACGTTACAAGCGGGGTTCATGTCCCCGGTGGAAATACCGGTAATGGAAGCGAAAACACCACCAGAGGCCAAGCGCGGAAGGGCGACCGACCGCGTGAAGGAGCCGGAGCGAAGCGGAGACAGCCAGCCAGCGAATCGATTCAGGCACCCGGCAGAGCTTGTAGTCGTCGAACAAACGAACTGGACAGCGCATCAGCCGGTCAAGGTTGCCGGAGGATTGTCTTCGCTGAAGGTGGAGCTAAAGAGCCACGCCGTCGATGCACGTCGGGGCCTGGCGTCGTGAGCGTGCGGAACGCCGCACTCAGCAATGCGGCAGCCTTGGACTGCGTGCAGCCCGCTGCCGCGTTGTTGCCACGGCCTGCCGTGGAGTCCACCGGACCCGCCAGCAGGCTGGCGGAGGGAAAGCGGCAGCGGGCTGCACGCAGTCCAAGGGCCGCGGTGCCGGCGGGCGGCCGGCGCGCGAAGCGCATCACGGGGATTCCGGGAACGGATTCGGCGGGGTGACGAAGCGGAAAAAGACGGACTTCTCCCCGGCGGAAGGCGTGAGCCGGATCGACGGAGGCAGGGATTCTCCTCCCATGTCGACCTCCACCCCGGCCGGGATGTCGGTCGACCAGTTTTCCAGGTCATGGCTGAATTCGATCTTCGAAAAGGGCCGGCCGCTGGCGGGATCGAGCAGGATCGAGAAGGCGTGAACGATTGAGTCGCCTTCCGGGATCGGGGTTTGCCAGCGCACCGGCAAGCCTTTCCACGTGGTGTGGCCGAAGGGGAGGAAAGGCAGTTCCCAAGCGGTGAATTGGCCGTTTCCGACGGGCGTGTGGGGGGTGATCCACGGCGTCGAGCCGCCGAAGGGAATGACGTCGCCGAGGCCGGGGATGAACCACTGGTAGAAGTAAGGCAGGGCCGAGTAGTAGCGCTCGATTTCCGGTGTGTTGAAGGCGGACTTCCGCACTTGCAGCCCGCGGTTGCCGCCGATCACGCGGACCCGGCTGTTCACCGAAAGAGTGACGGGAAGCCTGGTCAGCTCGAGGGTGTCGAAGTTGAACTTGGTGGTCCCCATGATGAGTTCGTTGTCCTGAATTTGTTCCAGTTGGTAGCGGCTGTTCGTGGAGGCACCCACCCCGTCGGGAGAAGGGCGGAGCATGCGGGAGCGGCCGTCGAGGGTGTTCAGGATGTGGAAGAATCCGTTGGCCACCCAGGTGCTGCCGACCTTCCAGCCGTTCGGCAGCAGCTGGAGGTCGGGCCTTTCGGTGCTGACGAGGTTTCCGTGGATATCCTCGAGGCCGGCGGTGCTTTGGAAGTGCTCTCCCCAGGGCCGTTGGAGGGTGGAATTCGTCCGGCGGAAGATGCCTTCGCCGAAATCGTAGGAGAGGTCGAAGAAGCGCACGACATTTCCCCGGCTTTCTGCGGTGCCATAGTAGGTCGAGCCATCTTTCGGCAATTCGATGGCGGACCACCCGCGTGCCGCATGCCAGGTGAAAAGGACGTGCCGCTTGCGGATTTCGGAATACGCCGCGAGATGAATGCGACCGGAGTCGTCCACGTTGTAGGCGGAATCGTGGAGACTGAAAATGGTTTCCGGCAAAGGAATCGTGCTTGCCAATTCACCGTTGGGGCGGTGCTCGCGGAAGTGGATGGAGGTCAACTCCAACAGGTTGCCCCGGCGGCTGCTCCAGTCGGCCGGCGGCAGCACCGATAGCCGGAGTTCCGCCGACAGCGCGGTCCCGCTCGCGTTGGTGGCACGCAGCCGATAGGTGCCGGAATCGGCCTCGCTCGCGGAGGGGAAATCGAGGCGGCGCGAGGTCTCGCCCGGCAGGATTTCCCCGTCCTTCAGCCACTCGTAGGTCATCGGCCCGTCGCCATCGACCCGGGTCTGGAGCCTCGCCGCGGCACCGGCGACCCAGGTGAACGCGGTGTTGGGAACGGTGAGGGACGGAGCGCGCCCGGAGCCATGGGCGGCGAGATCGAGATCGGCGGTGAAGCGGGTGAACTTCAGGCGCCGGAGTTCGTCCAGCCCCACCTGGTCGACCCTGCCTCCCGGCACCGGATGGAGCAGGGCCGAGTCGTCCACCGGCCGGCGGTCGATCTCGCGGCCGCTTTGCCCGTCGTAAGCGGTCAGCCACGCGGCGCCCGGGACCTGGCGGTCCACCACCAGCAGCCGGTCGCCTGCCCATGCCGCGGCGACGGGTTGGAAGCAGTTGACCGGGATTCGAACGTCGGGATCCGACAGCGAGCGCAGTCCGCCCGGCCACGTGAACAGCCGGTCCTGCCCGACCGAGGCGATGAGAATCGCGTCGCTCAGCGCGCCCGTCGCGGGGAACGTGAAGGAGCGTTTGTCCTCGCCGGAGCGCCAGAGGAGTTTCGCGTTTTCGCCGGCGGAGTTCAGCGTCACGGTGACTCCGGCGGCCGGAAGGTCGAGTGTCCGGGATCGCTCCGTTTCGGCGGGCAGGGTTTCTGCCAGCGTGCCATCGGGAAGGTAGGCGGCGCTCTCGAGGCTTCCTTTGACCACCAGCCGGCCGGCGATCCAGGCCAGCGAATGCCCGGAGCGCGGGACCGGGAAGGCCGCGGCGACTTGTTCCGAACGGGTCAGGTCGAAAACGCGAAGCTCCAACAATCCGAGCGCGTTGCGAACCATTACGGCGAGCCGGTTCGTCGCCGGGTCGAAGCTTTGATCGATGAAGATGCCGCCGAGGTCCAGCCGCGCGCCGGTCCCGGGCACGGCGGGATCGCGCCGCACCAGTTGCCGGTGCTGCGAGTGGATCGACCAGTGGCCTCCTTGACCATCGACGAGGTGGGCCCTCGGCGTGCCGAAGTAGGGGTCGGGGTCGTCCGGGTCGATCACCGGCAGGCCGAGCGGCGCGGCATCCTCCTCGCGGTGGAGCCAGAAGCCCGGCGCGGAGGCATCGAAGCGGAAGAACCAGACGCGCTCGCCGTGGTTCGCGAAGGCCGTCGCGCCGAACAAGGGATTGATCGAGCCCTTGCTGTCGAAATTCTCGTCGTAGCAGTAGAGCGAACCGCTCTGGAGGAGGAGCGTGTAGCCCGATGGCGTTTCTTCCATAAAGGACCAGCCGAGGCTCGGCCGGCCGGTCGGGAGCAGGTCCTGCGAGCGGTAGGTATTGCCGTTCGAATCGATCAGCGTGTCGGCCGCGGACAGGTAGTGGACGCGGGTCGGGGCACCGGGCTGGGCGGGTCCGCGGTAGCTCCGCGTGACGAATTTCCCCGGCTCCGTTTCTTCCATCAGCGTGATGAAGCCGCCGCCGAAGGAGCCGCCGCCGCGGTCACAGCCGAAGACGCGCGAGCGGTCCGCCCCGAAGTGTACCGACCAGGGGACCGCCGCGACCAGCGAGGAAAGGGGTTGCAGTCCCACGTCGGGACCTGCCAGCGCCATGCTCAGGATGCCGTTGAAGGTCGCGATGTGCAGTCGCACCCCGCTCGTCCAGAAGCACTGGACCTCGCTGCCGCGGTAAACGATCTCCGTTTCCCCGCCCTCCAGCGGGATCCGGTAGATGACCGACGCGCTGGAGAAGAAGATGCCGAGTTCGGAGATATGGAAATGTTGGATCGCCTCGGGCACCCGCGGCTGCAAGTCGGGCAGCCAGCTGCCGGACTTGAGATCGAAGCGGCGGACGCGGGCGTCGTGCGGGACCAGCAGGTGGAGGATGTCGTTCCAGCGCGCCCCGCCGTCGCGGCCGTTGCCGTGGAAGGCGGGGTGATCGACCACCAGCGAATCCAGCGGGCCGCGCTCGCCTTCGGCGCTGCCCTCGACCAGCCGGTATTCGTAGCGGCGGCCTTGCGGCGCTTTCAAATCGATATAACTCGTGGCCTCCGGCTCCAGCACCGCGACCCGTTGCCAGGATGCGGAGTTCTGAAGCCGCCGCTGCAGGATGCGGTAGCGGGCGGTGGACGCGAAGGGGTTTTCCCAGCGCAGCACGACCACGCCCAGCGACACGATGTCGGCCCGCAGCGAGGAGCTCGAGAATCCCTGGTCCTGCTTGAGCACGCGGATCGAGGAGGCGGGAGATTCTACGCCGGTCGTGTCGCCGCGACGGGGGATGAGCCGGTAGTGGTAGGTCTCGCCGGAAACTCTGCCGGGATCGGTGTAGGCGGTGGTGTCCGCCGGCAGATCGAAGGTTTCGACCGCGCCGGAACCCGATTCGGCGCGCCTCAGGATGAAGCCGGTCTCGTCCGACATCCGGTCGCTCCAGTGGATCTCGACGGCGTTGCCGGTGGTCAAGCGGGTCGTCAGGTCGTAGGGGGAGCCATCGAGCGGGTCCTGCGTGCCGCGCGCCGTCGCTTCCAGCACGGGCGTGCTTTCGACATCATCGCCGTTGGCGACGACCAGGCGGAACTCGTAAGGTTTGCCGGAGGGGATGCCATCGACCCGGGCCGAGGTCGCATCGGCCGGCAGCACCCGGTGAACGGTCCACGGCTTCGGCTTCTTGGCCTGCGCGCGGAACTCGATCCGGAGCGCGCCGGCGGTCTCCGGGGGAAGGGCGTCCCAGCCGAGCGTGATCGATCCGATATCGCGTTTGTCCACCGTGAGCGCGGCGGGGATGGCGGCGCGCTGGATCGCCGGGGTGACCGGTTCCAACTGATCATCCAAAGTCACGAATGATATCTCCATTCGCGGCGAGCGCAGCGCGACATGGAGCATGCCGCCATGACTGCGCAGGGCGGCCGGGCTGCCGGCCAGCGTCCGCGTGCGGCCGGGCAGATAGTGCGGGCCGCGGCGCTCCTCGACGACGGTCTGGTGGCCGGCGGTCCGCCGCACGGTGTAGAGCACCTGGTCGAGCCACGCGGCGTCGTCCACCGGGCGGTCGAAGGTGGTGACATGCCGCGACGGGTTTCTCAACCAGAGGCTGAAGTTGGTGGCCATCGCGTCGCCGGCCGGATCGACCCGCAGCCAGTCCGGTTCGAAGTCCCTCACGTAGGGCTGGAAATCATCGCCGGTCCACGCGAGCGAGGCGCCCTGGTAGTGGTGGCGCTGGACCGTGCGGGACCCCTGGATGCTCAGCAGGGTCGCTTCCCCGTCGTGCCACGCGCCCTCGGGATCGAAGCGCAGGGTGCTGGACGCCGCGGTCGTGGCGTTTCCGCTGGCGACGTCGTGGACGACCGAGACGCGGGTGCCGTTGTTGTCGTAGTTGACGACCCAGGACCGGTCGGTCGCCGTGCGCGAGCGGACGAGCGCGTTCTGCATCGAGGCATTGGCGGCGGGGGACCAGACCGGGAAGCGGGTGAAATCAGCAAACCAAGGCGTGCGGGGACTCTGGCCGGTCGGCGAGAAGCCGATCCGCGACAGCTCGGGGAAGGCGTGCACGACGCCGGGTTTGGGCAGCGGAATGCCGGAGATGAAATCACCGCGGTCCGTTGAGAACAGATGGCCGGTGGCCTGTGCCTCGTCGCCCATCAGGATCCTGCCGTCCGGCAACATCTGAAACCCTGAAGGTTGATGAAGCCCCGGTGCCGGGGGGAACAGCGTGGGACGGACTCCCGTGGGAGCGTCCGCCAGGAAGGCGGCTTGAGCTTTGCCTGCCGTCGAAACGATCCACAGCAGGCGATCGCGATAGCCGAGCGCGGCGGTCGGGCCGGTGGCCTTCAGTTCGACCAGCGTGAGGCCCGCCGTGTCGATGATTTTGACCGTGCTGCCGCTCGCGATGGCGTGCAGGTCGCTGGTGATCGAGCAGGCGGCATCGATCGCGCCACCGGCATCGTGGAGGATTTCCCCGTCCGCCAGCGCGCGCAGGGTCCCGTCCGGGAACCAGGCCGTGGTCTCCCCGCGGCAGGGCTGGAGCGGGGCGGTTCCGGCATCGGGGCGGGCCGCGGCGGTTTCAAAGCGGCGGATCGCGGCCGATCCGCCGGCCGGTGACAGCAGGGCGACCTCGTAGCCGCCCGGGGTCCGGCGCAGGCCGGTCAACTGCCGCGATCCGGCATGGCGGGCCCACTGGAAATCCGCGGCGTCGAAGTCCACCGCGATCTCGCCGAGCACGGTGCCGTCGAAGCGGTCGAGCCGGGTGATCGGGGCGGCGGGGCGCAGCACCCACAGTTCGGTCCCGACGAGGAACAGATCGGTCACCGGCCCCGGCGCGGTCCAGAGGGTCCTGCGGCTGCCATCGGGCTCGCCGCGGGAAACGACATTGCCGGTGAGATAGTGCAACATCGCCGCATCGCCATCGATCTTCGCGCTGGCCGGCTTCGATGCCGTGCGGACCAGTTTTTTCCCGTTCCAGGAATAGCCGAGCACCCCCGAGCTGTGGCTGAAGATGAACTTTTCCTCGTGCAGCAGGTGCGAGGCGGCGTGGAGTCCTTGCGACGGGAGGAACAAGCCGACTCCGGCCGCCGCGAGGGCGGCGCACCGAAGGCGGAAGGACGGCAGAACTCGGGTCATGACAGGGGAGACGGGGGCGGATCAGCATGGACGCGGTCAAAGCATCCGGCAGGGCGTCATTCCCGCGCGGATCGAAACCCACGGCTCCTCGCTGGAAACATCCTGCGGATCCGGGGCGGCCGCGCATTCGTCCGGCAGCTTTGCCGGCGACAGGATGGCGTGGAAGACCAGCGTCTCGTCGAAAGGGTTGTAGGTGCCGTGGACGATCCCCGCCGGGAGATGCGCGATTTCGCCGGGGCCGAGGATCCGGTATTCATCGCCGACCCACTGTTCGGCGCGGCCGGAGACGACGTGGATGATTTCCTCGCGGTGCGGATGGAGGTGGAAGGGGTGGCAGTGGCCGGGCGGCATCGTGGCACGGACCATCAGCAGCTTTTCCGCCGGGACCAGATCCGGCCGGCAGAGCCATTCGTTGTGGGTCCAGGGGTTGGTCTCGCGGACCGGTTCGCCGGCCTGGACGAAGCGTTTGGGGGCTTGGGGCATGTCGGGGCCGCATTCTCGCGCGCTTGCCTGGCCCCGGCAAGCCGGCAGGCACCGCCGGGGACGGTGAACTTGCGGTTTGCCACCCGTCAAAAGCTCCGCTTACGCTCCGCGGCATGTCCCAGCCGCGCTTCGTCATCAAGGTCTTCCTCTACCAGATCACCCCGCAGATCTGGCGGCGCTTCTCGGTGCCGGCGTCCTTCAATTTCCTCCAGCTCAATGACGCGATCCAGGACGCGATGGGCTGGGAGAACAAGCACCCGCACGAGTTCCGCCACGGCAAAGGCAAGCGGTTGACCGACGTGATCGGGCCGGTCGGCCTGGCCGACCAGGTGCCGAGGGGCGGCGAGTTCCAGGACGAGCTGAAGCTGACGCTGGCGGACTTCATCGGGAAGAAGCGGCTGCCGATCCGGCTGCTCTACCGTTATGATTTCGCGGAGGACTGGCTGCACGAGGTCGTGTTCGAGAAGAAGGAGGACGGTGACGAGGAGGGCGCGGTGATGATCGACGGCGCGCGCGCCTGCCCGCCGGAGGACTTCGGCGGGGCTTTCCAGTACATGGAGGCGCTGACGGGGCAGATCGGCTGGTACCGCGGCGAATACGACCCCGAGGCCTTCGACATCAAGGAGGTCGTGTTCGGCGGCAAGAAGCGGAATCCGAAGAAGCGGAAGCTGCTGTAAAAAGGGAAAGAATTAAGGCCGGATAAAGGGTTCTGGCCGGAGTTCGGGATCCTCCTTATGGCTTCGTAAGCCGCTTGAATTCTCGTTTCGCCGATTGCGGCGGGGGAAGCGATGTGATAGCACCCGCTCATGAGCAATGCTGTCACCCAAGTTCCGGATGCCGCTGAACTCCGCCCCATGCTTCATGCCGAGGTGGATCGTCTGCGCGACGAGCACCTGGGCCTGGCGCACCGCGCACTGCTGGAGATCGAACTGCATCAGCTCGCGGGTGAACTCGACGACTCCGCCGATGCCGCCATCAGCGCATCGAGGCTCAATCTTGAAAGCATCGCAGCCGCTGTTGCGGCCCACCGTGCCGAGCATCCGTATAAATGACGGTCTGTATCGACACCAACGTCGTCCTTGGGATGTTCGGCCGTGCCGGTCCTTGGCTCGAGATGCGGCAGGCTCTGTTTTGCGGCCTTGACCGGACTTGGCTACAAGCCCCGGCCAATCACTCCGGAGGAGTTCATCGCCCAGGTTTTGAGGGTCTCCTAGTGCGACCCCGGAATAGCGGCCTTGGGACCACCGCGGCGAATACGACCCGGAGGCCTTCGACATCAAGGAAGTCGTCTTCGGCGGCAAGAAGCGGAAGCTGCTGTGAAAAGGGAAAGTTCACCGCCAAGGCGCCAAGTTCGCCAAGTTTGAGATCTTGAAGGCGTTCAACCGCAGATGAACGGGATGAACGCGGAGGGAAGAGATTTGGGACATGGAGCCAAGCAGAAGGACTGGTGCCGCCCGTTTCGGGAAATTCCCGGCTTTGCGCATTTGACATTCATCCGCGTCCATCCTGTTCATCTGCGGTTGGCCTGCTTTCCTCTCTCAACCTTTCTTCCTTGGCGTCCTTGGCGTCCTGGCGGTTCACTCTCTTTCCCATGGCCCACCTCGGCGAACGCGCCTCCCTGACGATCCTCCGCGAGCAACCTTTCGGCCTCTTCCTCGATGCCGGCGACGAGCTCGGCGAAGTGCTGCTGCCGCGGCGCGAGATGCCGATGAAATGGCAGATCGGCGGCGAGGTGGAGGTGTTCCTCTACCTCGACTCCGAGGACCGGCCGGTCGCGACGATGAAGCACCCGAAGGTGATGCCCGGCGGCTTCGCCTACTTGGAATGCCTCGCGCTCACCGGCGTCGGCGCCTTTCTCGACTGGGGCCTGCCGAAGGACCTGCTGCTGCCGTTCCGCGAGCAGAAGGAACGGATCGAGGTCGGGAAATCGTACGTCGTGCACGTCCACGTCGACTCCGCCAGCGGCCGGATCGTCGCGACGCGGCGGCTCAACAAGTATCTCAACAAGACGCCGGCCGACTACGCCGTGGGCCAGGAGGTGAACCTGCTGCTCTACGGCAAGACCGAGCTGGGCTACAAGGCGATCATCGAAGGCAAGCACTCCGGCGTGCTGTTTGCCAACGAGGTTTTCCGCCGCCTGCATGCCGGGGAGCAGACGAAGGGCTACGTCGTCCAGTGCCGCGGCGACGGCAAGGTCGACCTCTCGCTCTACCCGCCGGGACGGACGCGGATCGATGACCTGGAGACGCGGATCGAGGAAGAACTGAAGCAGCGCGGCGGCTTCTGGGCGATCAGCGACGCCAGCCCGGCCGAGGTAATCCACAAGGCGCTCGGGGTGAGCAAAAAGGCCTTCAAACAGGCGACCGGGGCGCTGTTCAAGAAGAGGAAGATCTCGATCGGCGACGACGGAATCCGGCTGGTTTGAGTCCGAGAGCGGCTGCGCCGCGGTTCTTGGGCCGGCGCCCGTCCGCCGGAGGCTCTTGGACTGCTGCGATGGTTCGCAGCTCTCGGAATGAAGGGTGGGGCGGGCGGTTCTGGCGGGACGCGGCGATCCCGGCAGGTCGCCACGGTCCACCGGAGCGGCGGGCCTCGGGGTGCATTCGAAAAGCTGCGAATCATCGCAGCAGTCCGAGAGCGGCTGCGCCGCGGTCGCTCACTCGAACAGCGACCCGCCACCTACCGGCGGCGCGGGATAGCGGAAGTCGATGCGGAAGAACTCGCGCGGGAACTCGATGCGGAAGAAGTTGCCGACCGGGTCGCCGAGGCCGGTGCCGCCGTCGGGAGTGGTATCGCTCCAGCTTTGGAGGGTCGTGCTACGTTGCATTTGATAGCGCAGCATGCCGACCGGGTAGGGCAGCACGGGCGGATCCCAGCGCAACGCGGGCCAGGAGGTGGCGCCGTTGACGAAGGGGGTGCGGACCATCGTCAAGGGCGGCCGGCTCGAGGCGGAGAGGGGGTTTCCGCCGAGACCGAACTCGCCGAGGTTGGTCAGGCCGTCGCCGTCGGGGTCCTGTTCGGGAAACCACTCGGTGAAGCCGGGGCCCTGGTTGGCGGCCCACAGCTCGTAGGAGCCCGAGCGGTCGATGAAACCCGCGCCGGCGTCGGTCCCGCCGACATCGGACCAGGGCGCGGCGGAGAAGGTGAACAGGGGCAGCGCGGCCACCGCGAGGCCGAGGCCGTCGCCGGGCACGCCGCCTTCGCGGGTGTGGAACAGGCTCCAGTCGGGCACCGGGTCGGTGGCGTTGTAGGTGAAGGTCTTGCCGCGGCCGGCGAAGCCCGCGTTGCCGACGACGATGCGGGTCACCGTCGAATTCGCCACGCTGCCGCCGAAGCCGTGGCCTTCGGCGGCGCTGCCGCCGAGTTCGTCGAGCAGGCTCAGGGTGTCGCCCGCGCTGTTGATGCTGTAGACGAAGGCTTTGCCGGGAATTTCCGGCACGCCGTTCTTGTCGTCGGGGGCCTGGCCGGTGGCACCGATCACCAGGTAGGGGAAGCGCGGGTCGGCGGCGAGCGAGGTCGCGAAGCCTTGCGGCGAGCCGGCGGGGGGGAAGCTGCACCGCGGACTGGCCCCACGCCGAGGTGCCGCCGGTGTTCGGCTCGAAGTGGAAGACCTTGCCGGGCGCGGCCGGAGCGGGGGGCAGGGCGATGGCGAGCCGGTCCCCGTCGAGGGCGACCTGTTGGCCGAGCGCGGCCACGCCCGCGCCGGCGGCGATGATCTGGCGGGGCGTCCCCACTGGCCGGAACCGCCTCGGTTGCGATCGTGAATGCGGACCAGCGCGGCGGCCTGCGAGCCGACCGCGAGACGGTCCGCATCGTAGGAAAAGTCCGAAACCACGCTCTCCTCGCCGAGCGGGACGAGCGGCCCGGGATTGGCGACGGTGATCTCCTTGACCATCTCCCAGTCGACGCCGTTTTAGTCGAAGACGCGGACGAGTTGGCCGCCCGGCACGGTGCCGGCGCCGCGGGTGTCGAACAGGGCGACGACCCGTTCGCCCTCGAAGGCGAGTTTGGTGGCGGTCTGCAGGGTCGGCAGGACGGCGCTGCCGGAGAGCACCCAGTTCCCCGGGCTGCTGCGCGAGTAGAGGTCGATCTGACCCGGGCGGGCGATTGCGAACCCGTTGCCGCCGCTGTTCATCGCCGCGGCGGTGAAGGTTCCCGTCAGGGTTTGCACCGCCGACCAGGTGCCGGCCACGCGCTCGTGCACCACGGCGTTGTTGGTGAAGCGGGGCAGCAGCAGCGCCGAGTTGCCCGCCGCGGCGAGCCGCACCGGCTTGGTTTGGGAAGACGGAACCAGCACGCCATCGGGAAAGGCCCGCGAAATCTGGGCGTCGGACGGCGCGAGGAGCGCCAACCCCAGGGGCAGAAAGGTAAAACGTGACCAGATCTTCATTTTTCGTGAAAAATTAATAATCTCCCGGGCGGCCCCTGTCGAACCAACTTCGTCATCGGGAAAGATCGCGGGAGTCGGGACCGTACAGGATTTCCGCCGATGAAACTCACCGCCCTGCTGGTCCTCCTGCCGTTCGCCCCGCTCTTCGCCGAGGGGCCCTACCCGGTCGATCCCGCGTCGGTGCGCCAGGAGGGCGTGCCGAAGGGCACGACGACGAAACACCAGTTCAAGGACAGCAAGATCTACCCCGGCACCGAGCGCGCCTACTGGCTCCACGTGCCGGCCCAGTACGACCCGGCCAAGCCGGCCTGCCTGATGGTCTTCCAGGACGGCGGCGGCTACGTGAACGAAAGCGGCGCCAACAAGGTGCCGATCGTTTTCGACAACCTGATCGCGAAAGGCGAGATGCCGGTGACCATCGGGCTCTTCGTCGATCCCGGCGTGGTGCCCGCGCCGGACGGCGGGAGCCAGCCGCGCTTCAACCGGAGCTACGAGTACGACGCCTTTAGTCGCGACTACGCGCGCTTTCTGGTCGACGAGCTGATCCCGGTCGTCGCGAAGGACTACGCGATCAGCGACAACCCCGACCACCGCGCGATCTGCGGCGCCTCGTCGGGCGGGATCGCCGCCTTCAACGCCGCGTGGCAGCGGCCGGACGCCTTCCGCCGGGTCTATTCGATGATCGGCACCTTCGTCGGCCTGCGCGGCGGCGACGAGTTCGCGACCCTGGTGCGCAAGACCGAGCCGAAGCCGCTGCGGATCTTCCTGCAGGACGGCGCGAACGACCTCGACATCTACTGCGGCGACTGGTGGATGGAGAACCAGACGATGGAGCGGGCGCTGACGTTTTCCGGCTACGAAACGGAGCACGTCTGGGGCGAAGGCAAGCACTCCCACCAGCACGGCGGCGCGATCCTGCCGCAAGCGCTGCGCTGGCTGTGGAAGGACTTCCCGAAACCGGTGGCGACCCACTACGATGCCTGCCGTAGCCGTGCGAAAGAGATGCTGGTCCCCGGGGAGGACTGGCAGTTGGTCAGCGGGGGCCACGGCTTCACCGAGGGTCCGGTGCCCGGCCCGGATGGCGGTATTTTCTTCACCGACATCCCGAAGAACACCATCCACCGCGTCGCGGCGGACGGCAGCGTGTCGGTCTTCCTGGAAGACACCCGCGGCACCAACGGCCTCGCCTTCGGGCCCGACGGCCGGCTCTACGGTTGCCGGGCGGGCAGCGGCGAAATCGTCTCGTGGGACCTTTCCACCCGGCAGGAGAAAATCCACGCCAGCGGGCTCAAGGCGAACGACCTGGTGGTCGCGCACGACGGCACCATCTACGCGACCGAGCCGGCGACGAAGTCGGTGTGGATCGTCCGTCCCGGACAGGAGAAAGTCCTCGGCACCGACCGCTGCAACGGCGTCAACGGCATCACCCTCACGCCGGACCAGACCCGCGTCGAGATCGCCGACCCCGGCGGCCGCTACATCTGGTCGGCGACGCGGGCCAAGGACGGCTCTCTCACCAATCTCCAGCCCTATCATCACCTCCATCTCCCGCCCGCCGATCCGGACCCGCGCAGCCGTGCCGACGGCTTGAAAGTGACGCGCGACGGCTGGCTGCTGGTCGCCACCGCGATGGGCGTCCAGATTTGCGACCAGCCGGGGCGGGTGAACCTGATCCTGCCGCCACCGCCCGGCGCGCGCTTTCCATCGAACCTCTGCTTCGGCGGGCCGGATCTGAAAACGCTCTTCATCACGGCGGGTGACAAGGTGTTCAAGCGGGAGACCCGGCTCACCGGGATCAAGGCCTGGGAAAAGCCGGTGATGCCGCCGAAGCCCGGGCTGTAGCTGCAATGTTCCATTTCCGGACTGGCGGCGCCGCCGGACCCGGCTACAATGGCGGCGTGAATATCCTTGCCGCCATCGATTTCGGTTTCGTCATCCTGCTCGTCGTCCTCGCCGTCCTCGGGGTGGTGATGGTCGTGATGGCGGTGTTTTTCAAGACCTGGCTGCGGGCGAAGCTGTCCGATGCCCCGGTCTCGTGGGGGAATCTGATCGGAATGATGCTGCGGAAGGTTCCCTTCGGCCGCATTGTCGATGCCCGGATCACCGCGGTGAAGGCCGGCTTGCCGCTGACTTCCGAGCAATTGGAAGTCCACTACCTGTCCGGCGGGGATGTCGAGAATGTCGTCCTCGCCCTGGTGGCGGCGGACAAGGCCGGGATCAAACTGAATTTCGACCGCGCCTGCGCGATCGACCTCGCGGTGAAAGGGACCACCAAGACGGTGCTGGAGGCGGTGCGCACCTCGATCAATCCCAAAGTCATCGAATGTCCGAACCCCGAGGGCGGCATCACCAAGATCACGGCGGTCGCCCGGGACGGCATCGCCGTCAACGTCCGCGCCCGGGTCACGGTGCGCACGAATTTGGACTCGTTCATCGGCGGCGCGACCGAGGAAACGGTGATCGCCCGCGTCGGCGAGGGCATCGTGACCTCGGTCGGCTCGGCGGAGACCTACAAGGCGGTGCTCGAGAACCCGGATAACATTTCCAAGCTGGTCCTGAGCAAGGGCGTCGATTCCTCGACGGCCTTCGAGATTCTTTCGATCGACATCGCCGACGTCGATGTCGCGGACAATGTCGGCGCGCGCTTGCAGACCGAGCAGGCGGAGGCCGACAAGCGGGTCGCCCAAGCGAAGGCGGAAATGCGGCGGGCCGCGGCGGTCGCGGTGGAGCAGGAGATGTCCGCCCGCACCCAGGAGATGCGCGCCAAACTGGTCGAGGCGGAGGCATTGATCCCGCAGGCGATCGCCGAGGCCTTCCGCGCCGGGAACCTCGGGGTGATGGATTACACCCGCTACCGGAACATCATGGCGGACACCGACATGCGCTCGTCGATCGCCGCCGACGAGCCCCGCAACCCCACCACCGGAGACCACTGAATGATCCCGCTTGCCGATCTCTTCGATATCCCGAACGAAGCGCTGACGCTGCTCTTGCTGATCGCGTTGTCCTTGGTCAATTGGGTCAAAAACCGGTTTCTCACCGAGCAGGAAAAGAAGCAGCAGGAGCAGGTCCCGGAAGATCCGATGCGCGAGGTCGTCTGGCGCCGCCAGACGGGGGAACTGTTAGATCCGCGCCCGCCGCAAACCGGTCGCAAAAGCCCGCCGCCGTTCCCTGCCGGAACCATCCGCCTGAATCCCCGGCCTGCCGCCGCGCCGCCCGCGCGGCGGGCCGTCCCGGTGGTAACCCCGCGCCAGGCCGCGCTGGCCGATGCCTTCGAAAAATCCCAGTCCGGCCGGAAAACGAGCCGGACCGGTCACCGCCGCGAGATCGACAAGCTCCTGCGCTCGCCCTCCGCCGCCCAAAACGCCATCCTTTTGACCGAAATTCTCGGCCCGCCCGTCGCGCTCCGGCCGCACCAGGATCCCTTCAACTGATCCCCGCCCCCGCCATGATCTTATTGCGCACCCTGCTCTTCCTGATCCTCGCGTCCCTTGCCGGCATCGCTGACGATGCGCCGGAGCGCCGCGTGATGGGGAAATCCGGCGAGACGAGCTTGCTGGGCAGGGTCGTGGTCATGCAAATCGGCCAGGAAGACCTGACCAACAAGCAGGCTTTCCGCTTCTGGCACCGGATGCTGGTCCGGGCCGAGGAAGAGGGCGCGAAGGCGGTGGTGCTCGAACTCGATACCCCGGGCGGGCTGGCTTTCGATACCCGCGAGATCATCACCGATGACTTCGCGAAGATGAAGATCCCCTTGATCGCGTGGGTGCAGAAGGAGGCGCTGAGCGCGGGCGCGCTGATCGCGTTTTCCGCCGACCGCATCTACATGGCGCCGGATTCGACGATCGGCTCCGCGGGGCTGATCAACGGCACGGGGCAGGCGATCGAGAAGGTGATGCGCGCCAAATTGGAGAGCGCCTTCGAGGCGTCGATGCGCGCGGTGGTCGAGAAGAAGGGCCACCGCATGGATGTGTTGCGGGCGATGATGTTCGTGGACGAGGAGAACGAGCGGGTGTTCGGACCGGTCACCGTGCGCAAGGGCGGCTTGCTCAATCTAACCGCCAGCGAGGCGGTCACCGTGGTCGATGGCAAGCCGCTGCTGGCCGCGGGAATCGCCAGCAGCCTGGACGAAGTGCTCAAGGCGGAAGGCCTGGCGGCAACTGAGGTCATCCGGCCGGAGAAAACCGGCTTCGAGGTGATCGCCTGGTGGCTCGCCGCGTTCTCGCCGCTGCTGATCGCGATCGGGATCGGCGCGGCGTATCTCGAATTGAAGGCCCCCGGCTTCGGGTTGTTCGGTTTCGTTTCCCTCACCGCCTTCGGCTTGTTCTTCTTCGGCAACAATGTGGCGGGCAACCTGGCGGGCTATGAATTGATGGCGCTCTTCGCCTTGGGGGTGGTGCTGATCATCCTGGAGATTTTCGTCTTTCCCGGGATGGTCGCGGGGGTTCTCGGCGGCTTGATGGTGATCGGCTCGCTGTGGTTCGCGATGGCCGACCGTGGCGACTACGAGCGTGCCGCCGAGGACGGCGAGGTCACCTCCAATCTCGGCAGCCTCCTGCTCGGTCCCGGCCTGACGCTGTCCCTCGGCCTGCTGGGAGCGGTCGTCCTGATGTATCTTTTCATGCGCTTCCTGCCGGCCATTCCCTTGTTCCGCTCGCTGGTCGTGAAAGAGACCCTGGCCTCCGGGTCTTCGCAGGATGATCCGACCTCAACCGAGTGGGTCGGCGAGATCGCCGTGGCGATCACCGACCTCCGCCCGACCGGGACCATCCTCGTCGGCGATCACAAGAAGGACGCGATTTCCCGCTTCGGGCTGATCGAGAAGGGCAGCAAGGTCCGGGTGATCGAGGAGGGGATGACCTTCGTCGTCGAACGGGCGGAGGGCGGGGACGGCGACCCGCCGGCGATCCACAAGCCGGATGATTCCCGTTTTATGCCGTGACGGGTTGAGCGTTTCGCTCAGTTTTGCGAAGGTCCGGGAAACGGGAGGATGTTGGTTCCGGTCTTCGCTTGGAACGGCGGGTCGGAGGCGATCGCCTTGGCGAAAGCGTCGGCGGGAATGACCTCGGGAATGGCGAACATCGGGGTACGGTTGAGGGCGTGACAGAGTCCGTCGAGCGAGGGATCGGGCCGGTTGAAGAGATGGAGGGCGCAGCGGATGAGCTCGTTCTGGCTGCCGATCAGGCTGCGGGGCAGGCCCTTGACCAGGCGGAAGGTGGCACCCGGCGAGGGCGGTGGAGTGATTCCCGCGAGCCGGTACTGGTGATCGAGAATCTCAACAAAAAAGGCGACCAGTGACTCGATCTTGCGGTCGGTGACGGGGACGATGAGCGAATAGAGGGTGCGGGCGTTGGTGAGAATGAAGTAGTAGGTTCCAGAGTCGGTGTCGGATCCGAGCAGGTCGCAGCGCCAGCACGCGGACCAGTGGCCGGCGGCGGCCAGGTCATCGGTTTTCGGCAAGCCGGGCAGGGCGATCTTGAAATGCTTGGCGGCCAGTCCGCTGAGCATCAGCACGAGGTGGCTTGGAGCCCCTGGCACGGCCGCCGCGGTCACCGGCAGTCCGCTTGAAGCGGGCGGTAATTCCTCGTCCTCCCCATAGTCCCAGACGTCTTCCAGGTCGATCTCGGGATCATCGTAGCGACGGGCGTGGCGCCGCCACATCGGCGATCCCTTTTCAATGGTTTCCACCAGCTCCTTGAAGCGCGCTTCGTCGATGTGGCCGGCTGAACGCAGGTAGGCGTAGAATTTCCGGAAGGTCTCGATGTTCTCGTCGAGCGCGCCGACGTCCGACCACATCGCCTTGCGGATGAACCAGTGGCCCAGGTAGTCGGAAACCTCGTCGTAGCCGTCGGCGAGGGTTTTTTCATGGTAGTCGAGAAGATAGACGTTGGCGAAGAACGCGAGCCGGTCGATATGGCCGCAAGAAGCTCGCTTGCCGGTCCTGCGGTCGATGAGATACTGGTGGAACCCATGCAGCAGCGGGAGGTTCGCGGTTTCCAATTCGGCGCGGTGCTTGTCGTAGTCGTCCATTTCGGGCCCTATGAAAGCGCGGGGACGGGTGGCTGTCGAGACGGGGGAATGGGTCGGTGACGGTGCCGAAGCCGGGGATGTGGAGCAACTTTGCAAGTTGCTCACGGGGGTGGCGTGAAGGGAGGTTGCGGCTCCGATTTACGAGGCGGGCCGCACCCCGCACACAACTTGCAAAGTTGTGCTACTACTGCTCCGGCGTCGGCGGTTTCCTGCCGAGGATGCCGGCGAGGTCGAGCAGCAGCTTTTCGCCGAAGCTGGCAGCGGCGCGCTCGGCGAGGACCCGGCGGGCCATGGCCGGGTCATCGGTGATCAGTCCGTAGAAGACGGTTTTGCGCTGGCCGGTCGGGGCCTCGCGGCTGAGCCGCAGCGCGGTGTTTGGAGACTCGCCGCGGAAGATCGCGAGCGGCAGGGCGTGGACCCAGCCGGTGGCGACGCGGGCGACGACGATGAGATGGCCGGTCAGTACCAGCGCGGCCAGCCCGACGGCCCAACGGAACGCCGGCGGATTCTCGGCGAGGTAGAAGTTGATGTCGTGCTCGCCGGGCAGCCCGAGATAGATTGCCCCTAACAGTCCCGCGGCGGGCAGGCTCCACAAGGCCAGCCGGACGATGAAGCGCAGCGAGATCCGCAGCACCGCGCCCTGGAGGGTCGCCGCGGCGAGCGGAGCGGCGAGGGTGCCGGCGGCGATGGAGAAGAGCAGATGGATGCCGAGCAGCGTCTTCCCGCCGCGGGCGAAAGTCATGAACAAGGCGCGGTGGGAGGCGAGGTCCATCGTTGCGAGCCTCCATGTCGCCGCGCTGAAGTCACGCCGATTCCCATCACCTTTGAGCTTCACCCGGAAGGCCCGGTCGGGTTGAATGGCGTGTCATGAAACTGCCGCTGCTCCTGCTGTCCGCCCTTGCCCTGCTCGTCGTCGCCAAGGAATCGCCCGCTCCCGAGACGAGTGTGAAGCCGGGCATCAACGAGAACTTCCTCGATCCGGATCTGAAGGTCGACGAGTGGCTGCAGAAGTTCGAGGTCGAGAGCCGCGAGGTGTTCGAGCGGCGCAAGGAGATCCTCGCCGCCTGCGACGTCAAGCCGGGCATGAGCGTCGCCGACA
This sequence comes from Akkermansia muciniphila, assembly GCA_945883695.1. Lineage (GTDB taxonomy): Bacteria > Verrucomicrobiota > Verrucomicrobiia > Verrucomicrobiales > Akkermansiaceae > Haloferula > Haloferula muciniphila_A. The sequence goes on along the minus strand of CAMCYK010000063.1, from coordinate 1,360 downwards.
TCGGGGCCGGGACCGGGCTTTACACCCGGATGTTCGCGGAAGCGGTCGGGGACAAGGGCTGGGTCTACGCGGTGGAGATCAACGGCAGGTTCCTCGAGCACATCCAGGCGCGGGCGAAGCAGGAAGCTCAGGCGAACATCACCAGCGTGCTGTGCCCGCAGGATTCGGTGTCGCTGCCGCCGGAATCGATCGACCGCGCCTTCATCTGCGACGTCTACCACCACTTCGAGTATCCCAAGTCGACCATGGCCTCGCTGGTCAAGGCGATGAAGCCGGGCGCGATCCTGACGGTGGTCGATTTCGAGCGGATCAAGGGCGTCTCCAGCGACTGGATCATGGGCCACGTCCGCGCCGGCAAGGAGGTCTTCCGCAAGGAGATCGAGGACTCCGGGCTGACGCTGGTGGAGGAAGTGAAGATCGAGGGGGTAAAGGAGAACTACGTGCTGAAGTTCAAGAAGGGGTGAGGGGGCGTGCTTTCTTGACGAAGTTCGGGTTTCCTGATACATATTTATGCATGAGGACCACGGTGGACATCGACGACGACCTGCTGGCGGAAGTGAAAGCCGTCGCGGTGCGGGAGCGGCGGAGCGTGCGGTCTTTGATCGAAGAGGGCTTGCGCCGGGTCATCCGGCCGGTAGCGGCGAAGAATCGCGGCAAGGGGTTTGATCTGCCGGTATCAAGCGCGGGCGGGGGCGTCATGCCGGGAGTGGATTTCTCCAAGCACTCCGCTTTGCTCGATCTGATGGATGAAGAGGATCTGACGCGCCATGGTTTGCCCCGACGTTAACGTCCTGATCCAGGCTTTCCGGCCCGAGCTGCCGGAGCACGCGCGCTGCCGCGGTTGGCTGCTGGAGGTGATACGAAACGGCGAAGCGCTGGCATTGAGTTCGGTCGCCCTGTCGGGTGTGATCCGGGTGGTGACGAACCCGAGGGCGATGCCGGTTCCCGATCCGGTCGAAGCGGCGATCGCGTTCTGCGACCGGCTGCTGTCCGCACCCGCGGCGGCGCTCATTCAGCCGGGCCATCGGCACTGGTCGATCTTCACGCGACTATGCCGGGATACGGGAGCGAAGGCGAACCTGGTGCCGGACGCGTGGTTCGCCGCCTTGGCGATCGAGCATGCCTGCACCTGGGTCACGCTGGACCGCGATTTCGGGAGGTTCTCCGGGCTGCGGGTGGAGGAGCCTTGATGTCCGGCGGCTTTCTCTCCAGAAGGGCTGGCGCGGGTCGAAGAGGTTCATGCCGTTGAGGATGACGAAAGAAAAGCCTGGGAAGTAGACCGCTTACGTCTCGCTACTCCTTCCGCTTTAGCAGCGGGAAGAGGATCACGTCGCGGATGGTTGGAGCACCGGTGAGCATC
>CAMCYK010000062.1 GCA_945883695.1 Akkermansia muciniphila | reverse complement strand
GGGCCGGTCAGTCAATCCTTGCCTAACTTTTCGAGGGCACGCTCCCTATCGTCAGGGGACAATCGGTCCACGGGGAGGGTGTAGATTTTCCCGTCAGCCTTTTCAAATCGGGCCACAATCTTTCGGGCATCGTCCCGCTTCACATCTAGGAGCTTGGCTCGCATTTCGCGACCTTCCAAATCGGTCCAGACCCAGCTCTCGCTAGTTTTTACCTCCACAGGTGGCGAGGGAGTTTGGTCCTGAGGCTTCGATTCGTCGGGCGGAAGTTTGACCTCTGAGGGAGCGGATAACGGCGATTCGGGTTCCTGCTTTTCCGAATGCGGGCTGGCGATCGCCGCTGAAAGCAGCGGCACGACGAAATACGCGACCGGGGCCAAGGTGACGCTCGCCAAGCAGAGGACGATCCCACCCATCACGCGGCCGGTTGCCATACCGATCAACCCCATCAAGAGAGCAATCCCCATCGGCGCGAACCAGAGGAACCACATCAGCATCCCGAAGCCGGGGATGCAGGCCATGATGAATCCGAGGAGGAGGCAGACCCATCCCGCCTTGATCGCCGTGTTGTTTGGCTTCTGGCTACCCATTGCGACAGGTGGCGCGTAAGTCGCCGGTCGCGCATTTGCCGGGACACCTCCCGTCCGTAGCCGGACCTTGCCGGGAATCGGAGCGTCGGCGGATGGCAGGTTTTCATTCGAGGGAGTTTCCTTCATCGGAAAACCGTTAGACTCCCGGCCCGGCGGAAGCCAGATCAATCACCCGCCGCCCCGGCTTCCGATGGGAGCCGGGGTTTTTTGCGCCCGCAGCCAAGGAGGGTGATACCAGGTGATACCGCCGAATCGGGTTTCTAACAGAACTCACGCGGTCCTAGGACCGATGCCATGGAGGGGTTGCGGGTGATACCAAAAATTATACCGCTTTTGGGGATTTTCGGTCTGATGCACCCTTTATGCATCATTCTCAAGTCGCTTTCCGTGAACGCCTTACCACGCTTTGCAAACCCACGAAAAGGCCGTTTTTAGGTTTTCAAGACCGACGCGATAGACCACTCTGCCACCCCTCCGGGTTGTCGGATTCCGGGGGCGCGGGGTTTGCCGCGGCCGAAAAGACGGGCGGTTTTAGGCAGGGAGCGCGCCCCGGGGCAAGCGCGGATGGCGGCTTGTTGAGTCCGGGGCGGCGGGCAGGGGGGGGCGGCTCCTGAGCCGGCGGCCGTGGAAGTTCGACGGGTTTTGAAGAACAGCTCCGGTTCCGGCAGCGTGTCACAGGCGCGGCTGGACAAGCGGCTGCGGATGGTGGTGCTTCAGCAGACGTATGATCCGCGTCTTTTGCGATTCCGAGGGTCTGGTGCTCGAGTCCGCCGGCACGGCGCGGCGTCCTGCCGGGGAGCTGGGTATCGACGATCTCTTCACCGCCGCGGATCCGTCGGATCTGGCGCGGCGGGCTTGGGAGAGCGGTCGTCCGGCCGCGCTGCCGGACCAGCCCGCGGCACCGGTCGGTCATCAGGAGATCTGGGCGGCGGGGGTGACCTATTTCCGCAGCCGCACCGCGCGGATGGAGGAGTCGAAGGTTGCCGGCGGCGGGAGCTTCTACGACAAGGTCTATCACGCCGAACGGCCGGAGCTTTTTTTCAAGGGGACTCCGCACCGGGTGGCCGGCCCGGGAGCGGCGGTGCGGATCCGCGGCGACTCGAAGTGGAACGTGCCGGAACCCGAACTGACGCTGGCGATCCATCGCGACGGCCGGATTTTCGGATACACGATCGGCAACGACATGAGCTCGCGCGACATCGAGGGCGAGAATCCGCTCTATCTGCCACAGGCGAAGGTGTACGACGGTTCGACGGGACTCGGGCCCTGCCTGCTGGTCACCGACGAGCCGCTGGATCCCGCCACGGCCATCGCGATCGCGATCGAGCGCGACGGGGAATCCGTGTTCAGCGGGGCCACCGGGATCGACCAGATCAAGCGGACCTTTCCGGAGCTGGCCGGCTACTTGTTCCGCGACCAGTCGTTTCCCTGCGGCGCTTTCCTGATGACCGGGACCGGCGTGGTGCCGCCGGACGATTTCACCCTGCGCTCCGGCGACCGGATCCGCATCACGATCGAGCCGATCGGCACGCTGGAGAACACGGTGGCTTGAGCCGGTGGCGATCATGAACGACCCGATCCTGGACTCCGGCGACGACGCGATTTTCACCCTGCGGACGACCGCGCCGGGGCCGGGCGGGAGCTTGCCGCTGGACGCGGAGCGGCTGCGCGGGATGTCGAGCGGCGAGTTGTTCGGCTGGACGCAGAATGCAGGCATGGGTTGGTCGCCGGCGGCGATGCTGGGGAAGCAGTTTTTGATCCTGAGCACCCAGGGCGGCATCCGCGCGGCGGACGGGACGCCGGTCGCGCTGGGCTATCACACGGGGCACTGGGAGGTCGGCCTGCTGATGGAGGAAGCGGCGCGCGAATTCACCGCGGCGCGGGCGATTCCCTTCGCCGGCTACGTCAGCGACCCCTGCGACGGGCGCACCAACGGGACCGCCGGGATGCTCGACAGCCTGCCCTTCCGCAACGATGCGGCGATGGTCCTGCGGCGGCTGATCCGCTCGCTGCCGACGCGCCGCGGGGTGCTCGGCGTGGCGACCTGTGACAAAGGATTGCCGGCGATGCTGATGGCGCTGGCCGGCAGTCCGGACCTGCCCACGGTGCTGGTGCCCGGCGGGGTCACCTTGCTGGCGGAGGAGGCCGAGGACACCGCGAAGGTGCAGACCCTGGCGGCGCGCTTCGCCCGCGGCGAGATCCCGCTGGAGCACGCCGCGGAGATGGGCTGCCGGGCCTGCGGTTCGCCGGGCGGCGGCTGCCAGTTCATGGGAACGGCCGCCACCAGCCAGGTGGTCGCCGAAGCGCTCGGGCTCGCGCTGCCCCACGCCGCGCTGTCGCCTTCCGGCTCGGCGATCTGGCGGGACATCGCCCGCCGCTCCGCGCGCGCCCTGATGGCGCTCGATGCCGCGGGCACGACGACGCGCGACCTGCTCACCGAAGATTCCCTCCACAACGCGATGGTCTGCCACGCGGCCTTCGGCGGCTCGACCAATCTGGTGCTCCACATCCCGGCGATCGCCCACGCCGCCGGGCTGCCGCGGCCGACCGTCGACGATTGGGCGCGGATCAACCGGTCGGTGCCGCGGCTGGTCGATTCGCTGCCGAACGGCCCGCGCCACTTCGCCACCGTGCAGGTCTATCTGGCGGGCGGGGTGCCGGAGGCGATGCTGCATCTGCGCGATCTCGGCCTGCTGCGGCTGGAGGCGCGCACCGTGAGCGGCCGCACGCTCGGCGGGAATCTGGAATGGTGGGAAGGCAGCGCGCGGCGGACCCGGTTGCGGGAAAAGCTGCGGGCCCTTGATGGCATCGATCCGGGCGAGGTCATCATGTCGCTGGAAGCGGCCCGCGAGCGCGGCCTCACGAGCACGGTGACTTTTCTCCGCGGCAACCTGGCGCCGGAGGGGGCGCTGGTGAAAAGCACGGCGATCGACCCCGGCCTGATCGACGGCAACGGAGTCTTCCTGCACGAGGGGCCGGCGCGGGTGTTCACCGGCGAGGACCAGGCGATCGCGGCGATCAAGGAGGGCTCCGTCAAGGCGGGCGACGTGATGGTGCTGGCGGGGATCGGCCCCGGCTGCGGGATGCCGGAGACCTATCAGGTGACCTCCGCCCTCAAGCACGTGAAGGACGGGCGGCGGATCGCGCTGATCACCGACGGGCGCTTTTCCGGAGTCTCTACCGGGGCCTGCGTCGGGCATGTCAGTCCGGAAGCCCGGGCGGGCGGGCCGATCGGGCGACTGCGCGATGGCGACCTCGTCCGGCTGCGGATCGACACCCGGGCGCTGGAGGGCTCGGTGGATGTCGTTTCCATTTCGCCGGAGGAACTCGCGGCGCGGCCGGTGCATCCGGGACTGGTGCCGGACCCGCGGGTGCCCGACGACACGCGGCTGTGGGCGGCCTTGCAAAACGCGAGCGGCGGGAGCTGGGGCGGCTGCGTGTATGACACCGGGCGCATCACCGCGCTGTTAGAGGCGGGGCTGGCCGCCACGGAGCCGTGACTCGTGGATCAAGGTGAGCGCGGCTCCCGGCCCTTGCGGATCACCGCCTCGAAGGCGGGCTTCGGCTTGAGCTCGCGGTCGAACAGCAGCGGGTGATTCGTGCGGCCGCGGATCGGGAAGCCGTTGAGCCAGGTGTGTCCGTCGCCGAGGCCCCAGAAGGTCACGCGGTCGACCGATTTCCGGTGCTTGAGGTAGATGCCGAAGATGTCGGCGTAGCGTTTGGCCAGCTTTTCCTGCATGTCGGGAGGAAATCCGGCGGTGTAGGGGTTGGTGGTCGAGTCGCCCTGCTCGCGGCGGCCGATGTCGGCGTTGCCGGAGGGGCCGCGGCCGGGCAGCACGTCCACGTCGAGTTCGGTGACGACGACCTTGAGGCCGAGGGCGGCGAAGTCTGCGATCGTCTTTTCGATGTCCTCCAGCGACGGCTGGACGAGGTGGAAATGCGACTGGGTGCCGATGCCGTCGACCGGCACCTTGCGTTCCAGCATGCCCTTGACGAGCTTCACGCAGTTCGCCCGCTTGCGCGGGTCCTCGAGCCCGTAGTCGTTGTAGTAGAGTTGTGCCTCGGGGTCGGCCTCGCGGGCATAGCGGAAGGCGTGGTCGATGAAGTCGTCGCCAATGATCTTCCGCCACGGCGAGTCGCGCAGGATCTCGCGTCCGCCGTCGGAAAGCGCCTCGTTGACCACGTCCCAGCCCTTGACCTTGCCCTTGTAGCGGCCGGCCACGGCCTGGATGTGGTCGCGCATCCGCTTGAGGAGTTCTTCCCGGGTGGCCGGTTTGCCATCCGCCCCTTCGAACACCCAGCGCGGGGTCTGGCTGTGCCAAACCAGGGTGTGGCCGATCACCTCCATCTTGTGCTTCTCCGCGAACTCGACGTAGGCATCGGCGGCGGTGAAGTTATAGCGGTCCGGCTGCGGGTGGATCATCTGCCACTTCATGTCGTTCTCCGCGGTCAGCGAGTTGAACTGGCGGGCCGCGAGCCCGGTGGCATTCGGGTTTCGATCGGAAAGGGTCCAGCCGTTGAGCGCCACCCCCACGGTGAAGTCGTCCTTGAACACGCTGCGGAGCGTCGCCTCCTCCGCCGCGGCCGGAAGGAACAGGGCGGCCGCCGTGGTCAGGCAGAGCAGAAATGGGCGCGGGCTGGCGGGCATGGTGATGAGGGAAAGAAGATGGAGCGATTTGTCTAACGGGCGGAAGGAGTCAGCGGAAGATCTTCAGCGTGAAGTTATACAGGGCGCTCGCCCAGTGGGCCGGGTCGTGGCCGTGGTCGTCGACGTGCCAGACATGCGGCACGTCCTTCTCCTTGAGGTGATTCCGGACGCCTTTGCTGATGCGGAACAGCCCGTCCTTGCTGCCGCAGGTGATCATCAGCAGCTTGAGTTTCTCCTTCGCCGCGGCCGGATCGGGGACCAGTTCCGCCGGCGGCTTGGTGTTCGGGGCCGATGAGAAGGCACCGACCCAGGCGAAGCGGTCCAGGTGGCCGAGTCCGAAGTTCAAGGTCTGGCCGCCGCCCATCGAGAGGCCCGCCAGCGCGCGGCCCCCGGGGTCCGTGCGGGTGCCGTAGCGGGACTCGATCGCCGGGATCACGTCGTCGAGCAGGTCGCGCTCGAACACCGCGAAGGCGGGCGCGGCGCCCATCCCGGCGCTCGCCCGGTCGTCTTTCTGCGCGCGGCCGTTCGGCATCACCACGATCATCGGCTCGACCTTCTTGTCGGCGATCAGGTTGTCGAGCAGGGCGTCCACCTTGGCGAAGCGCTGCCACTCGGTCTCGTCGCCGCCGATCCCGTGCAAGATATAGAGCACGGGATACTTCTTCTCCTTGGTATAACCGGGCGGCGTGTAAACCTGCATCTTGCGCGTGGTGCCGACAGTCTTGGAGTCGTATTCGATCGTCTCCAGCTTGCCGCGGGAGATGTCGTCGCGCTTCGCATTGAAGCCCGCGGGCGGGGGCTGGTAGGCCGGTTTGTCGTCGGGCCCGATTTCCGCCGCCTGACCCGGCCGCGGCCGGATCGCGGGTTCGGCGGGTTCGGCGGGCAGCGGACCGCGGGCGGCCTTGAAGTCGGAGCTCCCGAAGTCACCCACCTTGCGGGTGAAGGCGATGCCGTCGCCATCGATCTTGCCGGTGTAGGCGACGCGCATCTCGTTGCCTTGGAAATTCATCACCTGGACGAAGCTCAGGGTGTCGCCCTCGATCTTGCCGTCCTGGATTTCCGACTCCCGCGAGCCGCCGCCGAAGCGCGAGATCGTCTTGCCGCCCAGCTTGTCGCCGTCGGCCTTGAACTCGAACTGGATCTGCTGCCGGCCGCGCGGGCTTTCGAACTCGGCGTGCCACGGGCCGGCGATCTCGGCGGCGTCCGCGAGCGTGGCGAGGAGACCGGCGATGGCGGCGACAAGGAAGGGGCGGGATGGTTTCATCGGGACGGGTTGGGTTGAAGGGGGCGTCGGGCCAGCGGTCGCGGCTCGGCGGGAAGCGCGCCATTCCGGGTCGTGAAGTGCGCCCCGCATCAGGACAACAAGGGCGTCGCGGGGAAGTTTCGGCGCGGATCGCGAATAACGCGGATCGGTGGTATTTTGCCGGCACCGACTGGTATCGAATCGCCATCGCGAGAGGGGATTGCCGCCGCTTGGTCCGCGGCGGCAAGCACGCCGGGATCGACTTCCGCCGCGAGTTCGCGGGAAGGCCGCCGTCCCTCAGCGACCGGTGCTTTCAGCTCCCGTCCCGCAATTGCCTCACCAGCGCGTGGACCATCCGCGGCAGGTCGTAGGGAAAGCGCGCGGTGATCAGGTTGCCGTCGACCACGCAGGGTTCGTCGGAGACGATGGCCCCGGCGTTCTCCAGATCGACGTGGATGTTCCAGACCGCGGTGGCCCGCCGGCCCTTGAGGATGCCGGCGCTGACCATGACCCACTGGCCGTGGCAGATCGCGCAGGTCGGCTTGCCCGCCGCATGCAGGTCGCGGACGAAGGCGCGGGTCGGTTCGTCCATCCGCAGCGCGTCCGGATTCCAGCAACCGCCCGGCAGGATCACCGCATCGTAGTCGGCGGCCCGGACTTCGTCGGAATAGCGGTCGATCGCGATCCAGCCGGCGTTTTCCATCAACCGGATCGCCAGCACGTGGGTCGCGGCGATCGGTGGAAAGCGCAGGCCCAGCGTGGGGTGGAATTCCCCGATGCGCGGGGAGACCACGTGCACTGTCGCGCCGTGCTCGGTCAGCCAGCGCTGGGCGCCGAGGATCTCCACTTCCTCGACCCCGTTGGTGCAGCAGATCGCGACGCGCTTGCCCTGGAGCAGGGCGGGATCGGACGGCGGGTCGAAGAGGAAGGCGTGCAGCTCGCGGTTCAGTTCGCCGTCGGCGGTCACCAGCAGTTCGGTCGAGATCGACGGCACCGGGGACGGCGTCATGAGCTGCTGCATCCGGGAAACGGCGAGTGGGGCGGGGAGGGCGGGCGCGGGGTGGTTCATGGGCGCGAGTCAAGCAGCCGGCCGGTCGCGCGGGAATGGCGAATCGCAGCATCATCGGCGGGGAAAGGCGGCCATGGCTTGACGATTCCCGGCGGGATGACGCGGAATTTGCCTTGCGCGCCGGGGGGAATCGAAGAATGCTGGGGGCGAAACGTTACGAACCTGAGCAACAAACTAAGGTAATGCTTCCCGAGCACGCTCCCTTCTCTCCCGATCAACGCCGCGCGGTCGATCTCGCGCTGGCCGGCCTCGATGCGTCCCAGCGCTTCTGGCTTGCTGGCTTTCTCTCCGCCACCGCCGTTCCGGCCCCGGCACCCGTGGTGGCCGCGGGCTCGACCAAGCTGACCGTGCTCTACGGCACCGAGTCGGGAAACGCCGAAAAGCTGGCCGACCTGTCCGCCAAGGTGGCCAAGAAGAAAGGCTTCCAGACGGCGGTGAAGAACCTGTCCGACCTCGCTCCGGCGGATCTCGCGAAATTCGAGAACCTGCTGGTGATCGTCAGCACCTGGGGCGACGGCGAGCCGCCGGAAACCGCGACCACCTTCTACAAGGAGTTCATGAACGGTGCCGCGCCGAATCTGAAAAAGGTCCGCTTTTCGGTCTGCGCGCTGGGCGACACGGCCTATGAGAAATTCTGCCAGACCGGCAAGGACATCGACGCCCGCCTCGAGAGCCTCGGCGGCACCCGGATCCTGGCGCGCCAGGACTGCGACGTCGAATTTGACGAGCCGCACGCCGCTTGGCTCGAGGCCGCGCTGAAGGCTTTCGGCCCCTCGGCGGCCGCCGCGACGGTTGAAGTCGCCGCCGCCGCGCCGGTCGCGACGGAGTTCGGCAAGAAGAATCCGTTCCCGTCGGAGTTGCTCGAGAAGGTCCTGCTCAACGGCAAGGGCACCACCAAGGAGACCTGGCACTACGAGCTTTCGCTCGAAGGTTCCGGCCTGAGCTACGAGGTCGGTGACGCGCTGGCGGTGATTCCGGTCAACGCGCCGGACATTGTCGAGGGCATCCTCAAGGTGTCGAAGCTCTCCGGCAGCGAGAGCGTCGAGGTGAAAGGCGTCGGCGCCAAAGTGCTGGCCGATGCCCTGCGCGAGGACTTCGACGTCACGGCGCTGTCCCGCGCGGTGCTGACCAAGCTCCAAGGCTTCTCAGGATCCGACAAGCTCGCCGCCCTGCTGGCTGACGACGCGAAGGACCAGCTCAAGGATTACCAGTGGGGCCGCTGGATCGTCGACGCGATCGCCGACTTCGCGCCGGACGGCCTGGCTGCCGCCGACCTCGCCGCGATCTTCCGCAAGCTGCCGCCGCGGCTTTACTCGATCGCTTCCAGCCCGCTCGCCCATCCCGGCGAAGTCCACCTGACCGTGGCCTCCGTCCGCTACCGGGCCCACGGCCAGGCGCGGAAAGGCGTGGCTTCCACCTATCTCTCCGACCTCGTGGAAAAGGGTGGGGCGGTGCCGGTTTACACCCACGCCAACAAAAACTTCCGCCTGCCGGCCTCGTCCGAAACGCCGGTCATCATGGTCGGGCCGGGCACCGGCGTCGCGCCGTTCCGCGCCTTCGTCGAGCACCGCGCGGCGCTCGGCAATCCCGGCAAGAACTGGCTGTTCTTCGGCGACCAGCGCTACACCTACGATTTCCTCTATCAGACCGAGTGGCAGGAGCACCTCAAGGACGGCAACCTGACCAAGCTCGACGTCGCCTTCTCCCGCGACCAGCCGGAAAAGGTCTACGTCCAGCACCGGATGATCGAACGCGCGAAGGAGCTGTACGCGTGGCTCCAGGACGGCGCGCATTTCTACGTCTGCGGCGATGCCTCGCGGATGGCCCACGACGTCCACGAGGCCCTGATCACCGTCGTCGAAAGCCAGGGCGGCCTCGCCCGCGAAGTCGCGGAGGCCTATGTCGAAGATCTCAAGAAATCCAAGCGCTACCAACGCGACGTTTACTGAAGTGCCGAGTGATCAGTGATCAGTGAGCAGTGAAATTCAAACCACTGATCACTTGGCACTGATCACTGATCACTGATCACTTCCCCTCTAACTTTCTTCATCCCATGAGCGAAAAGAAACTCTCCGCCAACGAAGGCATCAAGACCCGCTCGAACTACCTGCGCGGGACGATCGAGGAAGGTCTGGCCGACCTTTCGACGGGTGCGATGTGCGAGGACGACCAGCAGCTGCTGAAGTTCCACGGCACCTACCAGCAGGACGACCGCGACCTGCGCAACGACCGCCGCAAGCACCGGCTCGAGAAGGCCTACTCCTTCATGATCCGGATCCGCGTGCCGGGCGGCGTGGCGACGCCGCGGCAGTGGATCGAGACCGATCGGCTGGCGACGCAGTTCGCCAACGGCACGATCAAGCTGACCACCCGCCAGGCCTTCCAGTTCCACGGGATCATCAAGAGCAACCTCAAGCGGACCATCGCCGAGATCAACCAGGCGGCGATGGACACCGTCGCGGCCTGCGGCGACGTGAACCGCAACGTGATGTGCAATCCCAACCCCTATCTCTCCTCGGTCCACGCCGAGGTGCTGAAGGCGGCGCAGGACATTTCCACCCACCTCACGCCGGCCACCCGCGCCTACCACGAGATCTGGCTGGACGGCGAGAAGGTCGAGTCGACCGAGGAGGAGCAGGAGCCGATCTACGGCAAGACCTATCTGCCGCGGAAATTCAAGATCACCATCGCGGTGCCGCCGAGCAACGACGTCGACATCTTCGCCAACTGCCTGTCGTTCATCGCGATCGTCGAGGACGGCAAGCTCACCGGCTACAACGTCGCCGTCGGCGGCGGGATGGGTTCGACCCACGGCAACGAGGCGACCTATCCGCGCTTGGCCGATGTCATCGGTTTCTGCACGCCGGAGCAGGTGGTCGATGTCGCCGAGAAGGTGGTGCTGGTGCAACGCGACTTCGGCGACCGCACGGACCGCAAGCACTCGCGCTTCAAATACACCGTCGACGACCACGGCCCGGAGTGGATCCTCGCCAAGCTCAACGAGTATCTCGGCTACGAGCTCGGCCCGGTGCGTTCGTACGAGTTCACCGACAACGGCGACCGTTTCGGCTGGGTCGAGGACGAGAACGGCAACTTCCACTACACGCTCTTCGTCGAAGGCGGCCGCGTGCTCGACACGGCGACTTACCCGATGCGGACCGGCTTGCTGGAGATCGCGAGAATCCACGACGGCGACTTCCGCCTGACCGCGAACCAGAACCTGGTGATCGCCAACATCTCGGTGAAGAAACGCTCGGAGGTCGAGGCGCTGCTGGAGAAATACGGCATGGCCGACAGCCACGAGCGGAGCGCGCTGCGGCTGTCGTCGATCGCCTGTGTCGCCCTGCCGACCTGCGGTTTGGCCTTGGCCGAGGCCGAGCGCTACCTGCCGGTGGTCATCACCAACCTCGAGGAAGACCTCGAAGCCGCCGGCCTGCGCCACGACGCGATCACCATCCGCATGACCGGCTGCCCGAACGGTTGCGGCCGGCCCTTCATCTCGGAGATCGGCTTCGTCGGCCGCGGTCCGGACCGCTACAACCTCTACCTCGGCGGCGGCCACGCCGGCCAGCGGTTGAGCAAGCTGTACCGTGAGGACATCCACGCCGACGAGATCCGCGGGCTGCTGGCGCCGATCTTCCAGCGCTACGCGACGGAGCGGAACGAGGGAGAGCGCTTCGGGGATTTCGTGATCCGCGCCGGGTATGTCGCCGCGACGGTGCAGGGCAAGGACTTCCACAAGAACATCAAGGAAGAGGCGCTGAAAAACTGAAATAGGTCCTATACGACCTATAAGACCGATCCGCCCCATGACCGACACTCTACCCATCACGGAGGCTGAACAACTCTCCGCCGGCCTCGCCCGCCTCAAGGCCGGCGAGCGTCTGGAACTGCTGCACGTCCGCTACGGCAGCCGTTTGGTCGCGTCGACGAGCTTCGGCTTGCAAGCGGCGGTGATGCTCAAGCTGATCGCCGACCACGCGCCGGGGATCCCGGTGGTGTTCATCGACACCGGCTACCATTTCGCGGAGACCTACCGCTACGCCGACGAGCTGACCCGGCGCTTCGGCACCGACCTGCGGATCTATCAGCCGACGCATTCCGCCGCGCGGATGGAAGCGCTCTACGGCAAGCTCTGGGAGCAGGGCAGGGAGGGCATGGACCAGTATGGCGTCTTCACCAAGATCGAGCCGATGGACCGCGCGCTGCGGGAACTCGGCGCCGACGTCTGGATCAGCGGGGTCCGCCGCAGCCACTCCAGCACCCGCACCGAGCGGCCATTCGCCGAACAGCAGAAGAGGACATTGAAGGTCTATCCGATCCTCGATTGGCCGGACGCGCAGATTTCCGCCTACATGCACGATCACGGCTTGCCCGCCCATCCGCTGGCCGAGCAAGGCTTCGTCACGATGGGCGACTGGCATAGCACCCGGCCGGCGATCGACGGGCTCGACGCGGAAGCGACCCGCTTCAACGGCGAGAAATACGAATGCGGCCTGCACCTCGATTCCGGGAATTCGGACTTCCAGATCTGACGTCGCGCGGCGTCCGGCCGCCGGAGTTCATGACGCCGCGGTGCCTCGCACCGGGCATGGGATCCTTCGAAACGCGCGAGGAGAGGCCGTCGGGCCCCTCCTCGCGGTCAATTGCTTCAAGCGAATTCCGTCGGAGCTACTTCGGGGGTGGGGGAACCAGGCAGCTCGTGGTCGCGGTGTTCCCGGCGGCATCGACCGCTACCGCGTCCGGATCCCCCTTGAACAGCAGGTGGGCGACGATCGCGCCGGCACCCGGCTTGGCCGTCGGCTTCACGCCGGGAGCCTGGGTGATTTTCACCTGGTCGCCGCTTTGATAAGGACCCGCCACGAATCCGCTCACGGAATCGACGAGATAGATCTCCAGATCAAAGCAGTTGTCCGCCGCCTCGAGCAGGTAGAAGCCATCGGGATTCTGACCGGCCCGCGGGTTCCGGCCCGCCCTGGGGACGTTCTTGCCGGAAGGATTCATTCCTTGGATGCAGGCAACCCGCGGCGGTTCCACGTCCACCACCGTGATGATGGCGTCGCAAACCGCGGTCAATCCCTGGGGATCGGTCACCACCACTTGGACCATGGTTTCACCCAGAGGGTAGGGGCCGGCCGGAATCAACTCGAGGGTGACCTCGTCACCATCGGGATCGTACGAGCCGCCCGCGACCTGGAGGGGATCGACCGTCGCCACGCATTCACCGGGATCGGTAGGCACCGTGATGTCCTCGCAAACGGCCACCGGCGGTTGATTGCAGCAGGCGAGCGACAGGTCGTACAACACCGGGCTCGCGTCCACTCCCGGTTCCCGGGCCATGGTCACCCGGACTTCGAGGAACTGGCCGGCAAGGCCCTGGTCGCAGAAGTCCACGCCGTTCCCCACCACAAGGAAGGGCAGGGCGCCAAGCGCCGCCATGGTGTCGGCGGACCGCACTTCCACCTTCAGGCTGGTGCCGTCCGGTTCAAGGCTGTTCCAGGCGAGGGTTCCCCACTCGGTCCCGAGGCTCAGGCTGTCATGCACCACGCTCCAGGTTCCTTGCTGGATCGTGTTCAGGAGCTGGGAGCCGGTCATGTCGCTGTAGTTGTAGGGGCCGGCGCCCGCGCCGAGGGAGACCGTCAGGTCGACCGCGGCCACGCCCGGACCACCGGCATTCGGATCGATTCGCATCGTGTTGTTGGATCCCAGGTTGGTCACCCAGACCTTGCCGTTGGAATCGACCGCGACGCCGGTCGGGGCCGCACCCACCGGAATCACCTGGAGGACGTTGCCGTTGTTGTCGAGGCGCGAGACGTCGCTGCCGCCGCTGTTGGCAACCCAGACGTGGTTGTCCAGCGGGGTCACCGCGACCCCCCGGTCGCCGGTCGCGCCGCCGGTTGTCTTCGGAAAGCCGGGCTGGATCGTGCCGTCGGGCGCGATCTTCATGATCGAATTGGCGGCAAACATCGTGTTCCAAATGTAACCGTTGGTGTCGATCGCCGTGCCATAGGAATTGCTGATCGGAATGGCGGTTCCGGTCGCGGTGGCGGGATCATAGCGGAGCAGCGTGTTCTGGCTGAGACTGGCCGACCAGAGCACGCCATTGCCGTCGATCAATCCGCCATAGCCGCCGGCACCGAACCCGCGGGCGTCGAACGACGCCAGAATCTGGCCGTTCGATCCCTGCAGGCGATGGAAGCTCCGTTGGGTGAAGGGATAGCCGCCCACCCACACGTTGTTGCCGGCATCCACCGAGACGTGGCGGATGTTCTCCGCGTCGGGCAGGCGCTGGAAGACGAGGAGGCACTCGTCCGCCGCGTCTTGCACCAGCGCTGGATTGCCATCGGTACTGCCGAGTCCATCGGTGACGTCGGTCCATTCGAGGATCTGCCCGAGTCCGCCGGAAGTGCGGATCAGGCCGTCCCCGTCGCGGTCCACCGCGGTGCTGGCAAGGAACGGGGGTTGGAGGTATTCGCCGGCGGGATTGGGGGTGAGACTCCCATCCGGATTCTTGTCGCCGCGGGTGCCGCCGATGACGAATCCGATCTTCACCACGGAACCATGCGCCACTCCGCCGATACCGCCGGTTTCCGCCCGGTTGCCGACCCAGACGTTGCCATCGAGATCGACGGTGGTTCTGGACGGGTCGCTACCCCGTCCTTGCGGGGCCGAGCGGTATTCGCCCAAGACCACTCCGGTATCGGTGTCGATCCGGGCGACGGTGCCCCGGGCTGAATTGGCAACCCAGATGTAGGGGCTCGATTGGAAGATATCGTTCAACTGGAGCTGGTCCGGATTGTCATGGTTGACGTTGGTCAGGGTCCCTTCGTTGAAGTCCGAATCGGTGGTGAAAGTCCGATCGCAGTTCAGCGGGATCGCCTGGGCTTGCGCTCCTGGCGTTGCGGCAATCACCGAGGCGAATGCCATGGCGGCAAGTTGCCGGGACGCCGGAGGTTTTTGGGGGGATGGTTTCCTGGTTTTCATTGGGGTTGGGTTGTGGTCGGTTTCAGTTTTTCGGGGGAGGGCGATGACGGACAGATTGTTGCCACCGTCCGCTGCGGAGGCTAGTGGACGCGGGGCGGCGGGGATATCGGAGAGATCGCAGGTCCTGTGGTCCGCTGAAGCCCTCGCGGCGGGTACGCGAATGGCGTAGCCGGGCCGCGCGGCGCCGACACCATGCCTTGTAGATGACAGTCGGCCGGAGTTCGCCGGGCCGCGGCGGAGCAATGCTTTCCCCGCCGGCTCCCGGGTCGTTCGATGAAGTGGCCGGTCCAGACCGGCATCTCGGTTCCACTGAACCCTTTCGGCCGAGACCGGTGACGCGGTTTCGGTAGATTTTCATGGAATGCCGGGGTCCACCCGCTTGAATCGCTCTCAATCCCAACAGCCTTTCCACAAGCCATGCCCATCGCAGACTCCATGGTTGCCACCGTCGGCAACACCCCGTTGATCCGCCTCCACAAGCTGACCGAGGGCCTCGGTGCCGAGATCCTCGTGAAAGCCGAGTTCTTCAACCCGCTGTTCAGCGTGAAGGACCGCATCGGCAAGGCGATGATCGAGACCGCGGAAAAAGACGGCTCGCTCAAGCCCGGCGGTTTGATCATCGAGCCGACTTCCGGCAACACCGGGATCGCGCTCGCCTTCGTCGCCCGCGCCAAAGGTTACCGGATCATTTTGACCATGCCCGAGAGCATGTCGCTCGAGCGCCGCGTGCTGCTCCGCCTGCTCGGTGCCGAACTGGTGCTCACGCCGCGCGCCCGCGGGATGGGCGGCGCGATCGCGATGGCCAAGAAGCTGCTGGAAGAGAACCCCGGCTCCTTCGGTCCCGGCCAGTTCGACAATCCGGCCAACCCGCAGGTCCACCGCGAAACGACCGCCGAGGAAATCTGGCGCGACACCGAGGGCAGGATCGACGCGTTCGTCGCGGGCGTCGGCACGGGCGGCACCATCACCGGGGTCTCCGAAGTGCTGAAGGCCCGCACCGCGCTGAAGGTTTTCGCCGTCGAGCCGGTGGCCAGCCCGGTGATTTCCGGTGGCGCGCCCGGCCCGCACATGATCCAGGGGATCGGTGCCGGCTTCATCCCGAAGAACCTCAACGTCGAGATCATCGACGAGGTGATCCAGGTCTCCAACGACGACGCCTTCGCCACCGCCCAGGCGCTCAACCAGCTCGAAGGCATCCCCGCCGGGATCTCGACCGGGGCCAACGTCTGGTCCGCGATCCAGGTCGCCAAGCGTCCGGAGTTCCAGGGCAAGCGCATCGTCACCATCGGCTGCTCGTCGACCGAGCGTTACCTCTCGACCCCGCTGGCCGAGAAGGTCCGCGAGGAAGTGGCGAACTTGCCGGTTGCTGAGATTTGAAGCGGGGGTGGGAGATGTGTGGGTCGTGAACCGCGCGGGGCGGCAGCCTTGGACTGCGGGCAGCCCGCTGCCGCTTTCCGACCGCCAGCCTGCTGGCGGGTCGAGACCCGACTCCACAGCAGGCTGTGGCAACAAAGCGGCAGCAGGCTGCCCGCAGTCCATGGCCTGCGCTTCGCGGCAGGCCGAGGCACAAGGAGCGTGGAGGCAGAGGGGTGCCGGCGACTCAGCGGAGGAAAGCCGCCCGCCGCCTTTGTCCTTGCGTGTCCCCGGGCCATCGGGAGAATCGCCGCCCCCGCGAAGGGGACCTAGACGCGTGAACGCCAGCTATCAGGAAATCGGAGAGGCCATCGCCGCGCACGAATCGTTCGTGATCCTCAGCCATGTCCGTCCGGACGGCGATGCCATCGGCTCGCAGCTCGCGCTCGGCATGGCGCTCGAGGCCGCGGGCAAAAAGGTCCGCCTGATCAACGAGGACGGGCTGCCCGACAACCTCGCTTTCCTGCCGTGCTCCGACCGGATCGAAACGCCGCCGGCCGAACCGCTCGACGTGGAAGTCGCGATCGCCCTCGACACCGCGACCAAGCCGCGGCTCGGCGACGCCGCCCTGCACGCCGCGTCGAACGCGAAGCTCTGGATCAACATCGACCACCACAAGTCGAACCCCGGCTACGGCGACCTCAACCACATCGACTCCCGCAGCCCCGCCACCGGCCAGATCCTTTACCAGCTGATCACCGCGCTCGGCCTGCCGCTGCCCGCCGCCAGCCGCGACGCGATCTATGTCGCGGTGTCGACCGACACCGGCTCGTTCCAGTATCCCTCGACCACCGCCGACACCTACCGGATGGCCGCCGATCTCATTGACTCCGGCCTCGATGTCGGCGGGATCAACTCGCTGACCTACGACAACCATCCGTTCCGCCGGGTCGAGCTCATGCGCTCGCTGCTCAACACGCTGGAACTCGACGGCGGCGGACGCGTCGCGCATTGGGAGCTGACGATGGCGACCCGCGACGCGCTCGGCCTGAAACCCGAGGACAGCGAGGGGCTGATCGACATCATCCGCGGCATCGAAGGCGTGATCGTCGCGGTGTTCTTCGAGGAACTGCCCGGCGGCAAGATCCGGGTCTCGATGCGCTCCAAGGATCCGCGCGTCGACGTCTGCCACGTTTGCATGGAATTCGGCGGCGGCGGTCACGCGCTGGCGGCCGGCATCCGGATGGCCGGTCCGCTTGCCGCGGCGCGCGACCGCGTGCTCGCCGCGGTCCGCCTGGCCCTTCCCGCGGTCTGAGCCGCGACAACGACTACTTTTACCGAACATGAATCGACCGAACCCCGGACCGATGGTTCCCAGCGGAGTGCTGCTGGTGGACAAGGCCCCAGACATGACCTCGCACGACGTGGTCGCCATCGCCCGGCGCGCGCTCGGCACCAAGAAGATCGGCCATTGCGGCACCCTGGACCCGATGGCGACCGGACTGCTGATGCTGGTGGTCGAGCGGGCCACCAAGATCCAGGACCTGCTGATGAGCGAGGACAAGGAGTACGAAGGCACGCTCACGCTCGGCAAGAGCACCTCCACCCAGGACCGCCAGGGCGAGGTGCTGGAGGAGAAGGAGGTGGCTGCCTTCACCCGGGAAGAGATCACCGCCGCGTTCGAGGCCTTCACCGGCGCCTTCGAGCAGCTGCCGCCGATGGTGTCCGCGATCAAGAAGGACGGCGTGCCGCTCTACAAGCTGGCCCGCAAGGGCCAGGAGGTGGAACGCGCGCTGCGGCCGGTCACGGTGTCGAAGTACGAGGTCCGTCGTATCGAGCTGCCGGAGGTCGACTTCGTGGTGAACTGCTCGAAGGGTTTCTACGTCCGGACTTACGCCCACGACATCGGGGCCAAGCTCGGCTGCGGCGCCCACCTCAGCGACCTGCGCCGGACCCGCTCCGGGCGCTTCACGCTGGAGCGCGCGGTGACGGTGGACCAGCTCAAGAACGGAGTCCGCGAGGAGCTCTGGCGCTCGCTGGTCAGTCTCGCGGAAATCTCGCTGATGCGCGGGGCCTGAGCTCAGGGAGCGTGCAGCTTTTTCCGGTAGGCGAGCGGGCTGATCCCCACCGCCTGCTTGAATTGCCGCGAGAAAGCCGACTGGTCGGAGTAGCCGCAGCTCAGGGCGATCTGCGCGATCGGTTCGGCGGTGCGGGAAAGCCGCTCGCAGGCGGTATCGATGCGGACTTTCACCAGATACTGCCCGGCGGTGACGTGGAAAAGCGCGCGGATCCGCTGGTCGAACTGGTAGACCGACAGGCCCGCCATCTCGGCAAGTTGGGGCAGCCGCAGCGGTTCGTCGAAGTGCTTGTGGATGTGGTCGAGCGCCTTCGACATCGCGGCGAAGTCCTCCTGCCGGTCGTGCGGGCCGTGGAGGTCGCGCGAGATGCCGCAGACCCCGGCGATGCGGCCGTCCTTGCCGCGCACCGGTTCTTTGAAAGTCAGGCACCAGCCGCGCCGGCCCCCGGCGTAGAGGTGGAGCTCCAGATGATCGCGGATGCCGCGGCCGCTCTTCAGGATCTGGCGGTCCTGCGCCGCGAAGCCCTCGCCGAGGGGCGGCGGAAAGAGCTGCTGGGCGGTCAGCCCGATCGCCGCCGACTTGTCCGGCAGGCCGCAGCGGGTGGCCAGCGTCTCGTTGACCGCCATGTAACGGCCCTGCGCGTCCTTGATGAAAAAGACGATGTCCGGCACGCCGTCGAACAGGCTGTCGAGCGGCGGCATCCCGTCGAGCGATTCGAAAAAGGATCTGCGGAGTCGGGCGGACGGGGTCATCGCGGGCGTCTGAAAGCGTACGTGGTCCGTGCTATACGGATTCGGAGGCGGCGGCTAGAGCTTTCGCCAAGACCCTCTTGCTAAGATCTTTCCGCAAGCCATGAGTGTCCAACATCTCCGCGTCATTGATTCCCATACCGAGGGCGAACCCACCCGCGTCGTCATCGAAGGCGGGCCCGATCTCGGCTCCGGCACCGTCGCGGAGAAGGCCCGCCGCCTGCGCGACGAGCACGACTGGCTGCGCTCCAGCGTCTGCAACGAGCCCCGCGGCCACGACGCGATGGTCGGCGCGCTGCTGGTCGAGCCGCACGAGCCGGACTGCTGCTGCGGCGTGATCTTCTTCAACAACGTGTCGACGCTCAACATGTGCCTCCACGGGACCATCGGTCTCGCGGTGACGCTCGCCCACCTCGGCCGGATCGGGCCCGGCGAGCACCGGATCGACACGACGGTCGGGGTGGTCGTCGCCCGCATCCACGACGACGGATCCGTCACCGTGGCGAATGTCCCGAGCTACCGCCTCGCCACCGGCGTGGAGGTCGAGGTTCCCGGCTGGGGCACCGTGAAAGGCGACATCTCGTGGGGCGGCAACTGGTTCTTCCTGATCGAAGACCAGGGCCCGGCCGTGACTTTCGCGAACCTCGAGGCGCTCACCACCTTCACCTGCGCGGTCCGCGATGCCTTGGAAGCGCAGGGAATCACCGGCGCGGACGGGATGGAGATCGACCACATCGAGTCCTTCGGCCCGCCGTCGGATCCGGCGCTTTCGGACAGCCGGAATTTCGTCCTCTGCCCGGGCAAGGCCTACGACCGCTCGCCCTGCGGCACCGGCACCAGCGCCAAGCTCGCCTCGCTCCACGCCGCCGGCAAGCTCGCGCCCGGGGCGGTCTGGCGCCAAGCCGGCATTCTCGACACCGTCTTCTCGGGTTGCGTCGAGGCGCTGCCGGATGGCAAGGTGCTGCCGCGCGTCAGCGGCCGGGCCTGGGTCACCGGCGAATCCGACTATCTTTTCGACCCCGCCGATCCCTTCCGCCACGGAATTCCCTCCTCTCTCTAACTCAATCCTACCCGCACCATCATGAGCATCACTTGGAAAGGCGTCATGCCCGCCACCCTCACGCAGTTCAACGCCGACATGACCATCGACCACGCCTTGATGGCGGAGCATGGCAAATGGCTGGTCGATGGCGGCTGCTCCGCCATCGTCGTCCACGGCTCGCTGGGCGAGGGCGCCACGCTGTCGTTCGAGGAAAAGCTGGCGCTGCAGAAGACCTACGTCGCAGCCCTGCCGGACACCCCGATCATCCCGGGCGTCGCCGCGCTTTCGACCAAGGAGGCCGTCGACATCGCCAAGGCCGCGAAGGACAACGGCTGCCGCGGGCTGATGGTCCTGCCGCCCTACCTCTACGCCTCCGACTGGCGTGAAATGAAGGCGCACATGAAGGCCGTGATTTCCGCGACCGACCTGCCCTGCATCATTTACAACAACCCGGTCGCGTACAAGACCGACTTCACCCCGCTGCACAGCAAGGAGCTCGCCGACGAGCTGCCGACCGTGGAATCGGTCAAGGAGTCCTCGACCGACGCCCGCCGGATCGCCGGCATCCGCGAGGTCTGCGGCGACCGCGTGGTGCTCGGCGTCGGGGTCGACGACTGCGCGCTGGAGGGCGCGGCGATGGGCGCGAAATTCTGGATCACCGGCGTCGGCGGCGCCTTCCCGAAGCACAACGTGAAGCTGTGGGACCTCGCCACCAGCGGCCGCATCGAGGAAGCGATGCCGATCTACACCTGGATGCTGCCGATGCTGCGGATGGACACCGTCGTGAAGTTCGTCCAGCTCATCAAGCTCCAGCAGACCCTCGCCACCGCCGGCAAATACGGCAACAACCGGGTCCGCGCGCCGCGCCTGGAGCTCGAAGGCAAGGAACTCGCCGAAGCCACCGCGATCATCGAAAAGGCCCTCGCCACCGCGCCGGTGGTGTGAAGGGAGAGACGCAAGACTGGAAGACGCAAGACCCAAGAGGGGAAGGCAGTTCTTCCTCTCAAGTCTTGCGTCTTGCGTCTTGCGTCTTGCGTCTTGAATCTACCCCCATGACATCCCAACTCCTCGGCACTTCGATCATCGGCTATTCGCGCGGCAGCGGCACGCACGTGTGCGGCCACGGCATCCACCCGGCGAGCGGCGCGCCGCTCGAGCCGGCTTACCTTGCGGCCACCACGGACGAGATGAACCGGGCGGTGGAACTGGCCGCCGCGGCCTTTTCCGAATACTCCGCGCTGCCGGGCACGGCGCGCGCGGGTTTCCTCCGGGCGATCGCCGCGGAGATCGAGGGCGTGGCGGAAGACCTCGCCACGCGCGGGCCGATGGAGACCGGACTTCCCGAAGCGCGCCTGCGTGGCGAGACCGGCCGGACCACCGGCCAGCTCCGCTTGTTCGCGTCGCTGCTGGAAGAAGGATCATGGGTCGAGGCCCGGATCGAGCATGCCCAGCCCGACCGCGCGCCGGTGCCGAAGCCGGATCTCCGCTCGATGCTCCGTCCGCTCGGTCCGGTCGCGGTGTTCTGCGCCAGCAACTTCCCGCTCGCGTTCTCGGTCGCCGGCGGTGACACCGCCTCGGCCCTCGCCGCCGGTTGCCCGGTGGTCGTGATCGCCCATGCCTCGCATCCCGGCGTCGCGGAAATCGTCGGCGCGGCGGTGATGCGGGCCGCGCTCACCACCGGGATGCCGGAAGGGGTCTTCTCGCTGCTTTATGGCGGCGGCCGCAGCATCGGCATGTCGGTCGTGCAGCACCCGGTGATTCAGGCCGTCGGTTTCACCGGTTCGCGCGCCGGCGGCACCGCCCTGATGGCCGCCGCGGCCAACCGCGAGCAGCCGATCCCGGTCTATGCCGAGATGAGCTCGGTCAATCCCGTCGTCATCCTGCCCGGCGCGCTCGAGCGCGGCGAGGCGGCGCTGGCGGAGGGGTTCTACGGCTCGCTCACGATGGGCGTCGGCCAGTTCTGCACGAATCCCGGCCTGGTTTTCCTGCCGGAGGGAACCGGTCTGGTGTTCCTGGAGAAGCTCAAGTCGCTGGTCGAAGCCGGCACGCCGGCAACCATGCTGAATGCCTCGATCTGCCGTGCTTTCGCCGAGGAGGTCGAAGCCTTCGCCGACACCGAAGGCGTGGAGACGATCGCCCGCAGCACCACCCCGGCAGGCCCGGGGCAGGGGGCTCCGGCGGTTCTCAGCGTCTCGCTCCGCCGCTTCCTGGAAGCCGACTTGCTCCAGGGGGAAATGTTCGGTCCGGCGGCGCTGATCGTCCGTGGCAGCCTCGGCGAGATCGAGGCCGCGATCCCGGAGCTGGAAGGCCAGCTCACCGCGACCGTCCACGCCACCGAAGCCGAGCTCGCGGCGCACGCGTCGCTGGTCTCCGCCCTTCAACAGAAGGCCGGCCGTCTCATTTTCAATGCCTTCCCGACCGGGGTGGAAGTCTGCCACAGCATGGTCCACGGCGGGCCCTTTCCGGCGACCTCCGATGGACGCAGTACTTCTGTCGGCAGCATGGCGATCCACCGCTTCGTCCGGCCGGTCGCCTGGCAGGGTTTTCCGGAGAGCTGCCTGCCGGCGGAATTGCAGGAGGGCAATCCGCTGGGGATCCGCCGGATGGTGGATGGGGTGCGGGTTTGATGGGGGCAAGCTTGACCGGCAGTCTTGCCGGGCCGGGCGGTCTTGCCGGGCCGGGCGGTCTTGCCGGACCGGGCAGTGTACTGGACCGCGGACTTTAGTCCGCTCGAAATGCCTTCCCGAGCGGACTAAAGTTTGACTGCGGATTAGGGATCAAAGTGTGGCAGTCCGTCTCCGCTACGCTCCGGCTGCGGTCCAGTACACTGCATCAAGGCTTCCAGCCGTTCCCGGCGCTGGAGAACTCCCATTCTTCCGGCTTCCCGCAGAACCCGGCCTTCACCGGGTTCATCCGGATGTAGATCCGGGCGTCGATCAGATGATTCTGATCCCGGATGTATCGGTCATGGTAATCCGGTGCCCAGATCGACCCGGCGCGCTTCAGGATCCGGTTGATCTCCACGGACGAGCCGCCTTTCCAGGCTTGGACGGACTTTCCGAGAGGGTGACCCTCCATCATCCCGATCAGCACGTGGACGTGGTTCGGCATGATGCACCACTCCAGCAGGCGGTAGCGATCGCCGTGGTGCTTCATCAGATGGCTTTGAACCACTCCCGCGCATTCGGATCGACGTAGAATGCAGTCCCCGTAGCCGGCATCCTCGTATTTGCGGATCTTGCGATAGAGCTCCGTCTCGGCAGGCCGGCCGTGGATTCCGTCGTCCTTGAGTTCTTCCCGCCAGCCCTCGATGACCTCCCTCGGCACCGAGTCTGCCAGCCGGAAGGTGATCCCTTGGATGGAGTCCGCGAAGTCGCAGTGAGGGAGGTCGCCGCGGGAATGCCAGCCCTTGTGATCCATGGTCCGAAGCTACCATGAATGGCAAGCCCCACCGGGCGATGTACTGGACCGCAGCCGGAGCGGAGCGGAGACGGACTGCCACACTTTGACTCCGATCACCGCAGTCAAACTTCAGTCCGCTCGGGATCCAGGTTTCGAGCGGACTAAAGTCCGCGGTCCAGTACACGCGAAGTCGTTCGGGCCGCGTGGGGTGAAGATGCACTTTTCTGAAAATCCTCATTGACCATTCCTTTCCGAATCCATATCTACCGACAACTTCATTTCACGCCGATGCGCCTCCACCGATCCCTACCCAAATGCCAAAGCACCCTCGATACCGAGGTCGGCTTGGCATGGCGCCGGGTCATCGGTTCCTCGATTCAGGGCACATGCCCGCGGTCGTATCAAGGAATGACCTTTGCCGGTAACCCGGCGCCCAACCGAAGCAGGATCAGGCCGACAGCGGCCTGAAAGCCGCGTAGATCCTAGGATTTCCCGCCGCCCTGCTTCCCACCGGAAGCGGGGCTTTTTGTTTCCCGCGATTCGAACACTCCCAACCCCAATCCCTTTCCCTGATTCTCCCACCGTGACCCCGTGTCCCTTTTAAACAGATTCCCGTGAGCCCTTCCGTCCCGCCCGACGGATCCCAGACCTTCCGATCCGGAAGCCGGTCCTGATCCCTGCAAGATCGCAGCGGTCAAGATGGCATATCTTGGACCGCGGGAGAACTGTTGTCTTTTGGCGGCGATTCCGGCTTTGACCTTGGTGTAGCGGCAGCACCCCGCGTTGTGAGCGCGGCAGGACCGGTTCAGCGCAGCGGGAGCTTCGCGACCTTACCCAAATGCGCGCAGCGCCATCCTGGCACGGACCGTAGGTCAACTCCGGTAGGTCAACCCAATCCTCCACTTCCCCGTACGACCATGACCACGTCACTCCTCCATCGCTCATCCGTTCTGGTGCTGAACCGGCACTGGCGTGCCATCGATACCGCCACGCCCGCGGAAGCCTTCGGCCACCTGGCCACCGGCAGCGCGCGCGCCTTGCGGATCGACGGCGACTCGATGCAGGCCTTCGACTGGGAAGACTGGCGCGGGCTGGGCACGGGAGAGGGGATCGCGGTGATCGGCACGCCCCGCGGGCCGGTCCGGATCCCCACGGTGATCGTGCTGACCCGCTTCGCCAAAGTGCCCGTCCATCGACCCAAGTTCGGTTTCCGGGCCTTGTGGGAGCGGGACGGCGGGCGCTGCCAGTATTCCGGAAGGAAGCTCACGCCCGGCGAGGCGAACATCGACCACATCGTCCCGCGTTCGCGGGGCGGTCGTGACGACTGGGACAACTGCGTGCTGTCCGACCGCGCCATCAACAGCCGGAAGGCCGCCCGCACTCCCGCCGAAGCGGGACTCCGCTTGCTCGCCCCGCCGGCGGTCCCGCGGGCCGTTCCCGCCACCTTGCGGATCCGCAACCTGTGGGGCATCCCCGATTGGAACCACTTCCTCCATCACTGACCCCGGGGGAGGGCGCAAGCCGCCTCCTCCCCATCTCCTGCCATGGACACTCCTACCCTCATCCTCGCCTTTCTGGCCCTCGCGACCGCCGCGCGGTTCGCCTGGTATGAACTCCGCGGACACTGATCCCCCCTCTTCTTGTCCCCACAACCCATGAAACTTGATACCGCACGACTGATCCTGAAACCACCCGCAGAGGAAGACGCCGAGGCCATCGCCGCCGTCGCCAACGACTGGCGCGTCGCCCGGATGACCCTGATGCCGCATCCCTACACACCGGCCGACGCGCTGGTCTGGGTCGAGCGGGCCCGGGCTTCGTGGAAGGAGCACCGCTTCGGCGGCTTCGCGGTCTTCACCAAAAGCGACGGCCGCTTCATCGGGGCGACCGGACTGCGCCCGACCGATCTTCCGGACGAGGCAAGCACCGGCTTCTGGTTCAGCCCCGCGGTCTGGGGCAAGGGCTACGCGACCGAGGTCCTGCTGGAAGTCCTGCGCTTCGGCTTCGGGGTGCGCGGGCTGGTCCGGATCGAGGCGAGGCACCTCGCGATCAATCCCGCCTCCGGTCGCGTGATGGAGAAGGCCGGCCTGGGGCACCCCAGGGCGGTCGATCTTCCGGATCGCGACGACGGGAATCCGGTCCCCGGCTTCGTCCGCCATCTGCGTGCCAACGAGTGGCATGCCCTCACGAACAGATAGAATCATGAACCTCCTCAACTCCCAGGACCTGATCGCCGCCGGTTACGAGCCGGGGCCGGTCATCAAGGATCTGCTCGCCAGGGTCGCCGACTACGAAGCCCGCGGCATCAGCGATCCGAAGTACGCGCTCAAACTCCTGAAGCGCGACATCGGCGCGCCGCCGCCGAAGCATGTGATGCGCGAACGGCCGGTGGCGCTGGCCGAGGCGATTGTCCCGGACTCCAAGGACGAGCGCGCGAATGTCGAGGCCGTGCGGCGTCAGATGCACCAGCTGCTCAAGACGCCGGTGATCGCCCGCGGGGTGATCCTGCCCGATGCCTGCCCGGCCGGGAAGGCGCCGGCGGAGATCCCGGTCGGCGGGGCGATCGCGGTGGAGAACGCGATCATCCCTTCGGCCCACTCGGCGGACATCTGCTGCTCGATGTTCGCGACTTTTTACGAGGAACGTAGTAGCGTGGCGAAGGAACTCGACGCGCTGGTGTCCTCGACCCGCTTCGGGCCGGAGCACCGGCATCTGGACGACCTGGTGCCGGACCCGGTGAACGACGAGAACGTCTGGCAGAACCGCTTCCTGCGGGGCTTGCGGGATCGCGCCCGGACCCAGATCGCGGACCAGGGCGACGGCAACCATTTCGCCTACCTCGGCGAGGTCGAGGTGGACGCCGCCTTGCTGGCGATGCTGCGTTTGACCGGTCACGGCGATCTCGCGGCGCGCTTCGATCTGACCGAAGAAGGGGCGCCGAAACGCTACCGGGTGCTGGTGACCCACCACGGCTCGCAGAGCCTCGGCGCGCATGTTTTCAAGCGCGGCCAGATCGCTGCGGAGAAGCATGTCGCCCGCACGGCGCAGCACATCCCGGCGGCGGCGGCGTGGCTCGACGCGAAGTCGGACAGCGGCCGCGACTACTGGGACGCGCTGCAGTACGTCGCGCGCTGGACGAAGGCGAACCACCGCGCGATCCACCGGCGCTTCCTCGAGCGGATCGGCGGGCGGTCGGTGGCGGAGGTGGGCAACGAGCACAACTTCGTCTGGCAGCGCGGCGACACGTTTTTCCACGGCAAGGGCGCGACGCCGGCGTGGAAGGATGCTGACGGCCGGCCGCAGCTCGGGCTGATCCCGCTGAACATGGCGGAGCCGATCCTGCTGGTGCTCGGCGGCGATCGCGACGAGTTCCTGTCCTTCGCCCCGCACGGCGCCGGCCGCAACCTGTCACGCACGGCGATGCGGCGCCAGTTCCCCGACGAGTCGTCGCGGCGCCACGCGATCGAGCGCTCGACCGATGGCATCGACGTCCGCTGGTTCTGCGGCAAGCCCGACCTCAGCGAGACGCCGCCGGCCTACAAGGACGCGGCGAAGGTGAAGGCGCAGATCCGCGGGTTCGGGCTGGCGGAAGTCATCGCGGAGATCCGTCCGCTGGGCTGCATCATGGCGGGGGATTCCGGCCGCTCGTGGCGGGATCGCGAGGAAGAACTGACGCCGAAGCAGAAGCGCCAGATCGAGCACCGGGCGGAACGGCGGCGGGTTAGCCGGGATCTGCAGGACGAGTGGTGATCAACCTAACAGCGCCGCGAGTTCCTCCTCGCCGATCACCTTCACGCCGAGCTTTTCCGCCTTGTCGCGCTTCGATCCGCCGCCTTCTCCGGAGAGCAGGTAGTCGGTGTTCGCGGAGATCGAGCCGGAGACTTTCGCGCCGTTCGATTCGAGGTGGCGCTTCATTTCGTCGCGGCCCATCGAGAGGGTGCCGGTGATGACGAAGGTCTTGCCGGCCAGCGGCAGCGCCGAGAGATCCGCCTCCGCGGGCTTCGGCTGGTAGTTGGCGGATGCCGGATCGATGCCGAGCTGCTCCATGCGCTCCAGCACGTGGCGGCCGGCTTCGGAGCTGAAGAACGAGGTCACGCTTTCCGCGACGACCTGCCCGGCGTCGGGGGAAATCTTGTAGCCTTCGAGGTTGGCGGCGATGCCGTCGATGCGGGACTTGAGTTCGTCGTGGGCCCGCTGGCGTTCCTGCTTCTCGGCGTCGTCGGCGGGCGGGTTCTCCTTGTTGCGCGGCGAGACGGCCTTGCGCTCCGCTTC
>CAMCYK010000061.1 GCA_945883695.1 Akkermansia muciniphila | reverse complement strand
CACCCGCTCTGCCCCGGGCTTTTCATGGCCTGTGGCCGGGTTCCAGGCTTGCTTGTCCCATGGCCGACGTCTTCACCCCGGAAAAGCGCTCCGCAGTCATGTCCCGCATCCGCGGTCGCGACACCCGGCCCGAGCGGCTCGTCCGCTCCACCGGCTCGGCTACCGCATTCAAATCCGATAGGTCACCGCACCCTTATCGTCGATCGTCAGCTTCTTCGCTTTCCGCAGCTCCTCCACCACCGCCTCGCCCTGCTTGTCGGTGGCGTTCTTGCCCAGCGAACTCTTCGCGTGGCTCACCAGCGTCTTTTTCTTCTTCGGCCGGTTCTTGGGTGACTTCATCAAGGCCTCCAGCAGCTTTTCCGCGTCGGCCGACAGCCCGCTCTTGGCAGCGGCCACCGGCGGAGCGGGCTTCGCCACGGGAACCGGTGGCACGACCTTCTCCGGTGGTGCCGCGGGTGCCGGGACGGCCGCAGGCCTCGGCTCGATCAGTGCCTTCAGCTCGTCCCAGGTGCCATGCCGCTTCACCCTCATCTTCCGCGAGCGCAGCAGTTCCACCAGCGAGTCGAAGCCCTCGTCGGCGGACAGAATGTGGAAGTAGCCGGTAGGATCCGCCGCGGCCGCCTGCCCCAGATAAAAGGCCAGCACAAAGTCAGCCGCATTCTTCCCGGACTTCGGGCTGCGAATCAGGGTCACCGCCTGCGCGTTCTCCATCATCCGCGCCACCGCCTCCACCGGTAGGGTCTTGTTCGTCGGCCCAAGGATGAGATGAAAGGTAAAGTTCTTCTTCCCCAAAGTGTCCCCATCGATGGTCTTCAAGTTCTCGAAATCCACGAAAACGTGGTTCACCGGCAGGTAGGATGCAACTTCAGTTGTCATGGGCGGAAGATGCACTGACACAACTCCGGCCATTTGGCGAGACTGTACTTGTCGCCGGGCCTTCAACGCGACCGGCGAGTAACCCCTCCCCGAGCCTAACCCCGCCGCGAGAAGATCTTGGCCCGATGCTCCGCGAGGAATTCCTCTTTGGGAAACGCCGCATCGTTCGGCAGCCGCATCGGCTCGCCGGCATAAGCGCCGAAGTTCTCGATCAGACTGCGTTAGGACAGCTCCCGGATGAGTCGCGGCGATAGAATCATGCGGTAATTCGCATCGAACGAAATCAGACCAATATCGAAGGCGGCATCGTGCAAGCGGGACAGGGAAATGCCGTTGAGCACGTTGAGCCGCTCCGCTGGATGAGTCCGCCATGGGAGGATGTGGGACGCCACGAGCAACTCCCGCACCGGCATTCCGGTGACCGCGCAGCACCCGCCAAAGTGGTTGAGCACGGCGTTCCGGAAAAACTGCTGACCGCGCCGGACTTTCACATTCGCGGTGACCTCCGTCTCGCCTTCCGGCGGTGACTTGCGGACGCGGATGCCAATCTTCGGAAGCACTTCGAGCACCGAGCCCGCAGGCGCGCCAAACAGCCCCCTCAAAGCGTCCTCACTGGCCGGGACCGCTTCGTTGAGGTCGTCGTGAAACTCCTGCCAAGTCCTTCGATCCAGAGCACTGGCTCCGGGAAGCCCCTTGATCCCGCGCAGCTTCAATGCCGGGTCGAGCGATGCGAGATTGCACAGCTTCATCGCCACACTGTTCGCTCCCCGGCCGAGCTTCTCGGCCAACCCGATGACCACCGCCTGCCGGGCGTCCAACTGGCCGAACGTGAGCTTGTGATAGACGTTGAGCAGCACCAACAACTCATCGCGATTCCAGTTTTTTCGGGAGGCCACACCAGGAATCTAGCAGGCCGCTCCGTAGCCGGAAAGCCATGAGTGAACCATCCCAGCTTCCCGATCCCGCGGCCGTCTTTGCCTGCGCTCTGTCCCTTTGGGACTCGTGCCAGCGAGCAGCCGCAAACGACGCCGGTCTGAATCTCAGTGACTCCTATCAAAAGATCGACCACCTCATGCGGGTGCTCATGTCCATCGGCAACCGCTTCGAAACTTGGAGCTGCGAGAACGTCGCCTTCGAAGCACTTGTGGAGGTTTGGCCCTACGTGCTGAAAGACCGGTTCGGTGAGACCTGTCTCCGCGTCCTCCTTCCTTCGTCGCTCGACCAGTTCGATGACGACGATTGCCTTCGCATCGCCCTCCTTCTTCGCCTTCCCGTGAGAGTTCGTGACCATCTGCGCGTCCCAGTGGACATCGTGGCGGACAACCCGGTGTCGGGCTCGCCGTTCCACGCGTTTCGAATTCTCACGGTCCGGGATCGCCTTGAGGAAGATGACACCGAACCCTTCACGTCCGATGATGAACCCTTCGACGAGGAATGGGGGATTCCCTATTTTGCGCTCTACGGGGTTGGGGCGGATGGACTCCGCGAACATATCGCAGACCGTCGCACGTACGCCGAAGCGGCCGACCTCGTGCAGAAATTGGCACCCGGACTCCGACTTCCGGTCGGTCCGAACTCTTTGGCAGGGCGGTGATCGGCACCAATTTTCCGGTGAAAGAAGAGGCTAATCGATCAGGTCGAACTCCGCTCGACTCGGCGTTGTGGTTAGGTGCTCGAACGTCCGTAAAACGACCCTCCCCAAGTAAGTGAACGGCGCTCGATGAAATTTTCTGTGGAAGACATGAATCTCGTCACCATTCTCCCTTGATTCTGCCATGCGACGGTCGGTCCGGTGACCCTTTTCTCCTTGCCAGTGAAGCCGCTGACCGACGAGCAGGTCCTCGTAGGGAGTAAAGCCCGTCGGCTTTTCTTCTGAAACGAACAGCACAATTAGGTTGGTTCCTCGGGGTGTTACGACGCCGCGAGCAATCGCATGATAAGTGGCGTATCCCCATAGTTCGGCGAGCCGTTCCCGGTTCCAGTGGGTCCCGACAGGGATGCTTTCAAAACTTACTCCCATGGCAGGTCAGAGTTCCTGCCACGCACCTTCTAGCCAAATCGCCGTGGCTGGATGTGCAGCTCCTTCTGTTTTCGCAATTCTTGAATTGTCCACGGTTCTTCGGGCACGGCTGGATCGTTTCCCTTCAGGCAACCATTTCCTCTGGAACCAAGT
This sequence comes from Akkermansia muciniphila, assembly GCA_945883695.1. Classification (GTDB taxonomy): domain Bacteria; phylum Verrucomicrobiota; class Verrucomicrobiia; order Verrucomicrobiales; family Akkermansiaceae; genus Haloferula; species Haloferula muciniphila_A. The sequence goes on along the minus strand of CAMCYK010000061.1, from coordinate 24,467 downwards.
ATCCAAGCTCCTGAAGCAATTCCGCAACTTCTCCCGGCAGACTGAAAGCTCCGTCGAAGTCGATCAGCTCCTTTCCCTCAAACGTAAAACCGATCTCCGCACCGAAGTCTTCGCTGGAGAGTTCCGCGCAGCACGGATCGGTTTCGTTCTCGCGCGTGAACAAAACGACCTCCAAGCCCTTATCGGCCGGTGTCTTCGAGCCGTCCTGATGAACCATGGACACCTCGCTGTCCGGGAAGTATCGCTGAAGCGTCGTATTCATGGGAGCTTTGGTTCAGGAATTGCGCACGGCGCGGAGTTCCGCGGAAGAGATCTGGATCGCCTCCGGATTGAAGTCGATGGCGGCGAGGCCTTGGAAGCCGGCCCGGATGAGGCCGAGGCTGAAGCCGCCGCAACCGCAAAAAAGATCGAGGAAAGTGTGGGGAGGAGTCATAAGACGGATCCGGTGCGTGACTTCGATTCATTAGGTTTCCCTGAACATCCCCGCAAGCGCATTCGTCCGCTTGAGGACGGGACCGATCCTCCCGGCGCATTGCCGGCAGTTCGGTTTCCGCTGATCCCGAAGTCGGATTCCCGCGCTTTCATCGGCGTCAGATTGAGCGAGGGGGTGGGACAAGCGCGGTGGGAGACTGGAAGAAATCCTTTCTCCTTCGCACCGCCTTGCGCGGCTTTCCCGTCATTCCAGCGAAATCCCCGCGCTAACGGGGAGAGCGGGTTGGGAATGCCTCACGCCGCACTCTTTCCCGCCATTTGGAGGAGTTCCAGCGCCTCCGCGTGGCACTGCTCGAATTCATCCGCCGGAGCCCGATGCGGACAACAGGGTGTGCATTCATGATTGTGGAATGTTTCTTTCAGATTGCTGGAGTGGTTGGAAGCGGGGAAATTCACGAGAGCCCGTCCCGGATGTAGATCCGGTTGAGCGGGAAAGCTTTGCGTTGTGCCAGGGCCGGGGTGATGACGGCTTGGGGATCGGTCTCCAACGGGACAGCCCGCTGGGCCGGATTTCCGTCGCCAAGGAAGCAGGTGGAGAGGTTCACAAGTGCGGCTTTCCGTGGCATGAGTCGTTTGCGGTTGGCCGCGGAGCTTCGTTCTTGCGGCCCTGGATTCGTGCGGCCCAAGCTCTCCAATGGCCGCGGGAGCCCCGGTCGCATCCGCTGGCATCGCCGCGAAAGAACCAACACTCATGCGACTCTCCCACATCAACGTCACCCTGCCCGAAGGTTGCGAAGACCTCGCCCGGGCTTTCTACGGCGCGCAGTTCGGATTGCGGGAAATTGTCAAACCGGGGGCTCTTTCGAGCGCGGGGCGGAGTTTGGTTTGATGCGGAGGGTCCGGACCTTCATCGTAGAATCCGGCTCGGATTGATCACTGGGACTGGATTCTCCGGCGGAGCGCTGACTTTAGTCGGCGAGGCGAACCGTGGGAAAGCACCCGCCGATAACACTCGCCGACTAAAGTCAGGACCAATCCCTTTGCCTGTCCCCGTGTTTTGTGCCCCCCTGTTTTGTGCCATCGCTTCGAATTTCTTTAGAATGTCCCGAAGGGACGGCGTCACAGAGCCCGGGGTTGCTCGTGGAACGAGCTACCCCGGGAAATCGGCACCGGGGATCCCTACGCCGAAGGTGTTGCGTCACGTGGCAGGCCGGACCGCCCTTCCCGGACGCAACCTCGTTGAGGTAAGATTTCAAAGCCGAGGCAACCCGGGGTAGCTCGTTCCCTCGCAACCCCGGGATTTGTGATGGGAGTCCCGTTGGGACATTGGAGAGCAATGCCCGGCCCTGCCGCGCGACCCGGCAACCCGGTAGCGCTTCAGCCCTGACGCCTGGTCATTCAGCAGCCGCTCGATCTTGCGAACGAACACCTCAAGGACGCGAGCCCTTGCCTTGAAAATCCGGAATCGATTCCGAAATTTCAAGGCAGCCGATCCCGCGCGATGTTCGGAGAAGGGGGCAAGCAGACCGGATAATTCGCCGGAACACGCCCTCCAAGCTCCCACTCATCCTCCCGATCCGGGTGCCAAATCCGGCGGAATCGCATCATCGTGCTCGCCGCCTTCTGGGCTCGGACCTTGAAGAAGAATCCAACCGCAGATGAACAGGATGAACACAGATTGGGGGAGATGCCCCTGCATGCTGCCGGTGGCAGAGCCGGAGAACCTCCTTCAGGCTCATCCTTGTTCGTCCATCTGCGTTCATCCTGTTCATCTGCGGTTGAACACCTCGGACGGGAACTGGCCTGGGAACGCCGTCCTTCCGATGGAAGCAACCCTGCCTCCCCACCCCCCGAAAGAAGCTTGGACGATCCGGCTCCCGCGTTCATTCTCCGCCCGCCATGCTCGACATCCGCGAGATCCGCGACCACGCCGATACCGTCCGCGAACGCCTCAAGGCGCGCGGCGGCAACCATTGGACGCTCATTGACGAAGTGCTCGCCTGCGACGAATCCCGGCGCAAGGCCGAGACCGAAAAGCAATTGCTGCAGTCCGAGCGCAAGACCACGTCGAAGCAGATCGGCATGCTCAAGGGCAGGGGCGAGGACACCTCGGGCATCGAGACGCAGGTCCGCGCGATCAACGACCAGATCGACGCGCTCGACGTCGCGGCCGAAGCCGCCGGCCACCGCCAGCACGAGCTGCTGATGGAAATCCCCAACCTGCCGCACGCCGCGTGCCCGGTCGGCCAGGACGAGAGCGCCAATCCGGTCGTCCGGACCTGGGGCGACAAGCCCGAGCTCGCCGCGCCGAAGGACCACCTGCTGCTCGCCGAGGCGCTCGGGATCATTTCGCTGGAAGACGCCACCCGCATCGCCGGCTCCGGCTTCGCGGTCTATCGGGGGAAAGGCGCCCGGCTCGAACGCGCGCTGATTTCCTTCCTGCTCGACCTGCAGTCGGGCGAGAACGGCTACGAGGAGGTCAATGTCCCGCACGTGGTGCTCCGCGAGTGCATGGAAGGCACCGGCCAGCTGCCGAAATTCGAGGACGACATGTACGGCACCGACGCCGGCGAGGACGGCCGCAACCAGCTCTTCCTCGCGCCGACCGCCGAGGTGCCGGTGACCAACCTCTACCGCGACACCCTGCTGCACGAAAGCGACCTGCCGAAGAAGCTGGTCGCCTGCACGCCCTGCTTCCGCCGCGAGGCCGGCAGCGCGGGCCGCGACAACCGCGGGATCATCCGCATGCACCAGTTCGACAAGGTCGAGCTGGTCCAGATCGTCCACCCCGACCATGGCCTCGAAACGCTGGAAGCTCTCACCGGCCACGCCGAGTCGGCGCTGCGGAAGCTCGGTCTGCACTACCGGACCATCGAACTCTGCACCGGCGACCTCGGCGCGAATTCGGCCAAGACCTACGACATCGAGGTCTGGGCACCCGGCCAGGGGAAATACCTCGAGGTGTCGAGCTGCTCGTGGTTCAGCGATTTCCAGGCGCGGCGGATGAAGCTGCGCTTCAAGGACCACGAAGGGAAGAACCGCTTCTGCCACACCTTGAACGGCTCCGGCACCGCCCTGCCGCGGCTCTACGTCGCGCTGATGGAGCAGAACCAGCAGCCCGACGGCTCGATCCGGATTCCGGAGGCGCTGGTGCCGTATTTCGGGGCGGGCGAGATCCGCTGAGGGGTGCCTGCTTTTTGCCCTGACGGGGCGAGATGGGATAGCCCGGGGCAAGCAACGCGCAGCCCCGGGATCGGGCACAGCCCGTTTCGCCGCGCTGAAAGTGCGGGATGGTGCGGGTAGCACGAGACGTTTCGTTGGACCGGCCTCATCGCCCCCCTTTGGGGAGCCAATCGCCAGGCTCATGGACCCGGGGCCGCGCGCGGCTTGCCCCGGGCTATCTCATTTCGCCCCTTTGGGGCTTGGAGCGGGAAACGTAGGGCAGGTCGTGCCGTCGCCGTCAAAGCTTCACCTCCAAACCACTCTACCACGTGGATTTCCCGCGCCCTTCATCGACCTTTCATCCATCTCCTGCGAGGATCCCGGGCGATGAAGGTGAAGATGATCCTGCCGTCGCTGACCGAGGCGCGGAGCCCGCTGTTCCGGCCGATCAAGTATTCGCTGTTCCCGCCGCTCGGCCTCGCGACCCTCGCGGCTTTCCTGGATCCGGACGACGAGGTCGACTTGCAGGACGAGCACGTCGAACGGATCGACCACGACGACGAGCCGGAGCTGGTGGTCATCCAGGTTTACATCACCAACGCGTCGCGCGCCTACCGCCACGCCGACCACTACCGGGCCAAGGGCGCGCACGTCTGCCTTGGCGGCCTGCACGTCACCGCCTTGCCGGAAGAGGCCGCGGCCCACGCCGACACGATCTTTCTCGGTCCGGGCGAGGACACCTGGCAGGAATTCCTGCGCGACTTCCGGGCCGGCCGGCCGCAGGCGCGCTACACCGCGCCGGCCAAGCGCTCGATCCACGGCCTGCCGCCGATCCGCCGCGACCTCATCAAGCGCCACCTCTACCTGGTGCCCAACTCGCTGGTCGTCACCCGCGGCTGCCCGCATCGCTGCGATTTCTGTTACAAGGAGGCCTTCTTCCAGGGCGGCAACGGCTTCTACACCCAGCGCGTCGACGAGGCTCTCGCGGAGATCGAGCGGCTGCCCGGCAAGCACCTCTACTTCCTGGACGACCACCTGTTCGGCGACGCCCGCTTCGCCTCGATGCTGTTCGACGGGATGAAAGGCATGGGCCGCGTCTGGCAGTCCGCCGCGACCATCCAGTCGGTGCTCAAGCCCGGCCTGTTAGAGAAAGCGGCGGAATCGGGGCTGCGTTCGTTGTTCGTGGGACTGGAGTCGCTGTCCGCCGCGAACCTGCGCGACCACTCGAAAGTCCAGAACCTCAACCGCGACTACCGCGCGGGGATCCGCCGGCTGCACGAGCATGGCGTGATGATCAACGCGTCCTTCGTTTTCGGCATGGACGACGACGGGCCGGACGTCTTCGAGCGGACGGTCGAGTGGGCGGTCGAGTCGTCGATCGAGACCTCGACCTTCCACGTCATGACCCCGTATCCCGGCACCGGACTCTACGACCGCATCGTGCGCGAAGGCCGGCTGCTGCACCGGGACTGGGACCGCTACGACACCCGCCACGCCGTGTTCCGGCCGGCGCGGATGAGCCCGGAGGAGCTGGAAAGCGGCTACTGGCGGGCCTACCGGGACTTCTACCGCTGGCGGAATATCTTCCAAGGGGCGGCGGGGCACGATAACCTGGCCGACGGCCTGCGCCACTTCAGCTACGCCGCCGGCTGGAAGAAGTTTGAAAAGCTGTGGCACCTGTTGATCCGCTGCAAGCAGGTGTCGCTGGGACTGCCGCTGCTCGAGCGCAGTCTCGACCGATTCTCGATGCGCGGGAAAAGAGACTTCGAAGGGGGTGCCGCCGGGGTGGCCCCGCGAATCCCCGCGAGCAGCTCGTCCACAACACCAACGGCGTCATGAAAGACCCGGCGGGGGCGGCGCTTACCCGGTGGCATGTTTCACCGCGCCCGGAAATCCTGCCTGCTGGCACCCTTGCTGTTGGCCCCGTAGTAGCGACCTGGTCGCGTGGACCGATGCCGCGGGCCGGCCGGTCGCCCTGCCGATCACCCTGGCCACCGGCGACGTGGTCGATCCGGTGCCGTCCGGCGGCGGGCTGCTCAACATCAACCGCGAGCTGGGCTTCGACCACCGGGGGCGGGCGGTGGTGACCTATTCGATGAAGAGACGCTGCGGCCCCTTCCCGGGGGGAAAGCGCCACCGCCGCTCGCCCCCTCCTTGCCGCGCGAGTGGACGAAAGTCCGCTCGACCTTTCCGGGCATGGGGATCCGGGGCAGAGTCGCCGGGGCTCGAACGCCCGCAAAAGATCCGCGTGAAGGCCTATCAACGCTCAGGCGCGGCCGTGGCGCCGTGAACGAAGGCACAGTCCCGAGCTCACCAAAAAGCCAAGCGCCAGCAGGCTGCCCGGCTCGGGGATGGCGGTCAGCGCGATGTTGTCGAGGCGCATGTCGGGCCCGCCGGTGCTCCAGCTGAATTCGATCCGTTGGCCCACCCCCAGGGTGAATCCGCTCAGATCGGCAATGAACTCGCTGTAATCCTGCGCACTTTCATCGCTGCCGGAAGGATAAACCACCCCGAAACCCGGAGCGATGGTGGTCAAGGGGTTGGACGGGTTCGCCCCTTTGAGACGTCCGTTGTCGAAGAGCGAGCCGCTGCCGATCGTCGACGTTCCCGCGAAGATCGAATAGGTGAGTCCCGTGAAAGTCGCCAGGGGCAGCTGGGTGGTGGATCCGCCCATGTCGAACAGGAGGCTGCCGAGCGCGTAGCTGTTCGAGGTTCCGTTGGTCACGGACAACACGGCTTGGTTCGCGACCGCAACGCGGCCGTCTGAAATACCGACCTGGGTCGGCAAAGTCGAGACCCCGCCGTCGGGCCCGTAATAAGTATCGATCGATCCGAATTGATTCCCGGAAATGCCGCCGGAGGCGATCGTCGCGACGAGGCCGGGATTCGCGGATTCATTCGGAATCATATCGGGCGAGGACCCGAAATTCGTATAGCCGACCAACACGGTGGCTGAGATGACTTGTGGCAGCGCCAGCGCGGCGGAACCAATGAGACAGGTTAAAATGGGGGATTTCATGATACGGGGGTAGGTGATGGGGGCGGGTGCCATGGCTCCTCCCGACAGGGAAGTGGCGGCGGGAGGCTCGGGGTGATGTGGAAATCCCGCAACTGATATTTTATAAGTTTTTGCGACATTGCAAATTGCCAATTTTAACCCCCGGGATGTTGCATTATACAACCTATCTTTATTCCGGGGAGGCGGGAGATTGGAATGCTCGGACGTCCGGTGCAGCTTGAATCCGGCGCTTCCGGAAATCGGAAGCGGTTGAAAGGCAGGTAATCCTATCGTAAGAAGCGGTAAGTCTGTTAGATAAGTTTCCCGATGACCGCCGGAGGCTCCCGGACTGCCGCGATGATTCGCGGCTTTCCCCTCACTTCCGGAGCACCAGCTCCCCGCCATCCAGAAACCCGCGGATCACCAGCGCCCCGTCTTCCCGCGGCACCAGCGTGACACCCCCGGTACGGCCTTGATGGAAGACGCGGATCCCGGCCTCCTCACAGGCCGCTTGCCACGCCGCGGGCACCCGTTCCTCCGGCGGGAAGTCGGCGTGGCCGGCGACGATCGCGCGGGGCTTCACCGCGGCGAGGAAGGCATCGCCCAGCGACGCGTCCTGGCGGTGGCGGCTGGCGACGATGACCTCCGCGCCCAGGTCGCGGCCGCTTTCCAACAGCGCGCGTTCAGTGCGCAGTCCGGCGTCGCTGAGGAAAAGGATCCGCCAGCCGTGCCAGTGGAGGCGCGTGACCATCACCCGCTCGTCGGCCACCGCATGGAAGTCCAGCGGATCCGGCTCGTGGAGCACCTCGAGCCAGGCGTCGGGTGAAATCCCGTAGGCCCGCCCGGTCACGCCGCGGGTGGTGGCGATGCCGCGCGACCCGGCCGCCTCCTGGAGCGCGCGGAACGACTGGCTGCGCGCCCGCTCGACCGGCAGCATCAACTGGCGGAGCGGCAGGGCATCGAGCGCTTCGACCGCGCCGCCGAGGTGGCCGCCGTCGGGGTGGCTCAGCACCGCGCTTTCCGGCCGCAGCGCCATGTGCCGCAGCGAGGACAGCACGATCCGGCGGAAGCCGGGGCGGTGCGCGGTGTCGAACAATACCGACGAGCCGCCGTCATGCAGGCAGGCCGCCGCGCCGCCGTGACCCGGGTCGTAGACGATGAGGAAATCCGCGCCCGGCCGGTCGCGCGGGAAATTCACGCTGCCGCCGGGGACCGCGGCGGCCGACGAGGCGATCCCGGTGCAAAGGTTCGCCACCCGGCCGTTCAACCGGTTGATCCGCTCGCCCAGGCCCGGCACCGGCGAAAGGGCGGCCGCGAGCAAGGCCAGCGTCATCAGCAGGAAGACCGGCAGCCCGATCAAGGGGCTGGCGAGGATCGAGACCGGCGACAGGAACCCGAAATGCCAGAGGGTCAACGGCAGCGAACCGATGCTGGCGGCGGTCGAGGCTCCGAGCGCGGTGGCGGTCCCCTCGCGGAATTTCAGCCAGCGGGTCCGCCACCACCCGTAGAGTGGCAGCGGCAGGTAGGGTTCCTTGCGGTCGATCCAGCCGAACCAGCGGCTCGCCCGCCCGGTGCCGAGGCCGATCGCCAGCACCACGCCGAAGGAAAGCTGCACCCCGGCCAGGAAAATCAGGTGGCCGTCGACCAGCAGCGCCGCCAGCAGCGCGAGGCCCAGCGCGTTGAGCAGGTCCGGCCGGCGGCGGAACAGGAAGCCGCCCAGCAGCACCGCCGCCATCGTCACCGAGCGCGCGGCGGGCGGCTTCATCCCGGTGATCCACGCGTAAGCGAGCATCCCGATCAGGATCAGCCCGACCGCCGGCCGCCGCGGGACGCCGAGGAGTTTCAGCAGGAGCCAGCCGATCGCTCCGACCATCGCGACGTGCATCCCGCTGACCGAAAAGACATGGAGGGTCCCGCTCGCCCGGTAGGATTCGATCAGCGCGTCGTCGTCCGGGTTTTCCCCCAGCACCATCGCCCGGATCACCGCCGCCTCGCGCCCGGCGGGGTCGAGCCCGGCGGTCACCGCCGCGCGGAATCCGGCGCGCGCGCGCTGGCCGGCGCGCGCCCAGCGCGGCGGCGGCGCGACCGGCCGGGCCAGGCCCTGGGCTTCGAACACGCCCCAGGCCCCCTGCCGGTGCAGCCAGTTGCCCACCTCGAACTCGCCGGGATTCCGCGGCTCGGGAAAGGGCCGGAACAGCCCGTCCGCCGCGATCGTCTCGCCCTGTGCCGCGGCCGGTCCCGCACCCCGCCACCAGACTTTGCCGGCCGGCCCGCCGGCGCGGACCTCGACCAGCGCCGACCAGCCGCCACCGGTCGCCTGCGGGATCGAAAGAACCCGCGCGGTGACCGTGGCGGAGCTGGCCCCGGCGGCTTCGATCCAGCACTGCGCGGCCTGTTGCGGCAGGGTCCGCTGGCCGTGCAGGACGGCGGCCGCCAGCGCCAGCGCGAGCGCGGCCGGCGGGATGGCGCGCAGGCCGACGATGCCTGGAATACCGACCGCCACCGCGAGTGCCAGCCACCCGGCCACGTAGCCGCCGTCCACCGCCACCACCGCCGCCGCCGCCGCCACCGCCACCCACAGCAAGGGGTGGCGCTCCACCGACCGGCGGAGCAGGCGGCGCATGGCCTCAGGCGGCGCCCCACTCGCGGAGCTTGTGGCGGGCATTCGCCGAGTGCCGGCTTTCCGGGAACTGGTCGACGACCTGCTGCAGGATCGCCGCCGCCGACCCGCGGTCCTCCAAATTCGCGGCGTAGATTTCCGCCAGCCGGAACATCAGGTAAGCGGCATCGCTTTCCTGCCACTCCTGGCCCTCGATCGCGCGCCGCAGGGTCTCGACCGCGGCCGGCGCGTCTTCCAGCTGGTCGAGCTGGATCTTGGCGATTTCCACGTAGGGCAGGCGGTTGAGCGGATCGCCGGTGGCGGCGGCGCGGAAGGCGTCGATCGCCCCCTCCCAGTCGCCTTGCGCGACCTTGGCGCGGGCATCGTGCATCGGGTCCTTCTCGACCATCTCGGCGCTGTCATAAACGGCGTGGGTGAAGCGGTGGGCGATCGCCGGCAGCACGTGGATGACGAAGACGATGCCGACCAGGCCGGCGGTCAGGAAGGCGAGCAGGATGCCGGTGAAGGTCTTCTCGCCCTGCCGGCCCTCGATGTCCTTCAGCATCTTGGCGGCCAGCTCGTCATCCTCGCCGCTGTTGCGCAGCTCGATCTGGGCCCTCGTGTCGTCCTCCAGCTTCTTTTCCGCGGCGATGAATTTGAACCAGGCGAAAGCCACGGCGAAAGCCATCACGACATACAAACCCCACTTCATAGGCGGGGAGACTAACCGACGCGCGGCATGACCCGGAAAGCATAAAATCCGCGGCGGGGTCGCGAACCCCCGATTCGTTCAAAGGCGGCGGGCGGCGCGGCCTTCGTCGATCAGCTTCCAGAAGTGCTTCGACTTCGCCAGTTCCTCGTCTTCCGCGATGGGAATCTTCGAGCGGAAGGCGAAGTCCGAGAAGGTGCCCTTGTGGAGCACCCGGTGGACGATCACCACGCCCGCCTTGACCTCGAAATAAAAGCGCCAGTCCTTGGCCCGGAAGCGGTGGAGGGTCCGGCCGTCGCGCTCGATCTTGCCGAAGCGCTCGCCGTCGAGGTGGTCCAGATCGTTCTCGGTGACCTTGAACTCGTCGAGCAACTCCAGCTGTTCGAGCGTGCCGAGACGGGAAATCTCGGCCGCGCTGATTTCGTTGAAGACGATCTGAAACACAGGCCCAGCGTGGAACCCGCGCCGCCAAATTCCAAATCCGAAATTCAGCGGGGCCCGATCCCCCCGCGAATGCGGTGTTGCGGGAGGCCTGATTTGTGGCCATCTTGTCACCTTCCCAATCCAAGCCGGTTCAATGCGTTTGCCCTTTCTGCCTTTCCTGTTCGCCACCCTTCCCCTGTTTGAAATAGCCGCCAACCCGGTGATCACCGAGTTCATGGCGAGCAACCAGTCGACGGCGGTCGACGAGGACGGCGCGTTCTCGGACTGGATCGAGGTCCACAATCCGACCGCCGCGCCGGTCGCGCTGGCCGACTGGTATCTCACCGATGACGCCACCGATTTGCAGAAGTGGCGCTTTCCGAATGTCACGCTGGCTCCCGGCGAATTCCGCATCGTGTGGGCGTCCGGCAAGAACCGGCGCTTCCCGAACCAGCCGCTGCACACCAATTTCTCGCTGTCGGCGGGGGGCGAATACCTCGCGCTGGTGCGGCCGGACGGCAGCACGGTCGGGCAGGACTTCGCCCCGGAATTTCCGTCGCAAGCGGGCGACGAATCCTACGGCGCGCAGTTCCAGCGGACGGTATTGATCGCGCCTGGGGCGAGCACCCGCTCGCTGGCTCCCGCCAGCGGCACCAGTCCGGGAGTGACCTGGAACCAGCCGGGCTTCGCCGACACCGGCTGGCCGGCCGGGCCGAGCGGGCACGGCCATGGCCTGACCGTGCCGGGCATCACCGTGCGCCAGGTGTTCAAGAACGGCACCATCAGCGGCACCGATCCCTTGACGGATGTCGATGCCCTGCTGGCGCTGGCGCCGGGCAACCCCGGCGTGCTCAGCAGCACCACGGCCACGGTGGACCGGGTGAATTTCCTCGGCGAGGGAGCGGAGGGCCGCTTCGGGGCGAATCTTCCGCTGCCCGGCGGCCCCGGCGACCAGTATGTGATCCAGGCGACCGGCTTCGTCGAGATTCCGGTCGCGGGCTTCTACACCTTCGGTATGAATTCCGACGACGGCGGACGGATCCGGATCAACGGCAGCAACCTCTTCGCCGACAACACCTACCACGGGCCGCTCGACAACTATGGCAACCGTTTCCTCAGCGCGGGGCTGCACTCGTTCGAGGTCGTCATGTTCGAAGGCTACGGCGGGGACAGCGTGGAATTCTTCGCCGCCCCGGGCCAGTTGACGTCGTGGGACGCGAACGCCTTCCGGCTGGTCGGCGACAGCACGAACGGCGGGCTGGCCGCCACCACCACCCCGGCCGGGACCGGCGGGATCATCGGCACCAACACCCAGACCTTGCTGGCTGGCAAGCAGGGTGCCTACTTCCGCCGCACTTTTGCCGCCGCCGGTCCGGGCAGCGCCACCGCCTTGTCGCTGGTGACCCGCCACAACGACGGCTTCGCGGCCTGGCTGAACGGGACCAAGGTGGCGTCGCACAATGTCCCGGCCAATCCGGTGTGGAATTCGACCGCGAACTCCGCCCGGACCAACGCTGACAGCCTGCGGCCGATGGCCTTCAACCTGACCGCCGAGTTGCCGCAACTGGCGGCCGGCGCGAACCTGCTGGCCATCCACGGGATGAAAAACACCGGGGCCGACACCAGCTTCCTGCTCCTCGCGGAGCTGATCGCCGGCTCGCTCGACAGCGCCGCCTTGCCGGCCTTCTTCGGTGGCGGCGCGGCCACTCCAGGCTGGATCAACGGCACGCCGAGCTCCCTCGGCAAGGTCGAAGACACCCAGTTCAGCGTGAAGCGCGGCTTCTTCACCGCCCCGTTCCAGCTCGCCATCAGCACGCCCACTCCCGGCGCGACCATCCGCTACACCACCGACGGCTCCACCCCCTCGGCGTCGAACGGCCTGCCCTACACCGCGCCGCTGACGATTGCCACGACCACCGTGCTGCGCGCGGTCGCGGTCCAGCCCGGTTGGGAATCGACCGACGTCGACACCCAGACCTACCTGTTCCTCGACAGCGTGATCACCCAGTCGTCGAACGGGGCCCCCGCGCCCGGCTGGCCGGCCAGCAGCGGCACCTCGCAGGTCCTCGATTACGGGATGGACCCGGAGATCGTCAATCACCCGAACCCGAACCTCGGCGGCCCGGCCTCGGTCAAGGCCGCGCTCGCCGCGCTGCCCGCGGTTTCGATCACCACCGACTTGCCGAACCTTTTCAACATCAACGGCTCGCAAGGGATTTACTCGAACCCGAACAACCGCGGCCTGGCCTGGGAGCGGCCGGCTTCGCTCGAATGGATCAACCCGCCCGACGCGACGAATCCGAACGGCAGCAGCGAATTCCAGATCAATGCCGGACTGCGCTTGCGCGGCGGCTTCTCGCGCAGCAGCGACAACCCCAAGCACTCGTTCCGCATGTTCTTCCGCGGTGATTACGGCGACACCAAGCTGGTCTACCCGCTGTTCGGCCGGCGCGGCGCGCAGGTGTTCGACCAGATCGATTTCCGCACCGCCCAGAACTACTCGTGGGCCTTCGGCGGGGATTCCAACAACACCTTCCTGCGCGAGGAGTCCACCCGCCAGGCCCAGCTCGACATGGGCCAGCCCGGCTCCCATGTCCGTTACTTCCACCTCTATCTGAACGGCCAGTACTGGGGCCTCTTCAACCTCGACGAACGGACCGAGGCCGATTTCGCCGAGACCTACTTCGGCGGTGACAGCGCGGAGTGGGACGTGGTCAAGGCCGAGCAGACCGCGGGCTACACGGTCGGCGCGACCGACGGCAACCTGAACGCCTGGCAGGACCTCTGGAACCGCGGCAAAACCCATCGCGCGGCACCGACCAACGCGAACTATTTCCGCCTGATGGGCCGCGCCGCCGACGGCGTGACCCCCACCGCCGACCCGGTCCTGCTCGATCCGGACAACCTGATCGACTACCTGCTGCTGACCGTCTGGAGCGGCAACCTCGACGGCTGCACCTCCGCCTTCCTCGGCAACGACCGCGCCAACAACTGGTTCGGCAGCCGCCGCCGCGAGAACAACCCCGGCCAAGGCTTCCGCTTCTTCGCCCACGACTTCGAGCACACCTTCTTCAACGTCACCGAGGACCGAAGCGGGCCGTTCGTCGCCGCGAACGAGTCGAACTTCGCCTACTCCAACCCGATGTTTCTCCATCAGGACCTGATGGCCAACGCCGAATACCGGATCCGTTGGGCGGACCGCGTGCAGCAGCACCTGTTCAACGGCGGTGCCCTCGAGCCGGCCGCGTGGCAGAACCGCATCAACCGGCTCGCCACCTTCGTCGACCAGTCGATCATCGCCGAGAGCGCCCGCTGGGGCGACGCCAAGACCGCCTCCCCCTTGACCAAACAAAACTGGCTCAACGCCCAGAACAACCTGCTGAATTACCTCGCGCCCCGCGCGCCGGTGGTGCTCTCCCAGCTCCGCGCCGACGGCCTCTATCCGACCATCGACGCGCCGCTCGTCACGCCCTTCGGCGGCTATCAGGACAGCGGCGTGGAAGTCGTGATGAACGCCCCGACCGGCGGCACCCTCCACTACATGGCGGACGGCTCCGACCCCCGCGCGGTCGGCGGCGCGCTGAAAGCCGGCGCGCTCACCTACACCGCCGCCAGCACCGGCGAGGTCCTGGTCCCGTGGTCGGCCTCCGGCTGGAAATACCTCTACAACGGCAGCAACCCCGGCACCGCCTGGCGGAATCGCGCCTTCACCGACACCGCCTGGCCGTCCGGTACGGCGGAGCTGGGCTACGGCGACGGTGACGAGGCCACCGTGATCCCGATCTTCCAGATCTCCCCCGGCCAAAAAGCCGCCACCGCCTATTTCCGCCGCGCCTTCAATCTGGCGGACCTCACCGGCATCACCAACCTGAGCGTGACCGTCGAATACGACGATGCCTATGCCGTCTATCTCAACGGCACCCGCATCGGTGGCAACCTGCCGGTCGATCCGGCCTTCAACTACTACTCCGGCGGCGCCATCGAGGATACCCAGACGACCACCCAGGTTCCGCCGTCGCTGCTCGTGGCAGGCAACAATGTCATCGCGGTCGAAGTCCACCAGGCCAACGGCACCAGCTCCGACCTCAGCATGAACCTTTCGCTGAGCGCCACCCGCTCGACCACCGCCACCCCGTTTTTCCTGACCGGCACCGGGGAGCGCATGCTGCGGGTCCGCGCGCTCAGCGGGTCCACCTGGAGCGCGCTCAACGAGTCGACCTTCCTGCTCGATACCGACCCCGCCTCGCCCGCCAATCTGGCGATCGCCGAAATCCACTACCATCCGGCGGATCCCACGCCGGAGGAGATCTACGCCGGCTTCGACGATGCGAACGACTTCGAATTCATCGAGCTGCTCAACACCTCGTCCCGCCCCGTCGATCTCGACGGCGTCTACTTCTTCGGCGCGGTCAATTTCAACTTCACCGGCGCCGCGACCGGCCGGACCCTCGCCCCGGGGGCGCGCGTCCTGATCGTCGCGGATCTCGACGCCTTCCTGCTCCGCTACGGTCCCGGCAAGCCGGTCGCCGGCCAGTATTCCGGCCAACTCAACAACGCCGGCGAGGAACTCGTCCTGTTCACCCCCGGCGAGACTCCGGTCCGCACGGTGATTTACGACGACGCCGCGCCCTGGCCGGCCGCCGCCGACGGCAGCGGTGTCTCGCTGGTCCGCCGTCACCCGAACGATCCGGCGGGTGACAACCACCCCGACGGCTGGACCGCCAGCGGGGCGATCGGCGGTTCGCCGGGCGACGCCGACACGCCGGCCGCCGGGACCTTCGACGCGTGGGCGCTCGCGACTTTCACCGCGCCCCAGCTCGCCGAGCCGGCGGTCTCCGCGCCGATGGCCGATCCCGATGGCGACGGCCGCTTGAATTTCGAGGAATTCGCGCTCGCCACCGACCCGCTGCTTCCCGACCAGCCGGACGTGTCGTTCGTCTGGAGCACCGACGGTCCGGACCGCTACGCCGCCCTGCGGGTGCGCCGGCCCGAGCTCGCGACGGGCATCCTCTACGAACTGCTCGCCTCGGAAGCCCTGGGCGAGCCGTGGACCGCGGTCGCCACCCTGCCGGTCACCACCGACCCGCTGGGCGGCGGCGTCCAGCACGCCACCTACCGCGACCTCCCGCCCGCCACCGGCCCGGTGAAATTCCTCC
The DNA here is from genome assembly GCA_945883695.1 of Akkermansia muciniphila. Taxonomy (GTDB): domain Bacteria; phylum Verrucomicrobiota; class Verrucomicrobiia; order Verrucomicrobiales; family Akkermansiaceae; genus Haloferula; species Haloferula muciniphila_A. The sequence goes on along the minus strand of CAMCYK010000061.1, from coordinate 8,988 downwards.
GCCTGCGGGTGAGCTGGGTTCCTTGAGCAAGCGCCGCGGGTCGCGAGGACCGGAAGAAGTTGTGGCTCCAGCGTTCGGCACCCCGGGACAGCTCCAGCACCGCGCAGGATGGCAGGCCGTGGCTGGCGGGGTCGTCGCGCACTTCATCGAGCGCGGGGATTTCGATCCGCTCGAAGCCGGGGTTGCCGGTGTTGCGGAACAGCGTGCAGCGGCCCTGCGGGCGCTTCATCGGGCGGGTCAGGAAGAGGTCCTGCAAGCCGTCGCCATCGACATCCGCCACCGCCGCGGCGTCGCCAACCGAGAGGATCCACTTGCCGACGTGCTGCAGGCGGGGATCGATGCCGGTGAGGATGCTGCCGGGTTCCGAGGGAAACAGCTCCTTCTCCACCCAGGCGAATCCGGGGTCCCCGGTCACGCCGCGCGGCGTGCGGTCCAGCAGGAAAGCGGCGCCTAACAGACAAGCGGAACAGGAAGAAGGCCGGCGCGCTGAGGGTGCCGAGCCAGATCGCTTCCGGCGGGACGTGGTAACGCATGACCCAGGCGCGGAAGGCGGTCTGCAGCAGGTAGAAAACCAGGAAGGAGCCGACCAGCCAACCGCGGCCGATCTGTTTCATGAAGACCACCAGCGCGAGCCCGGCGAGGAACATCGCGACCGCCCAGGTGCCGCCCCATTGATAGGCCGGGGCCGGCGAAACGAGGCCGCCGCCGAGCGCCATGCTGGCGATCAGGTTTGGCACGATCATCGGAACAGACGATGGCGGTGCTTTCACCGGAACTTCATCATTGCCGCATCGCCGCTTCGACCGGGCGGGCGCAGAGTCCGGCGATGAGCGACTTGAAGCAGATCCGCATCGCGGTCGGGATCGTGATCTTCGGACTGGTGATCAGCGGGCTGACGGCGTTTCCGCTGCTGACCGAATTGAGGCTGTTGTCCTTCCTGCTAGTGGGTGAATCCAACTACGACCCCGCCCTGCACACGGGGCTGACGCATTGGATTTTGAAAGTGCGTGAAGGGCTGGAAGAGACCTACGCCAAGTATCCTTTCATCGCCTACGGCACCGACTGGCTGGCCTTCGCGCATCTGACGATCGCGCTGTTCTTCATCCTGCCGTGGCGGGATCCGGTGCGCTACGAAGGGGTGTTGAAGGTCGGGATCGTGGCGTCGCTGGGGGTGATCCCGCTGGCCCTGATCTGCGGGCCGCTGCGCGGAATTCCGTTTTGGTGGCGGATGATCGACTGCTCGTTCGGGCTGCTGTGCCTGCCACCGCTGTGGTTCGCGCTGCGGAAAACCCGCGCGCTGCAACGGTAGCGGCCAATGCTGCGGGGCGAAGCCGCCCCCGGGAGCGCTGGTCTTCAGACCGGCTCGAATTGCCCCCTCAAGCGCTCTCTCCCTTTCGGCATGGACGGGCAGACCCCTTGCTCGCCCTCGGAATGATCAAGGAGAACCACCCGCACGCCGTGATCAACGCCATCGTCACCGCGATCGGCGGCGAGACCAGCGTGCAGGGCGCGGCGCGGTTCGAGCGCGACGTGCTGTCGCTCCGGCCCGACGTGATCTTCATCGACTACGCCCTCAACGACCGCCGCCTCCCCGAGGCGGAGGTCGAAACGGCGTGGCGCGCGATGGCCCGGGCTGCCAAAGCCGAGGGCGTTCCGGTGGTGTTCCTCACTCCGACCGGTACCAGCGGCGTGCGGATCGACGCCGCCGACGAGGCGTTGGAAATCCGCGCCGCGATCATCCGCAAGGTGGCGGCCGGGGAAGGCCTGCCGGTGGCCGACGTGTGGGCGGCGTGGAAGGCCGCGCTGGCCGGCGGCGTGAAGCAGGGAAGCCTGCTCAGCCAGGGCAACCACCCGAATCGCCAGGGGCATGAGCTCGCCGCGAAGGTGATCGCGAAGTGGTTCGGGGTGGATTGATCCGGGCCATGACTTCGTCCCCGGGCTTGTGCCTTGCCGCCGCTGCCGATAGGAATCCGGGTCGTTTCCCGTAAACCGGCACGCTTCGCCCGCACTCCGTTCACCATCAGGAATCCATCCACTCGCATTTATGAAACGTTTCTTTCTCTCCGCCGGTCTGGCCGGGTCACTCGGCCTGGTCATTTCTCCCGCCTTGCTCCACGCCGCTCCCCAGTGGATCTGGGTCGGCAAGCAGGCCACGGACGGCGAAAAAGCGACCTTCCAAAAGACCTTCACGGTGCCGGGTCCGGTGGCGAGCGCGAAGCTCCTGTTCACCTGCGACAACGGTTCGACCGCCTACCTGAACGGCACCAAGGTCGCGGACAATCCCGATTGGGCCGAACCCACCAAGGCGGATCTCGGCAAATTGCTGAAGGTCGGCGAAAACGAACTCCGCTTCGAGGCGAAGAACGAGGGGAACATCGCCGGCTTCGTCGCCACCCTTGAGATCGTCGGGGCCGACGGCAAGAAGTCGCTCGTGGAATCCGGCGCCGATTGGTCGGCCGCCCCGGGTGGCAGCGCGGACTTCAAGCCCGCCACGGTGATCGCCGCCTACGGGGCCGCGCCCTGGGGCAATGCGCTGACCAACCCCGGCGGCACCGCGGTGCCCGACGCGGCCGATATCCAGGTCGCCCCGGGCTTCGCCGTCGAACTGCTCTACACCGTGCCCAAGGCCGAGCAGGGCTCCTGGGTGACCCTTACCGAGGATCACAAGGGCCGCCTGATCGCCGGCGACCAGTATGGCGGCCTCTACCGCGTGACCCTCGCGCCCGCCGGCTCCAAGGAGGAACCGAAAGTCGAGGCGCTCACCCTGCCCAACGGCAAGGACGGCAAGCCGCTCGGCGGCACCCACGGGCTGCTTTACGCTTTCGACAGCCTCTACCTGATGAACAACGAGATGGCCGACAAGGGCCTCTGGCGGGTCACCGACAGCAATGGCGACGACCAGTTCGACCACGCAGAGTTCATCGTCAAGTGCGACGGCGGCGGCGAGCACGGCACCCACGGCCTTGCTTTGAGCCCGGACGGCAAGTCGATCTACTTCGCCAACGGCAACCATACCAAACTTCCGGACAAGCTGACCCATTCCCGGCCGGTCGCGATCGGTGAGGATCACTTGATCACCCGCTTGTGGGACGCCAACGGCCACGCCCACGGCATCCTCGCTCCCGGCGGCTACGTCTGCAAAACCGACCCGGACGGCAAGCGGATCGAATTCATCGCCGGCGGCTTCCGCAACCAGTACGACATCGCCTTCGACGCCAACGGCGAGCTGTTCACCTTCGACTCCGACATGGAGTGGGACCTCGGCTCACCGTGGTACATGCCGACCCGCATCAACCACATCGTCAGTGCCGGCGACTACGGCTGGCGCTCCGGTGCCGGCCGCTGGCCGGAATACTACGCGGACTCGCTGCCCGGAACGGTCGACATCGGACCCGGCTCGCCGACCGGCACGGTCTTCGGCACCGGGGCGAAGTTCCCCGCGAAATACCAGAACGCGTTGTTCGCGCTCGACTGGACCTATGGCACGATGTGGGCGGTCCACCTCGAGCCGGACGGCGCCACTTTCGATGGCTATAAAGAAGAGTTCGTGGCCGGCAAGCCAATGCCCTTCACCGACGCGATCATCCGCCGCGAGGATGGCGCGATGTATTTCACCACCGGCGGCCGCAACAGCCAGTCCGCGCTCTACCGCGTGACCTACACCGGCACGGAAAGCACCGCGCCGGCCCCGAAGGTCGCGCCCACCGCGGAAGCCAAGCTCCGCCACAACCTCGAAAGCCTGCACCTTGAGGGCACCGGCCCCGAGGCCATTGCCAAGGCCTGGCCCTACCTGTCCCACGCGGACCGCTATATCCGCTTCGCCGCGCGCGAGGCGATCGAACGCCACCCGGCCGCCCAGTGGGCCGACAAGGCGCTCGCCGAAACCAACCCGCAGGCCGCCATCGAGGCCCTGATCGCGCTCGCCCGGGTCGGCGACAAGTCGCTCCAGCCGAAACTCTTCGTCGCCCTCGGCAAGCTCGACTTCGCCACCCTTCCTGCCGAACTCCAGCTCCCCTACCTGCGCGCCTGGCAGCTGGTCTTCACCCGCATGGGCAAGCCCGCGCCCGAGGTCTGCGTGAAGATCGCCGAACGCCTCGACCCGCTGTTCCCCGCCGCCGACCCGCGGGCCAACCGCGAGCTCGTCGCGCTGCTTTCCTACCTCGGATCGCCGTCCATCGTCGCGAAGACCGTGCCCTTGCTCGACACCGCCAAGGACGACGACATCACCGTCGCCAGCGACGCGGTGCTCTCCCGCAACGACGGCTACGCGTCCGCGGTCGCCGGCATGCACGACAGCCATCCGAACCGCCAGGCCATCGCCTATGCCTACGCCCTGCGCGAGGCGAGCGCCGGCTGGACGCCCGAACTGCGCAAGGCCTACTTCAGCTGGTTCCCCCGCACCGCCAAGTGGCGCGGCGGCAACAGCTTCCGCGGCTTCCTCAACACGATCCGCAAGGAGGCGCTCGAAAACTGCGTGCCCGACGCCACCGAACGCGCCGCGCTCGAGGCCCTCTCCACCCAGCCGCCGCCAACCCCGCCGGCCGACCGGGTGATGCCGAAAGGCCCCGGGAAAGATTACACGGTCGATGACATCGTCGCCCTCGCCGGCAACGGCTTGAAAGGACGCAACTTCGAGCAAGGGAAGGCGATGTTCACCTCGCAGCTCTGCATCAACTGCCACCACTTCAACGGCGACGGCGGCAACAGCGGCCCCGACATCACCGGCGCCGGCAACCGCTACACCCTGCGCGACCTCGCGGAAAACATCGTCGAGCCGTCCAAGGTCATCAGCGACCAGTACCCGACCGAGCAGATCACCCTCAAAGACGGCGGGGTCGTCGTCGGCCGGGTGGTGGTCGAGGAAAACGGCAAGATGTTCGTCATGACCACCGCCCTCGCGCCCGACGCCCTGAGCGTGGTGGACTCCGACAACGTGAAGTCCCGCCAGCCCTTCAACATCTCGATGATGCCGCCCGGCCTGCTCAATTCGCTGAACCAGGACGAGCTGCTCGACCTCTTCGCCTACATGCTTTCGGGCGGCAACCCGAAGGACCCGAGATTCTGAAGCAGGCAGCTAGCCACGGTTTTCCAGCGCGCACGCGATTTTTCGGAATCGCGTGCGTTTTTTTGAATCCAATCCCGCGACCGCTGCGAACTCCTTGTTGAACCATCACTCTCACCATGGCCCGCGATTCCGACAACAGCCTCGACCTCTACCTCCGGGAAATTTCCAAGACTCCCCTGCTCACCATCGCCGAAGAATGCGATCTCGCCGAGCGGATCAAAATGGGCGACGAGGAAGCGCGCTCCCACCTGATCCGCGCCAACCTGCGCCTGGTGGTGAAAATCGCCCGCGACTATTCCGGCTACGGCGTGTCCCTCAACGACCTGATCTCCGAGGGCAACATCGGCCTGATGCAGGCGGTGGAGCGCTTCGACCCTGAAAAGGGCGGCAAATTTTCAACCTACGGCGCCTGGTGGATCAAGCAGTCCGTCAAGCGCGCCCTCGCCAACCAGAGCAAGACGATCCGCCTGCCGGTCCACATGGTCGACAAGATCGCCCGGATGCGGCGAATCTCCTCGATGCTCGCCGAAGCGCTCGGCCGCGAACCGAGCGACGAGGAAATCGCCGCCGAGCTCGGGCTGCCACGCCAGAAGATCGCGATGCTCAAGCAAAGCGCCCAGCGCCAGACCTCGCTCGATGCCCCGGTGGTCGAAGGCGACATCAAGGTGCAAGGCGACGTGGTCAGCGACGAGTCGATGCCCGACCCGCTCGAAGCCCTCACCGACAAGAACCTGCGCGAGCAGATCGGCGGGCTGCTGGACGTGCTCAACGAGCGCGAGCGCAAGATCATCGACGACCGCTTCGGTCTCAACGGCCTCAAGCCAATGCTGCTGGAAGACGTCGGCCGCGAGTTCGGCGTGTCGCGCGAGCGGATCCGCCAGCTGCAGAACGTGGCGCTCGCCAAGATGCGCAAGGCGCTGATGAAAAAAGACAAGTCGGTCGCCCACCTCGCCGACATGGCGGAAGCCTGAAGCCGCTTACGGGGCGGCGCCGTCCGGCGCGCGGAAAATGGATTCCGCCGCCGGCGGTTCGAGGAGACGGGTCAGGCGGTCGAGCGCGGCGAGATTTTCGCGGAGGGTCACGGCGGAATCGGTCTCCGGCAGGTGGTCGAGAATGCCGACCGGTCCCTGCCAGCCGCTCTTCACCACGTGGCGCAGCATCTCCAGTTCGCGGGTGCCGTCGCCGGGCGGGAGGATCTTTTTTCCGAGTGCGTCGCCGTTGTCGACCATGCCGTTGAGGTTGAGCGCGAACAGGTGCGGCCTCATCGCGTCGAAGAGCTGCGGGAACTTCCCGAGGTGAGCGTGGCCGTGGTGGAAGTTGTAGACGATGCCAACATTCGGCATCGCCAGTTCCCGGATGATCGCCAGCTGGTTTTCAGGATCGCCGAACCAGCCGCCGTGGTTGTAGAGCGCCAGCTTGCAGCCGAGCGCCTTCGCCTCCAGCGCCAGCGGCCGCAGTTGCCCGGCGGCCGCTTTGACTTTCGCGGCTTGGTCCGCCGCGGCGGGCTCGCCGATCATCACCCACCACTGCGGATGGATATCGTGACGGCGGATCACCTCGATGATCTTCCGCGCGTTGGCATCGAGCGCGCCGGGCATCCACCAGGCAGTCAGCTCGATGCCCTGCCGCTTCATCGCCACCACCTCGGCGTCGAAGCTCGCGACGTGTTCGTCGCGCCAATCGTAGGCCAATTTGGAAAGCCCGAGCTCCCTGAGCATTGCCGCCCGATCTTCCGGGCCGCGTTTTTTCGCGTCGAAGGGCACGATGCACCAGGCGACCAGATTGTCTCGTTTGAGCAGCGCGGTGTCGGCGGAAAGGGGCAGGATCGCGGCGATCCATAACATGAGCATCCAGCGAAGCATCCGGAACAAACGCATCCCGCCCGCGATTTCTTGCTCCGCCCCCGGGAGCGCAGGTCTTCAGACCGGCCGGGATCAGGGAAATCCGGCGATCCTCGGCCTATGAGCCGCCCTCCCACGCCGCGGTCACGCGCCGGTGCCAGCGCTCGCGGGTGCGGGCTTGCACGGCCGACGGCTGTTCCGCGGCCCAGCGGTCCTCCGCCAGCCGGAGCACCCGTTGTTGTTCCTCAAACGGCAGGAGCTGCCAGGACGGATCGATGCTCTCCTGATATCTCGTCCCGAGCAAGGCGCCGACGAGATAGGTGTCCCGCCGCGCCATCCGGTCGGCGGCGGCGAGCGTGGATGCCGTGATTTTTCCAGCGGCCGAATCGACCGCGACATCCCATACCTTGTCGATGAATTCGGGGGACTGGCGCTCCATCGCCTCCAAGGCATCGAGCGTCGCCGAGCGGGACGGCTCCGGCAGTCCGCTGGCGAGAAGATTTCCGAACGCGCCGGTCGCCTCCTCTAACAGATACTCGGTTTCCAAGGCCCGGAGATTCGCGGCCAGCCAGGCGGCGGCTTCCTCCGGCGAACGCCTGGACCACTCGCGCAACAAGCCGTCGCTTGCCAGCACCGCTTGCTCCTGCGCCTGGAGAAGGTAATCGAGAACTCCCTCGAAATCGAATCCCGGGGCATACTCGGGAGTCAGCAGCCATTCCGGCGGTTCGCCGGGCTTCGTCGGAATTTCCGCGAGGACCTCCAGCAGTTTCGCGGCAGAGATCCCCGCGGCGGCGCGGAGTGCCGCGTCGTAGGCGGCCGCGCCCCATTCGGGATCCGCGAATCCGGCCCGGTGACGCTTCCATTCCTCGTAGGCCTTCCACGGATCGCGCTCGCTGAAAGCCCACAGGAAGTGCCTGCCGAGCAGCTCCCGCCGGGTCGGATCGGAGAGGGCGAGGGCCCGCTCCCATGCCTGCCAACCGAGCCGGTCGACCAGCTCGAAAATGACCGCGAGGAGGTTTTCTTCATCCCCGGTGCCCGGCCCCGCCAACCACGTCCACAGGTCTTCCGTGCCGGCTTTTGCCACCGTCCGGCGAAGGAGGAGCGCGCGGTCCGCCACTTCGGGCTCCGCGACCGGATCCACCTCGCGGGACGGGTCGACCCGGTGAAGCGGAGCTTTGTTAGAGAGCGGTGGTGATCCTTCGATCCGCCGCGACCCCACGCCGGACAGCGCACCCGCGAGAATCGACACGGCGCAGAACCTCCCGAACCAGCGGCGTTGCAGCGGACTCATGGGTCGGGAGCAACGAGCATGGGATAAAGCCTCATGAGTTGATTGGCATGTTCCGGCTGAAATTGATGGTATTCGCCCAGGCGGTTCACGATTTCCGTCAGGTCTGCCGGTGGCAACTTCATCAGGGCCGCGCGAATCGCTTCGTGGTATCGCGGTTGATCGGTTCCCGCCTGGAGAATCTCGCCGATCCGCCGGCCGGGTTCGGGAGGTAGCAGGTCCGGAAAAGAATCCAAGCGTGCAAGCGCATCCGCGGGGTCCTGGCGGGCCCACGTCGCGAAAACATTCCGGACTTCGACCCCTTCGCGCGCCAGCTTCTCGAGGACGCCGCTGTGGAGCCAGGGACGAAGATCCCCGTCCCTCGGGAAGGTGAAAGGGACCCCGAACGGATCCCCGTCGAGGAACAAGTCCCAAGAGACTGCCGCACAGGCAGCGGTCAACGCGGCCTCGCTTTGATCCGCCTGATGCTGCAAAAGTTTCATGAGCGTCTCCACCTCACAGGGCATCGGCCGCGCGCTTGCGACCACCGCCTCCAACGCCGCGTCGGGGCCGGACTCCGCCCAACCCTCCATCGTCGCGGCCCTCAGGTCCGGCATCGTTTCAAGGATCCACAGCCAGGCCTCACCCTGCTGGCGCTTGCCCAGTTCGCGCGCCATCGATTTCAACGACTCGATCATCCGCACGCGGACGCCCCAGTCCGTGTCGTCGGGCAAGGTGTCGAACTTCTTCATCAGTTCCAGCAAGCGGGCCCGCAGAGCCGCGGTGTCGAGGCCGAGGACTGCCAGCTGTTCCGA
>CAMCYK010000060.1 GCA_945883695.1 Akkermansia muciniphila | reverse complement strand
CCAATCGCTATTTCTTTCGAGCCCCTTGAACAGGCCGCCCATGGCGATGGCGGACTCGCGGCCGGGCATTTCCCGAAATAACGCATCCCACGCTGCCTCGGGATGGTGCGATGCCCAGCCCTCGGCGAGCGATGCCATGATCTGCTCCTCTCGGACGGATGGATCTTCGAGTGTGAAGGTCAGCCCGACGCCGTCCGGGTATACACGTCCGGGAGGTAGCTTCCGCCATTCTTCCCGGACATTCATCCATGCTTGGAACGTGCGGGCACCGTCTTCCTCTGCTGCGGCTTTGATGAACACGGATGTCTCCGATCCAAAGCCGGCCAAGGCTTGTTCGACATCCAGAGCAGCGAGGGATGAAAGCAGGGAAATGCGAAGGGGGCTAAGGTGGCACCAACTTGCCCACCGCGTCTGATCAGAATCTCCACTTTGGCCCTCAGTCGTCCAGAGGGCATGCTCGTTGAGCAGGGTGATCAGCGAAGACGCGCTGAGTTGCTTACAGATCGCCTGAAGCTCCGATTCGCCGACCGTGGTGCTGCCGTTCGCCATTTCCTCCGCCAAGCCCCGAATCAGGGAAAGTGCTTCAGCCTCACTCCGGGCCCCGAGCCTTGCGGATGCCTTTGCGTTCAATCTCGGCGAGTCCCCTCGCCACCGCGCATCGGAGTCGAGCCACGGCGTGGGAGCGCCGTTTCGGACGGCGATCAGCGCGACAACTCCCGCGATGAGCGCGAGGACCGCTAAGGATGAACGATTCCAAACCACTCGGTGAAGGCTCGGAAGTAACGGGTCCTGCATCAATAGGCAAATTGGTACCGGTAACGCCAGAGCGCGAGATCCGCCGCCCGCATGAAGCGTCCCGTTGGGACGCGGGACCTTCTCGCATCCTGTCTCCCACTTGGTGCCGGGCTTTCATGAGTCGTCCCGTTGGGACGGGGGCGCTGGCTCGGGCCAGCCGCCGGGTCGGCCACGAGGGAGGATCGGTGGATCTGCCGGTTCTGCGTTAGAACGAAGAACCCACTGCCACCCCGTGAAAACGAAGAACCCGCTGGCGTCGTCGGGGGGAACGAAGGCAGCGGGTTGTCCCTGGGGGGAGGATTGGTTCGGGGGGATGTTGGGTCCGGGGGGAGACCTTGTGAACTCGGCCGCGGGGGGACGGCGTTGCTTACGGGATCAATCTGCCAGACCGGCGGCGGTTTTGATATTACGCCATGACGGAAGCGCGATGGCGTGATCACGGTCGATCCCACTCGCCGGGCTTCAGGGTGGTGAAGGCGATGCGCTGATAGCCGCTGGTCTCGTAGGCGAGGGCGATGGTTCCGTCCGGCAGGATCGCGAGGTGGCTGTAGGCGGCATCCCCGGGCTGGATGAGCTTGGCGTGGGGCCAGGTCTTGCCGTCGTCGGTGGAGCCGCGGAGGGTGAGGTTCCCGCGGGCTTTCCGCGAGGCGGGATTGGAGAAGAGCAGCAGGCCGGGCTGGCCGCCGGCGGGCCAGCTATGGCGCACGAAGGAGGCCATGCATTGCGGCTCGGGCAGGGCCGGATCCCAGGTGGTCTCGCCCCAGGTCTCGCCACCGTCCTTGCTGATCGCGATGGCCCGTTCGCGCTTCGGCGATCCGTGGTTGCGCATGTTCAGCATGAGGTCGCCGTTCGCGAGCTCGGCGACTTCGCATTCGTTGGTGTGGAGGGCGGCGAAGGACTTCGATGACTTCCAGGTCGCGCCGCGGTCGTCGGAGTAAATCGCATGGGCATGGTAGCCGGGAGCCTCGCCGGCGGTTTCGCGGTGGTTGATGCCGAGGACGAAGCGTCCCTGGTGCTTCCCCCGGGTGAGCACGATGCCCGCGCCGGGACCGGTGGCGAGCCAGCTCCAGGTGGGCTGCTTGACCGAGCGGGAGATGTCGGCGGGTGGTGACCAGGTCAGGCCGTCGTCGTCGCTGCGGGTGAGATAGACGCGGCGGGTGTCGTCCCCATAACCGGGGGCGGTTTTCGATTCGTGGACGCGGTTCCAAACGGCGATCACGGTGATGCGGCCGGTCTCGGGATCGACGATCGGGCAGGCGTTGCCGATCGTGTGTTCGTCGAGGTCGAGCATGACTTTCTCCTCCGACCAGGTCTTGCCGCCATCGGTCGAGCGCTTGACCACGGTGTCGATGTCGCCGGAGTCGCCCCCCCCGTTCTTCCGCAGTTCGGCGAAGGCGAGCAAGGTGCCCTGTTTCGTGACCGCGAGGGTGGGGATGCGGTAGGTGTGGCGCGGCGACTTGCCGGTGCCGGCGAAGAGGTCGGACGCAGCGGCAAAGGCGGCGGGATGGGCGGCCACGGCGAGAACGCCGGTGGCGATGAGCGGAAGGACACGCATGGGTGGAAGGGAAACCGTGGCACCCGCGGGTTTCTTTCGGAGGAAAATGGGACGAGCTATGGCATCGGCACGTCGTCCCCGCGGGTGAGCGAGCGGAAGTTCCGCCAACGGTGGAAGGTCAGGAAGTTCGCGTCGTGGTTGTTGCGCGCGCCGCCTTCCGTATCGTCCCACGCGGTGCGGCAGGCGGCGATGAGGTCGTCGCCGTCGAAGTGCCAGTCGACATACTGGAAGCCGTGCTTCGCGACGTCCGGGTGATAGAGAAGGACGCTGCGGATCTCCCAGGTCCGCAGGTCCTTGCTGTGGACCAGGGCGAGGGTGTTGCGGATGCCGGCGGGTTTGCCGGCACCGGCGTGGCGGTCGGGGACGATCGAAGCAAGCGACCAGTAGCCGCCGTCTCGCGGGTCCTGGCGGATGGTGAACTTCTTCGCGCCGCCGGGGAAGTCGATGAAGTCGTTGGCGGGGTCGAAGGTGGCGGTGGAGCCGTCCTTCGACAGGCGGACGATGGCGGCTTTCTCGGGGACGCGCGAGGTGTCGACGCGGAGAATATTGAGCATGTTTCCCTCCGGACCGGCAACGGCATTGCCTTCCAGCCAGGCCGCGAAGTCGCCGCCGAGCCAGCTGGCGTCGCGGGCGAGCGGATGGCTGAAGGTCCAGCTTTCCGGGTCGAGCAGATCGGCGTCGGCGGGCGCGGACATCATCCGCGCGCGGTAGCGCTCGCCCCACTTGGTGCCGCCCTCGGCGTCCTCGATCGCGCGCCAGAGGCGGCCGTCGTGCTCGATGACCGGCATCGGCGCGGTGTGCCACTGGCCCGCGTCGAGGACGGAGGGTTCGCTCCAGGTGCTGCCGTTGTCGGTCGAGCGGCGGATGACGACGCGGCCGTGGTGCTTGTCGGTGCCTAGCAGATAGGTGGCGTCGCCGCGGGTGAACAGCCCGGTCCAGAAGAAGCCCTCGAAGTCGCGGACATGCCGCCAGGTCGCGCCCTTGTCGGTCGAGCGGTAAAGCCGGCCCGTGGCGAGTTGGTGCTCCTTGCTGGCGGGGCCGAAGAGGTCGTGGCTGGCGAGGTAGTCGCCGTTCGGCAGGACGCAGAGCGAGGGCGAGCCGAGGTAGAGGCCGGTCGAAGCGGGGCTGTGGTGGATGACGACGCCCGGTGGCGGCGGCGGGGGCGCCTTTGGTTTTGGCGCGGGCGGCAATTGGGCCGCGAGCCGCGGGATCAGCGCGGCGTGTTGCGGATCCGCCGCGAGGTTTCGCGTTTCGACCAGGCGCTCGTCATATTGATATAACTCGCGATCGGTGACCGCACCGGAGGCGAGCGAACGCCACTCGGTGTAGCGGAACGCGTCGGTGCGCACGCTGTAGCCCATGTGGCGGGGCTTGTCGAGATCGTCCGGGTGCTGGCTGATGGCCGCGGCTTTGACGGTGGCGTCCGGGTTGTCGAGCAAGGGCCGCAGCGAGACGCCTTCGAGCGTGTGGGGCGGCGGCGGGAGTTCGCAGAGATCGAGCAGCGTGGGATAGAGGTCCACCATCTCAACCAGTGCCGCGCTGCGGGCACCCGCCCGGGCGAGCTCCGGGGTGGCGATCATCATCGGAACCCGGGTGGCGTTCTCGAAATTGGTCAGCTTGCCGACCATCTCGTGTTCGCCAAGATGATAGCCGTTGTCGGACCAAAAGACGACGAGGGTGTCCCGGGCGAGACCGAGACGGTCCAGTTCGTCGAGGAGCTTGCCGACGTTCGCATCGAGGAAACTGACGCCGGCGAGGTAGCCGTGACGGAGTTCCATGAGGGTCTCCGCCGGTAGCGGTCCCTTGGCCGGGATGCCGCGGTAGCCGCGCGGTTCGGGCGAGTTGTGAATGGCGATGTCCGGCGCGCCTTGCGGGCGCTCCGGGTGGGCTGGCGGGGCGAGTTTCGAACGATCGTAGAGGTCCCAATAACGCTTCGGCGCGTTGTAGGGCAGGTGAGGTTTCCAGAAGCCGACGGCGAGAAAGAACGGCTTGTCCTTGAGTTTCCCCAGAGCCTCGACCGCCGCTTCGGCGATGCGGCCGTCGAGGTAGGCGTTGTCCGGCACATCGGCGCGTTGGGTCGCCGGCAGCAGGTTGAACGGCACGTCCTGGTGGCCGGCCGCCTTCGGCTGGTCCATGCGATGGTTGCCCCAATGAAAGCGCTGCGGCTGGCTCCACGAGGCGGGATCGCCCTCGATCGCCAGATGGTAGTTGTGATAGATTTTCCCCAGGCCGACCGCTTCGTAGCCGTGGTTCTTGAAGTGTTGTGAAACGGTGGTGACGTCCGGCAGCTTCTCGCGGAAGTGGACGCGGAGGTCGGTCACGCCGCTGCTGTCCGGGCGCAGGCCGGTCATCATCGAGGCGCGCGAGGGATTGCAGACCGCCTGTTGGCAGTAGGCGCGGGTGAAGATCCGCGAGCGGGCCGCCAGCCGGTCGAGGTTCGGGGTGATGGCTTCGGGGTGGCCGTAGGCGCCAAGGTCGCAACGCAGGTCATCGGCAACGATGAACAGGACGTTGGGCCGGTCCGCGGCACCGGCGAAGAGGGTCAGGCAGAGGGCGAGGAGTGGGGCGAGGTGTTTCATGGGGCGAGGATCACCAAAGGGCGGGTCGGGTGGCGCGGTGGCGGTCGAGGGCTTCTTTCATACGGGAGCGGGCATGGTCTGCTTCCGGGAAAGCTCCGGGTGCGACGGGCCCGCGCATCAGCGGATCGGCGGCCACGTCGAACAGGCGGCCGTCGGAGAAATAGCGCCAGCGTTCGTCGCGGGCGGCGTGAAGGATGGCGGCGCGATGACGGACAGGATCGTGGTAGACGCGGTTGCTGCCGTCGAGCGTGCCCCAGGTGAAGGCGAAGCGGCGCGGGGCGGGGTGGGGCGTGCCGCGCAACCACGGCAGGAAACTGGTGCCTTCGCCGCCGGCTACCGGTCTGCCGGCGAGTTCTAACAGCGTCGGCAGGAAGTCGGTGAAATCGATCGGGGTGCGGGTGCTGGCACCTGGTTTCACGGTGCCGGGCCAGGCCGCGAGGAAGGGAACCGTGGTGCCGAGCTCGTTGACATGGTATTTGCCGCCGCCGACCGCGCTGCCGCGCCATCGCGAGCGCAGCCCGGCGGCCTCGCGGACGTTGTCGGTGCCGTTGTCGGAGGTGAAGAGAAAGAGGGTGTCAGCGGCCAGTCCAAGCGTGACGAGTTCGGCCCGGAGTTCGCCGACGATGGCGTCCAGCCGGCTGATCATGGCCGGGAAGTTCGCGGCCCGGCCGTGCTCGTTGAAATCCGCGGGCGCGGGGTTCGTGATCTTCACGAACGGGCGGTGGGCGAGGTAGGAGGCGTAGTGGAAAAAGAAGGGCCGCTCGCGGTGGGTGCGGAGGAAGTCGCGGGTGAAATCGAGGTAGGCCTGCTCGCTGTGGAGACCGGCCTGCGCTACCTCCCGCCGGTCGTTCCGGATCAGCGCGGTCTTCCAGTAGGCGTTGCCGGCGCCCGGGGACTTGCGCGACTTGATGTTCTCCTGGTCGACGATACACGAGAGGTAGTGATCGAAGCCCAAGCGGCCGGGGCCGCGCCTGCCCGCCGCGTCGGGCTCCCAGTTGCCGAGATGCCATTTGCCTGCCATCCCGGTGACGTAGCCGGCCTCGCGGAGGCGGCTCGCGATGGTGGATTCGGCAGGATCGAGGTGGGCCCAGGTGTCGTAGTTGCGGGAATTGTAGCGGCCGGAAAGGAGCATCGCCCGCGAGGTGGTGCACATCGGGGTGGCGACACAGCTGTCGAAGCGCATGCCATCGGCGGCGAGGCGGTCGAGGTGCGGGGTCGGGTACGAGGTCCCGCCGTAGCAGCCGAGGGTTTCGAATCCCAGGTCATCGGCGACGAACAGGATGATGTTCGGCGGCCGGCCGGCGGCAGCTCCCGCGAGGCCGGCCAGCAGGAAAAGGAACAGCAGCGCTTTCATGGCTTGGGACGTGGCAGGCGGGCAGCGGCGTCGGAGAGACCCTTGAAGAGCTGCTCGCGCAGGGCGGCGGCGCGCTCCTTCTCGGTAGCTAACAGGTTCGCCGCTTCGGAGGGATCGCGGGCGAGGTTGAAAAGTTCGTCGCGCCCGGTCTCGAAGTGGTGGACCAGTTTCCAGTCGCCCGTGCGCAGGGCGGCCTGGGGACGGGTTTGGGAGATCGCGAAGTCATTGACGCCGGTGATCTGCCGCGCCTTCCCGAAGCCGGTTTCCGGCTGGTAGAAGGGAAAGTGCCACAGCAGGGTCCGCTCCCGCCACGAGGGATCCTCCGGCGCGCCCTTCAGGCGGGGCAGGAAGCTGCGGCCGTCGCGGGCCGGGGCGGGATCAAGGGCGGCGACATCGAGCAAGGTGGCGGCAAGGTCGCTGCCGACCAGCGTGTCGCCGCAGGTGCTTCCCGCCTTGACGGTGCCGGGCCAGCGGACCAGCCAGGGGACGCGGAGTCCGCCCTGATAGAGATTCCACTTCGAGCCGCGGAGCGGGCCGTTGGCGGAGACCTCGGGGTGGCCGCCGTTGTCGGAGGTGAAGAGGACCAGGGTGTCGGCGGCCTTGCCGCTCGCCTCCAGGGCGTCGAGCACGCGGCCGACCTCGTGGTCGAGGGTTTCGACCATCGCGGCATAGTGGGCGCGCTTGGGGCTGGCATCCTTGGGGAGGCGCGCCTGGTGCCAGGCGACGCGGTCGGCGCAGGGGGAGTGGAAGGGATCGTGGACGTGATAGAAGGACAGCCAGAGGAGGAAGGGGCGCTGGTGGTCGCGGCGGATGAATTCGACCGCCTTGGTGGTGAGCGTGTCTTCCGGAAAGGCGTCGCCCCGGACGGGCGCGGGCTGGTTCTTTCCGTAGCCGTACGGGTGGGCCCCGAAGTCGTCGAAGACGTGCTCGAAGCCGAACGATTCCGGACCGTGTCCGCTCCGCCAGCCGAGGTAGTGGCCCTGGTGGCGGTTGAGGTGCCATTTCCCGGCGAAGGCGGTGGTGTAGCCCGCGGATTTCACCAGGGAGGCGACCGTCGGCGTGGCGGGCGGGAGCTCGGTGGGAAAATCCGGCGTGATCATCGGCCACGGGCCTTGCTGGCGGCCGGCATCGAACTTCGGAACGAACTCGTATTGGAGGCGGGCGGGGCTGCGGCCTGTCAGCAGCGCGGCGCGCGAGGCCGAGCAGATCGGCGCCGCGGCGTGGGCGTCGGTGAAGCGCATGCCGCTGGCGGCGAGCCGGTCGAGGTTCGGGGTGCGGTGATGCTCATGCCCGGTGCAGGCGAGGTCGCGCCAACCGAGGTCGTCGGCGAGCAGGACGATGATATTCGGCCGGCGCGGCGGCGCGGCGGCCCGGGCCGGGGGGGCGGGCAGGACGGTCAGGAGGAGCAGGAACCGGCAAAGGGCGGATTTCATCGGGCGGTGGATCTACGGTAATCCTCGTAGATGGAGTGGTAGGCGCCGGATTGCGGGCCGGGGTGGAACCGCGCGGGAGTTGCGGACGAGGTCATCGCGGCGATCGCTGCCGCGGCCGACGGGAAGGCTCCGGCGGCGAGGGCTCCCAGGATGGCGGCCCCGAGGGCGGGCCCCTGGCGGCTCGGGGGGACGGCAATGGTTTCGCCGAGGACATCGGCATGGAGTTGGATCAGGAAGGGATCGTGATGGGGCAGGCCGCCGGTCGCGATGAAGTGGCGGACCGGAACGCCGGCCCCGCGCATGAGATCGACGATCCAGCGGACGCCGCAGGCCGTCGCCTCCATCAGGGCGCGGTGAAGGTGGGCCGGCCCGTGATGGAGCGAGAGGCCGCTGAAGGCGCCGCGCAGGGAGCCGTCCATCCGCGGCGTGCGGCAGCCGTTGAACCAGTCGACGCAGCGCACGCCGCCGGCTCCGGGGGGAAGCTCGGCGGCGGCGGCGGAGAGGGCGGCGAAGTCCGGCTGGCCGGTCAGGCGGCGGAGCCAGTCGAAGGCGTCGCCGACCGCGGCCTGGCCGGTTTCGTAGCCGAAGTAGCCGGGCAGGATGCCGTCCTTCACCACGCCGGCGACGCCCGGGATGTCGCGGAGGACCTCGCTGTTGAGCATGTGGCAGGAGGAAGTCCCCATGACCATGACCAGCGTGCCGGGCTCGCCCGCGCCGGCCCCGGGGACCCCGGCGTGGGCGTCGATGATCGCCGCGCTGAGCGGCAAGCCGGCGGGCAGTCCGAAGCGGTCCGCCATTTCCGCGGTGAGGCGGCCTGCCGGGCGGCCCGGGGCAACCATGCGGCCGGGCAGCCGCCGGGCCGCCGCGTCGGCGAGGGCGGGGTGGACGGCGGCAAGGTAGTCGGCCGGCGGGTAGCCGTCGCGCTCGCTCCACAGGGCCTTGTAGCCGGCCTGGCAGGTCGAGCGCGGGAGCTGGCCGGCGGGACCGCCGGTGAGCTGCCAGACGAACCAGTCGCCCGCTTCCAACCAGACCTCGGCGGCGGCGGCGACCCCGGGGGCGGTTTCGATCGCTTCCAGGATTTTGGGAAACAGCCATTCCTCGCCGATCACGCCGCCGTAGCGGCTGAGGAAGCTCTCGCCGCGTTCCCCGGCGAGCCGCGTCATCCGCCGGGCCTGGGGCACCGCGCCGTGGTGCTTCCACAGCTTCGGCCAGGCCTGCGGTTCGTCCCGGAAGCGGTCGAGCCGGCACAGCGGGGTCCCGTCGCTCAAGGTGGGCAGCATCGTGCAGCTCGTGAAGTCGACCCCGATCCCCGCCAGCTCCGGCGAGCCGGCGGCCTGCATCGCGGCACGGGTCGCGGCGCTCGCCGCATCCAGCCAGTCCTGCGGATGCTGCAAGGCGAAGTCGGGCGGCAGGGCCGCGGTGTCGCCCGGAAGGTTCGCGACGATCTGGCCGTGGGGGTAGTCCGCCACCGCGGAGCCGAGTTCGCGGCCGTCGAGCGCGACGACCAGCGCGCGGACCGAAAGGGTGCCGAAATCCAGACCGAGCGATGCGTGCATGGGAATGGTTCTACGGAGTCAGCGGGTCCATTCGACCCTGAAAAAACGCGCCCTTCCCGGGTGAGCAGGGATTTTAAGCGATGCTTCGGTCTGGCCGGGGGTGCCGGCGACCATGCTTTCAATCGTCGACCAGTCGCCGAGGTCCGGACTGCTGCGGACGGTGAAGACCGCGTCCGGAGCGCTCGGCCAAGTCAGACGGAAGGCCGATTCCCCGGGCTCCGGCACGAGGCGGGCCGCGAAGCGCGAGATCCCGTCGCCCGGATCCCAACCTAACAGGAACTCCAGCCGGTTCGGCACGCCGTCGCCGTCGGAATCGTCTCCTCTTGCGGAAAGTCCATCGAAGCCGGCGATCCACGCGTCATAAGGATCGGGTTCCGGCAGGATGGCCAGCGAGGTGTGCAAGCTGTTGGCAGGAACGAAGCCGCGGGTCAGGGCGGAGTTCTCGCGATGCCGCCAGATGCCGTTCTGGTAGGTGACGATGTGGAGCTCGCCGAGGATCGATAGCGCGCTCATCGCCGCCATCGAGGGCAGGCCGGACACCAGGGTGCTGAGGCGGCCGTCCGCCGGATCGAGTCCGCCCAGCGTGCCGGGAAAGCCGGCGATCACGAGTTCCCCGCTGTCGTTGAGCAGGCCCTGCGGGGCCCGCAGGTCGCCGCGCAGGACGCGGACGATCTGGCCGGCGGCATCGAATTCATAAACCGGCCGGCCGGTGCTGCCGGTGCCGGCGCGCGACGAGACGAAGCAGCGGTTGCCGATCCAGGCGATGCCGCGGGCATTGTTGAGATCCCAAGAGTCGGGGGCGCTGCCGCCGGTCCGCGCGATGAAGCGTCCAAAGCCGCTGCCGGACGGATGAAGGCGGAACACGCCCTGGCCGGCGGACGATCCGAAGGCGGTGGAAAAATAGAGCAGGCCATCGGGTCCGAGGGCGAGCTGTTGGGAGTCCGCGTTGGTCCAACCGGCGGTGATCGCGCTGCCGGCGTTGCGGGTGACCAGGGTCGTGGCCGCGCCGGTCGCGGGATCGATCCGGTCGATGCGGCTGAAGCCGGAGCCGTAGAGAAAGCCGGCGTGATAAAGCAGCGACTGGTAGGAGGCGGCGGTGATCTGCCGCAGGAAGGACCAGCTGCCGGTGGCGGAGACGCGGTACGCGTCGATGCCGGTGGCACCGGCGAGCGCCACCTTGACCGTGGCGCGACTGTTGGCCGGGGTGCTGCCCGGGCGGCGCGGATTGGAGGCGGCGAGGAATTCGTGGCGGTTGGTGAAGCCGTCGCCGTCGTCGTCGTCATCGGGCAGGACACCGGCGCGGCCGAAGTAGGCTTGCTTCCACGGACCCGGCAGCGGCCCGCCGGAGTGGTCGCGGAAATTCTCGATGCGGTGGAAAGTCAGGTGGTTGGCGTCGTGGTAGTTCACCGCGCCTCCGGCGGTGTCGTCGAAGGCGGTGCGGCTGGCGGCGAGCAGATCGTCGCCATCGAAAATCCACTCGACGTATTGGAAGCCGTGGCGCGTGACGTCGGGATGGGAGATCACCGTGCCATGGTCCGACCAATCGCGCAGGTTGTCCGATGACACGAGCGACAAGGTGTTGCGGGTGCTGGCCGGGTGGCGGCCGGTTTGGAATTCCGCGGTCACCCGGTTGGCCAGCGACCAGTAGCGGCCGCTCGCGGGATCATGACGGATCGCGAACTTTTTCGCGCCGCCGGGGAAATCGACGAAGCCCGTGGCGGCGTCGAAGGCGATCGTCCGGCCGTCGGGCGAAACCGAAAGCAGCGCGGCTTTCTCGGGATGGTCCGGGTGATCGACGCGCAACAGGTTGACCAGCCGGCCCGCGGGGTCGACCACCGCGTTGCCCTCGAGCCAGCCGCCGAACTTGCCGCCGAGCCACGCCGCCTGCCCCGGCAGCAGGTTGCTGAAGGTCCACCGACCGGCGTCTAACAGATCTCCGTGGGCTGGTGCCGACATCATGCCGGCCTGGAAATTCGGCGCCCAGCCGCTGGCGGGGACGCGTCGTTCCATCGCCCGCCACCAGCGTCCGGCGTGTTCGATGACCGGCATCGGCGCGCAGTGGTACTGGCCGCCGCCGGCCAGCAGGCCGCTGGTGGCGCTGGCTGGCGTGGTCCAGGTGGTGCCGCCGTCGTTCGAGCGGCGGATCACCGCGTTGCCGTACTGGTGGCTGGTGCCCAGCAGGTGGAGCGCGCCCTCGTGGACGAAGAGATTACTCCAGAACGCGCCGTTGATCACCGCAGCGGGGGACCAGGTGAGCCCGCCATCGGTGGAGCGGAAGACGCGGGTCACCCCGCTGCTGTTCTGGCTGCTGCCGCCGCCGAACTCGTCGTGGCAGGCGACCAGCGTGCCGTCGGGAAGCTTCGCGAGGCCGGGCGATCCGACGAACTTGTTAGACGGCGGCGGCGAGTGGGAAATGAGCGTGCCCGGGAGATTCGGCGAGACCTGGGCGATCGCGGTCAGGCAGAGGCCCAGCAGGGCGAGCGGTGGCAGGCAGCGGGACATCGTCAGGATTGGCGGGTTCTCCGCCGGACCAGGCAGGCGAGGCCGAGCGACGACAGGGCGAGCAGCGCGCTGGAAGGTTCCGGCACCACGGCGAGTCCGGAACCGCGGGCGTCGTTGAAGACCTGCACCTCGCTGATCCGGTTGTTGTAGAAGCCGCTGAAGCTGTTGCGCCGTCCAAGGCGGAAGTCGGTGCCGGTGCTGACGGCCACCGCGCTGGTGCCGGAGCTGCCGACCGCGACGCCGTCGACATGGAGCTGGAAGCTGTTGCCGGTGCGGGTGATGCCGACCTCGTGGAAGCCGCCGTCGAACAGGACCGGATCGGTCGCGCTGTCGGTGAAGGCGAGCGACAGGCTGCTCGCGCCGCCGAGGAAGAAGGTGAGCTGGTTCGGGATGGTGGCCGTGCCGTTCACCCCGAAGTCGACGCGTCCGGCCTGGCCGGCGTTGTTGGAGAAAAGCATGCGCCCCCCGGCCTGGTAGTCGGCGGCGAAAACCGCGGTGACGAACACGCTGAAGTCGCCGGTGGTCGGGAGGACGTTGCTGAAACCGGTGGAGACCGCGTTGCCGACTCCGTCGAACTGATACGACAGGTCGCCGGCATAGACCCCGGGATTTCCGAGCACGCCGGAGCTGGTGCCGAACAGGGCGCCGGTGGTCGTGCCGGAGACGCTTTCCAGGATCCCGGTGGGAGGGGTCGTGGGATTGAGCGTGGTCTCGTTCAAGGTCCAGCGGTGGGTGAGCGCGGCGGAGGCGAGACCGGGCGCGAGCACGGCCAGCAGGCAAAGGGTTTTCAGTTTCATGATGCGAAGGGGCAGGGGTTAGCGGACACGGAGAAAGAGGCGCTTGCCCTCGCCGGGATCGGCGAAGGTGTCGGAGGTCGCGGCACCGGTGGCGGCGGGGACGATCCGGAACAGGTTCCAGGCGGCGAGGTCGGACGACCATTCGAGGCCGTACTCGAAGCCCGGCTGGCTGGTCCACGCGAGCTGGCAGGAGCCGCCGGGGACGAGTTGGGAGCTTTCGATTTCAAGCGGGTCGGTCACCGCGTGGTTGAGAACGGTCACATCGCCGATCATGCCTTCGTAGTTGCCGTTGAAGGCGCGCATGCGGCCGATCATCCACTCGGTGTTCTGGCCGATCGCCGCGGCGGAGCTGCCGGTGGCGACCACCGTGCCGTCGCGGAGCAGGCTCCAGTCGTTGCCCTTGCGCATCACGCCGACGCGGTGCCACCGGCCGTCGAAGACCGGGCTGCCGGGCTCGCTCAGCGTGACGCCGCCGTGGTGGAACCAGGTCAGCGCGCCGTCCTGCAAATGGAGGTTCGCGCGGCCGGCCTGGCCGTTGTTGTTCGAGAACAAGTGGCCTTGGGCGGCATGGGGATCGGTGGTCTTCATCCAGACCAGCAGCGTGAAGTCGCCGGTGGCGGGCAGGGCGTCGGGCCGGCGGGTGTTGATTCCGGCGATCCCGCTGTCCGGGGCGAAATCGTAGGCGCGGTCGCCGCCTGCCAGCGGTCCGTCGCGATTGACCACTCTGTCGTTGACGGTCGCTTGATCCCCTTCGGCGTAGCCGAACAAGACGCCCCCGGTGCCGCTCGCGGAATCCGGGATTTGTCCATAACTCCCGGTCCACGGGAGCGTCGCTTCGTCCAGCTTCCAGTGGCCGCCGGTGCGGCGCATCGGGGGGCCGAACCGGAGCATGCGCTCGGCGTAGCGGCGGCCGAAATCGAGCTGGCCGGTCGTGTCGAAGTGGATCGTGGTGCTGTCGCCTTGCAGGGCGACCGACGAGATGAAGGCGGCATTTCCCGTCTCCGCGGCGGCTTGCTGCTGGGCGGCGCGGGTGTTGGCGTAGGAGCTCTGGATCAGTTCGCCGATCAGGAAGGGCAGCTCCGGTTTGCCGAGATCGGCCCGGATCGCGGCGATGAATTCCTTGAGCCGGTCCTTGTAAACCGCGGTGGACAGGCCGCTGTCGGCCTCGCCCTGATGCCACATCATGCCGCGGATCTCGTGGGTGTGGCCCTGTGCGGTCAATTGTTGCAGCGAACCTTGTATCAACTGCAGCAGGCCGGCGTAACAATGCCCGGCATTGGCATAAGTCCCGAAGTCGTAACTCCGTCCGGCCGCAGGATCCCAGCCGCCGGGTGCCGCCGCGGTGCCGAGGGCGGTGGCGCCCTGGGTGTACTTGATGAGCGCGACTTTCCTGCCGGGCCGTCCCTCGCGGATCCGCTCGGCGAAGGTCACTTCCGCTCCGAAGGGATGGTTGGGGATTTCGGCGCCCAGTTGTCCCGGGTTCCCGCTGTTGTAGCCGTAAAGCGGGTAGCCCGCCCGCAGCGGGATCCAGCCGTCGCTGCGGGCGTCCCACAGCACCGGTCGCGCCGGACCGGGATTCCCGCCGCGCCAGTGGATGAACAGGGTGTCGGGCTGCGGCTGCAAGTAAGCGGACTGGCCGAGTTCGACCAGGCCGTCATCGCCCTGCGGGCTGAACTGCGAGAACTCCCGGCTGACGTAGCCGTGGCCGCCGGCGTTCGACTGCCCGGCGAGCAGATAGACGTCGTAGTGGTCGGCGCGGGCGATCCACGGCGCGAGCACGACGAGCGCGATCACGGGATGGAACTTCATGGGGTGAACTCGACGCGATAGAACCTGCGGGCACCGGCAGCCGGCGGAGCCGTCCAGGTGGCGGTCGACCGCGCCGGCTGGCCGACGACGGTCGCCTCAAGCGTGCTCCAGTCGCTCAGGTCGGGGCTGCCGCGGACCTGGAAGCTGACACCGGGCGCGCTCGGCCAGGTGAGGGTGAGCCCGCTGGCGGCCGTGCCGGTGGTGACGACGGCGAAGCGCGAGCTGCCGTCGGTCGGATCGAGTCCGAGCGCGAACTCGATCCCGTTCGCGGTGCCGTCGCCCTCGAAGTCATCCGCGGCCCCGCCGGCGGGACCGTCCGGATCGATCCCGAAGCCCGCCGCCCAGACATCGTAGGGGTCGCCGACGAGGGACGATTGGAAGATCGCCAGGTCGTTGCCGGGGGCCGGCAAGGCATTGACGACCACCGCGAGCGTTCCGTTGATGAAGCGCCGCACGACTTGTCCGACGCCGCCGGGGCCGGTGTTGAAGGTCACCAGGTAGGTGTCGCCATTGAGGTCGATGACGTCCATCCCGCCGACCGCGCCCGCGCTGCCGAGGGTGGCGGGCAGGGCGGGGAAGGGCCCGTCGAGATCGATCCGATAGAGTCCGGTGGCGCCGCTCGACGAGCTGGTGACCAGCAGGCCGTCTTCCTCGGTCTCGAGTCCCTGCGGTCCGACCAGCGAGTTGGCGACCGTGGCGACATAGGCGCCGGTCGCGTTGAACTGGTAAACCGGACGGCCGGTGGCGTTGAAGCCGCCCCGCGCGGAAACGTGGAGAGCGCTGCCGGACCATTCGAGGTCGCGGGCATTGTTGAGATCCCACAAGTCGGGGTCGGTGCCGCCGCTTTTCGGAATGAAGGATTCGAAGCCCGATCCATCGGGATTCAAACGGAAGACGCCCTCGCCGGCCGGCGTGCCGAAAGCGGTGGAGAAATAGAGCTTCCCGTCCGGCCCGACCTCGATGCCTTGTGGGTCGCTGAGATTCCAGCCGGCGGTGGCCGCGGCTCCCTCCGCCCGGACCGCGAGGGTGGTGACCTGGCCGGTCGCGGGATGAACGCGGATGATCCGCCGGGGCGTTTCGAGCGTGGTGGCGTAGAGGTAGCCGTCGGGATGACCGGTCACCGCGAAGACGGTGCCGGGGAGCGCGACGATCGGACCTTGCGAGGTCCAGACCCCGTTGGTGACCGCATACTCTTCGATACCGCTGCCGTGGGCCACCGCGACGCGGAGGGTGTCGTTCACATTGGCGGGAGTCCCGGCCTTGCGGGCCGGATTCGAGCCGGCGAGGAATTCCTGCAGGTTGTCGGCTCCGTCGCCGTCGAAGTCGCCGCCGGGAAGCGGGGCGAGTGACGAGAAATGGATGAACTCCCAGCCGTCGGGCAGGCCGTCCGGTTCCGAGTCGGGCTGCGAGTTCGCATTCTTCGGGTTGGTGGATCCCGTGACCGGGGCCGTGCCGGCCACCGAGCCGTTGGCGTTCCGCTGGATCAACAGCCCGCCGGTGGCCACGAATTCCTCGATGTCCAGCGCGCCGTCGCGATCGAAGTCGCCGCTGCCGTCCCGCGCGAGCGTTTCGAAATTGAGCCATTCCCAGCCGTCGCCGAGCTGGTCGTCGTCGCTGTCGCCGGTCGGGAAGGCGAGCTTGTCGTCGGGATCGGTCCGGGCGAGGAACTCGATCCGGTTGACGAAGCCGTCGAGGTCAGTGTCGTCGTCGCCATCTTCGTTGAGATTTCCAAAGTGTAGAATTTCCCAATCGTCGGGCAGACCGTCGTTGTCGGTGTCGCTCGTCTCGGTCGCCAGCGCGAGCATTTCGGCGGAGGTCAGGGCATTGTTGTAGAAGCGCACGTCATCGAGGCGCCCGCTGAACTGGAACTGGGCGGCGTTCGGTCGCAGGCCGATTCCCACCGGCGTGCTGACCAGTGCGGCGCTGCTGGTGCCGACGTCCTGGGGCACGCCGTTCACGTGAAGCCGGGTCGTGCCGTCGGCGCCGCGGGTGATGCCGACATGCACCCACTGGTTCAAGTGGGCGTTGAAATTGAAGCCGGCAAAAGTGACCGCACCGACCCCGCCGTTGTGGAACCAGAACAGCCGGGCATCGACGCCGGTGGTGGTGTCGTTGTCGTTGATGCCGAGATTCCAACGCCCGGTGGCACCGTTGTTGCCGGAGATCACGTGCATCTGGCCCGCGTTCGGCAATGCCGAGGGCATGAAAATGAAGGCGGACATCGTGAACTCCGCGCCGGGGACCACGCTGGCCGGCAGGGTCACCCGCGACGCCGGATTGTTCGCGGCGGCGGGCAGCGCGAAGGAGGTCGCAAGCCGGCCCGGCTGGCCCAGGGAGACGGTCGCCCCGATCGTTCCGTCGGCATCGCCGGCGATGTCCTCCGCGATCGTTCCGGTCGTCTCATTGAATGGATAGCGATGGACAAGGTCCGCGTCAGCCGGCTGAACGAGGGGCAGGGCGAGTCCCAGGAGCAGGAGTTCTTGGCGAATGAATTTCATCGTGGACTGATTCTGTTGATGGTCGGGAAGCTGCAAGTGGACTTGGATACCGTCAAATATATTCGGCAATATGCTGGGTTTTCGCCCGGGCCGGGCAGGCTGTTGTGAAGCCAGCAACGGGAATCGCACGAGGCATCATCCGCGTCTCCGACGGATGCCTAGTCCATGGTGAGCCGAAGTAAAGCGGCCACCTCGGCCACGGAGGCCACTCCGGCCACGGAGGAAAGCCGGGAAGCTTCGAAAATATCCAAATATAGTTTACGATTGACGCGTCCGCCGAGGGTGGTGACATCAGCGCGCGTCCATGAAATCCACATCCATCGACGGGAGCCTCCTCGATTTCCCGATTTTCTCGCTCGGTCACCGGATGGACACCGCTCCGGAGGTCTTTGGCTGGCTACGATCCTCGGCCGATCGCCGCGGCGACTTCGCGGAGTTGAACCGTCGCCTGGAAGAAGATGGCTACCTCTATCTGCCGGGTTTCTGGTCACGCGGGAAAGTCATGCAAACCCGGGCCAGCGTGCTCGCCCAGTTGGCCGGGATGGGATATCTCAAGCCGGGGACAGCGGTCGGGGAAGGGATCCACGATCCGGAGAATCCCCCGCCGGCGATGGCGCGGGCGCACCCGCTCGACCAGCGGGATCCGCGGGTGGTCGACTTGTTGTTCGGGAAGGAGACGATGGATTTCTACGCCGGCTTGTTCGGTGAGCCGGCGACTCACTTTGATTTCACCTGGTTCCGCACCAAGGGCACCGGGCACGGCAGCGATGTTCACTGCGACATCGTTTACATGGGACGCGGGACCAAGCGGCTGCTGACGATGTGGACGCCGCTGGGTGACATCTGCCCGCGGATCGGCGGCCTGACCATCCTGGAGGGCTCGCACCTCCGCCCGGACCTGTTGAACGGCTATCTGGAGCGCGATGTGGACCGCTACTGCGCCAACCGCGAGGACGCCGGGGCCCACGCGACGGGTGAGAAGGGCTGGAACGGCTCGCTTTCGAAGAATCCGCTGGCGATCCGCGAGCGCTTCGGCAGCCGCTGGTTGACCGCGCCGGAATTCAGGATGGGTGACATGCTGATCTTCGGGATGGCGATGGTCCACGGCAGCTTGGACAACCAGACCGACCGGATCCGCCTGTCGGTCGACACCCGCTACCAGCGCGCCAGCGAACCGGTCGATCCGCGCTGGGTCGGCGCGTCGGTGATCGGGCACGGCCCGGCGGCGAAGGAAGGCGTGATTTGCTGAGGCCGCGCCAGGTGTCTCACGGGCCGCTGTCCGGGGCGGTCGGAACCAGGCAGATCTGCAGGAACTCGCCGCCGTCGGGGTGGGGCAGCAAGCGGTTGAAGGCGATCGTCGATCCGTCGGGCGAGAAGACGACTCCGTGACGCGGGTGCTGGCCGGCGGGAAGTTTGTCGGTCAGCACGATGTCGCGCCGCGTCGTCACGTCGAGCAGGCGGATCCGGGCGCCGGCCGAGCAGGCGATCCAGCGGCCGCAGGGCGACCAGGTGAAGGGACCGTCGACCGACTCGGTGAAGTTCGAAAGCGGGCGCACGGGGCCGCCGGCGGGGGCGACCCCGAAGACTTGGACGATGCCTTTGTCGTCCTCGTCGAGGAAGGCGATCAGGCTGCCGTCGGGGTGGCTGCGCAGCCAATGGCGCGGGCCGCGCAGGCCGGGCTTCGGGCGGTCTCCAGTGCGGGTCAAGCGGCGGATCACCACTCCCGCGGGCGGGTTCGGCAAGCGGTCCGCGCTGCCTTCGAGCGGACCGGCGGGACCGGGGCGGGTGAGGTCGTCGGGCAGGTCGGCGATGAAGACTTCGGAGAAAGCGCCGCCATCACCCGCGGCGAGATTGCCGAGGAACGCGAGGGCCCGCGGCTGGCGGCTGCCGTCGGCCCGCAGGTAGCCCTTGTCGCCGACCCAGCCTTCTTCATAAGCGCGGGAAAGCTCGTCGCTGCCGGGTCGCGGGTGCGGCTTCACCGGAACCACCAGCACCGTGAACCCGCTGCCGGAAAACTCCGCGCCGGGCCGCGGTCCGGCGACCGTGACCGCGCGCCGGAGGTCGATGACCCCGATGGTCCGCAGGTCGTCCGGGGCCGCGCCGGGGGCGGGCACGACGGCGTCGTTGTAGGTGAAGGACAGCAGTTGTCCGTCGCCGGACCAGTGGTGGGCGTGGGTCCCGCCGCGCGAGGCACCGGCGGTGAAGGGCTGGGTGACGTCGCGGGCGTCGAGCCGGGTCATCCGGCCGGGCGTGGCCAGCGCGACGAGGGCGGCCGAGCGCCGGTGGGCGGCGTAGGGGTTTTCCTCCGAGGCGTCGTCGAGACCGTGGATGAAAGCCACCCGGTCGGCCGCCGGACTGAAGGTGGCCGCCCCCGCGCCGGGGCCGTGGGGTGAACTACTAGGGACCTCGTAGAGCGTGGTTTCCTTGCCGGTGGCGATTTCCACCAACGCGATCCGCGGGCAGGCGGCGAGCCGGGTCTCGTCGTTGCGGGCGTCGAAGACGATGTGGCGGCCGTCGCGCGAGAAGACCTGCGAGTTGTGGATCAGATGTCCGGCCGCGCGGGTCGTGAGGACCCGTTCGGCGGCACCGAGGGCGGCGGGCAGGACGGCGAGCAAGAGGAGCAGCGGTTTCATGCGACGGCGGGCACGGGAGGGCGGGGCAGCCGGGCGTCGGCGCTGGCGAGCACGCGCCGCAGGACTTCGATCTGGGCCGGCGTGCACGCGGTCAGCGGCGGCGCCATGTGGGGCTCGCAGAGTCCGAGGCAGGCCATGCCGGCCTTGATCGCCGCGAAGCCGGAGGTCGGGCGGCCGGTGACGCCGAAGACCTGTTCGCCGAGCCGGCTGACCCGCGCCTGGCACAGGGCCGCGGCGGCGGTGTCACCGGCTTCGAAGGCGTCCTGCAAGGCCCGCAGCAGCGCGGGGTAAAGGTTTCCGCCCCCGCCCACCGCGCCATGAGCCCCGAGCTCAAGCGCCGCAAGATAGAGATACTCGTTGCCGACCAGGACGGTGACTTCCGGCCGCACGGCGGCAATCCCGATCATCTCCCGCAGGTAGCCGAGGTCGCCGGACGAGTCCTTGAAACCGACCAGGTGGGGGTGGTCCATGGCGGCGCGCAGGGTGGCGGCATCGAGCACGTGACCGGTCAGCCAGGGCATGTTGTAGAGCAGCACGGGCAGCTCGATCCGCGGCAGGAGGGCGTGGAAATGGCGCCGCAGTTCGCCCGCCGAGAGTTCGTAGTAATACGGCGCGGCGGCGACCACGGCGTCGGCACCGAGGTCGAGCGCGAGCCGGGCGAGGTCGACGCTGGCCGCGGGGCAGGTGTCGGCGATCCCCACCAGCACCGGCAGCCGTCCGGCCGCCGCGGCGACCGCGCCGCGGATCAGCGCCCGCCGTTGCGCGCGGTCGAGCGACGCCAGTTCACCGGTCGAGCCGAGCACGAAGGCGCCCTGGGCGCCGCCCGCGGCGAGGTGATCGAAGATCCGGTGCAGGGCGGCTTCGTCGACCGCCCCGGTGGCGGTGAGCGGGGTGGGGACCGGCGGGACGACGCCGTGGATGCGGAGCGGGGGATTCATGGACGGAGAGGCTTGCGGGCGAACAGGGAAGTGAAGGTGATGCCGCCGAACAGGATGACCAGGGTGCCCAGCACGATGGCGAGGAAGGCGTGGAAGGGAGCCTTGGCGAAGTCGAGCGAGGCCGGCCACCAACCGGCGGTGGAAAGGGTGATCCAGGTGATGACCGCCAACCCGCAGACGACCGCGGCGATCGCGGCGGGGTTGCGGGCGCGGCGGGAGATCAGCCCGAGCAGGAAGAGCCCGAGGATGCCGCCGGAGAAGATGCTGGAGAGCGTCCACCAGGCGTCGAGCGCGCTGGCGACATTGAGCAGCAGGAACGAGACGGAGGTGCCGGTGATCCCGAAGGCGAGGGTCGCGAGCCGCAGGACCCGGACCGAGGCCTGGTCGCTGGCGGCGGGCCGGAAGAAGCGTTTGAAGTAGTCGGCGTGAAGCACCGTCGCCGCGGAGTTGAGCGAGGTGGATATGGTGCTCATCCCCGCCGCGAACACCGCGGCGATCAGCAAGCCGGTGACACCCGGCGGCAGGTGCTTGCCGATGAAGTGGGGGAAGACGCCGTCGCCGATTTCGGCGTTGGCCAGGGTCGCCGCCTTGGTGGTGACGGCCGCCGCGAAGCCCGCGGCGGCCGGGTCGAGGCCTTCGCGGATCAGCCGTTGGGAGGCGACGGCCTCGCGCACTTCGGCGAGGTCCAGCGGCCGCGACAGGTAAAACGCGAACAGCGCGGTGCCGATCAGGAAGAAGATCGCGCTCACCGGCAGATAGAGCAGGCCGCCGAGCCACACGCTTTTACGCGCTTCCTTCTCCGAGGACGAGGCGATGTAGCGCTGCACATAACTCTGATCGATCCCGAAGTTCTGCAGGTTCACGAACAGGCCGTTGAGCAGGACGACCCAGAAGGTCTGCCGCGCCCAGTCGTCGAGACCCATCGACCCGAGCGAGAACTTGTCATGCTCGGCGGCGACCCGGAACAGTTCGGAGGGGCCGCCGGGGAGCTGGAACAGCATCAGGGCGAGGCAGGCCAGCGCGCCGGCGATCAGCACCACCGCTTGCAAGGCATCGGTCCAGATCACCGCCACGATGCCGCCGACCAGCGAGTACAAGGTGACCACCAGGCCGGTGACCACCAGCACGCCGCCGATCGGCACGCCCATGATGACCGCCAGCGGCAGGGCCATCAGATACATCACCATCGCGGTCCGGGCGACCTGGGTCAGCAGGTAAAAGGTGCTGGCATAGATCCGCGCCCACGGACCGAAGCGGTGCTCGAGATGGGCGTAGGCAGAGACCTCGCCGCTGGCCCGGTAGAACGGCAGGAACCAGCGGACCGCGATCCAGGTGGCGAGCGGGAGCGAGAGGGAAAAAGCGAAGGGGGTCCAGTTGCTGCCGAAGCTTTTCCCGGGGAGGGCGAGGAAGCTGATGCTCGAAAGGAAGGTGGCGAAGATTGAAAGCCCGCAGACCCAGCCGGGCAGCGAGCGATTGGCGGCGGTGAAGGCTTCCGAGGTCCGGCTGCCGCGTGAGAGATAGAGCCCGATCCCGAGGGTGGCCGCGAAGTAGGCCAGCAGGACGGTCCAGTCGAGCGGGGTGAAGTGACTCGTCATCGGGGGCCAGTAAGCTCGCGAAGTGGAGGGGAGAGTCAAATATATTCGGATATCCCGGATTCCCCCGCCGCCTGCCGCGACCGCCCCGCCGGGGTCGAAGGGGGAGACGGGACGGGCGCGGGAGCCGAACCGCGGGTGTCGATTTCGCCACGAGAATCGATACCCGCCCGGGGAAAGACCGTGCTACACGCAGGGTGCCGTTTGTTTGAAACTCTTGAATATCTATGAGAATTGACATTGTCACCGACACCTTCGCTCCCGATGTGAATGGCGTGGCCATGACCTTGGGACGGCTGTGCGACGGGCTGCGTCGCAAGGGGCACCTGGTCCACGTGATCCATACCGGGGAAGGCGGCGGCCGCGGCCAGACGGTGGCGGCTTCGTTGCCCTTGCCCGGCTACAAGGAGGTCCGGGTCGGTCTGCCGGGGCCCTTCAAGCTCCGCAAGCGCTGGCTGAAGCGACGGCCGGACGCGATCTATGTGGCGACCGAGAGCCCGCTCGGCAATTCGGCGATCAAGGCGGCGAACGCGCTGGAAATCCCGGTGGCGGCGGGGTTCCACACGAATTTCCACCAGTACATGGAGCAGTACTGCCTCGGCGGTCTGCAACCGGCGGCGATGGCCTATCTGAAGAAAGTCCACAGCCGGGCCGACCTGACCATGGCTCCGACCTCCGACGTGGTCGACATGCTGCGGCGGGAGGGCTTCCAGAATGTCCGCCTGCTCGGCCGCGGGGTGGACACCGGGCTGTTCGACCCCGCCCGCCGCGACCACGGCCTGCGCTCGTCCTGGGGTGCCCGCGCGGAGTCGCCGGTGGCGGTGATCGTCGGCCGGGTCGCGGCCGAGAAGAACCTGCCCTTCGCGATGGAATGCTTCCGCCGGATGCGCGAGCGCGTGCCGGACCTGCGCTGCGTGGTGGTCGGGGACGGCCCGCTGCGGGAGAAACTCCAGGCCGAACACACCTTCGTTCATTTCGCGGGAGTGCGGACCGGCGAGGATCTCGCGCGGCACTACGCGTCGGCCGACATCCTGCTGTTCCCGAGCGAGACCGAGACCTTCGGCAATGTTTTGTTAGAGGGAATGGCCAGCGGTTTGGTCACCGTCAGCCACGACTACGCCGCCTCCGCCCGCCACGTCGAGCACGACCGCAACGGCCTGAAGTCGCCGAAGGGAGATCGCGACGCCTACCTCGGCGAATGTCTGGCCGCGCTGCACCGCTGGCGCGACGATTCCTTCCGCCGCGGGGCCCGCGCCACCGCCGAGGCGCTCGGCTGGGAGCAGGTGGTGGATTCGTTCGAGAACCACCTGGTGGAGGCCTCCGCGGCGCGCGGTCCGATCACCCTGACCTTGAAGGAAAAGAGCAAGCGGCCGAAGCGCGCCTACCGCACGATCTTCCTCTCCGACATCCACCTCGGCACCCCGGACGCGAAGGTCCACGAGGTGATCGAATTCCTCAAGCACACCCGCTGCGAGAAGCTGGTGCTCAATGGCGACATCATCGACGGCTGGGCGCTCCGCCGCGGCGCGCAATGGCGCAAGCGGCACAGCCGGTTCATCCGCACGGTGCTGAAGAAAATGGAGAAGGATGATACCGCGGTGGTCTATCTTCGAGGCAACCACGATGATATCCTCGAGCGCTTCCTGCCGCTGGCGTTCGGCAAGCTGCAGTTCGTCAAGGAGCACATCCACAAGGGCGTCGACGGCAAGCGCTACCTGGTGGTCCACGGCGACGGTTTCGACAGCGTGTCGACCCACCACAAGTGGATCGCCAAGCTCGGCGCGGTCGGCTACGACGCCCTGCTCAAGGTGAACCGGGTTTACAACCGCTACCGGGCATGGCGCGGCAAGGAGTATTACTCGGTCAGCAAGGCGATCAAGGCGCGGGTGAAATCGGCGGTGAGTTTCGTCGGCGAATACGAGCAGCAGCTCCAGGAGCTGGCGCGCAAGAAGGATTGCGACGGCATCATCTGCGGCCACATCCACACGCCGGAGGACAAGCAGGTCGGCGAGATCCGCTATCTGAATTCGGGCGACTGGGTGGAGAGCTTGACCGCGATTGTCGAGCATTTCGACGGCCGGCTGGAGCTGGTCCGCCACGCCGATTTCATGGCCGGCCTGGCGGCGGAAGTGCGCCCGGAGCGGCGGGAAGTGGTGGCGACCGAGCTGGTGCTGTCGGCGTGATGCCCGCGCCGCAGGCCGGATAGGCTCGGACGCCCTCGGCCGACCGCCGGGGGCGCGGAGCCTCCGGCCCGCAGAACGGTCCCCCGCTGCCCGCTTCATCCCGAGGGCGAGCAGCGACCCTCCCCGTGCTTCGCGGACGAGCGAGGGCGCGTCGTCCCTACCTTCCGTGCCTCCGCGCCGACTGCATGCTTGCGGCATCGAACGGCGCGAGCTACTTGTTAGAGCTTGAGCGATCACCCTCTTTCCCGTGCCTCATACGCGCTCCGGCTGCTCCTGGCCCTGGGATCCGGCGGACTTTACTCGCTGGCCTACCCGCCGCTCGGCTGGGGCTGGCTGGTGTTTCCGGCGGTGGCGGGATTGCTGCTCTGCCTCCGGGGTGTGACGGGCTCCCGGGCACGGGCGGTCGGTTTTCTCCAAGGACTGGCGGCCTTCGGCAGCGGCCTGTCGTGGTTGTACGAGCTGTTCGGGCTGCTGGCGGTGGTGCTGTGGTTCGTGCTCTCCTTCTTTCCGGCGATGTTCGCCCACTTCCAAGGACTCGCCGCGGCCCGCGGGGTGACGGGCTGGAAGTTCGCGCTTTTCACGGCACTCAACTGGGGTGCCTGGGAATTCATCCGGGCGGAGTTGTTCCCGCTCAAGTTCCCGTGGATGACCGCCGGTCTGGCGCTCGGGCCGAACCGCCTCCTGCCGTGGATCGGTGTTTACGGGGTGGGCGTGGTGGTGGTCTTGCTGGTGGCACTGGCGCTGGCCCGGCACTGGAAGATCGCGCTGGTGCCGGCGGCCGTTCTGGCAGGAGCACTGCTGTCGATGTCCCGCCACCCGGTGCCGGACGATCCCGCCGCGCTCAAGGTCGCCGGGATCCAGAAAGAGGACGTGTCGATCCACGAGTTCCTCCAAGCGACCCGCGGTCTTCCGGCGGACATTCCGTACGTGGTCTGGCCGGAGTATGCGGTGCCCTACGACGTCCGGGCGGACCGGGAGGATTGGGAACTCGTCCAACAGCTCTGCCGCGACCGCGGGATCACCCTGACCTTCGGCACCCAGCACCATCCGGAAGGCGGGCCGGGCTGGCGGAACATCGCGCTGACCCTCGATCCGGGCGGAGTCCGCGGGGAGCACCACAAGGTCCACACGGTGCACTTCTTCAACGACGGCATCGCCGGCAGCTCCGCGCTGCCGGTCGACACCGCGCACGGGAAGATCGGCACGCCGGTCTGCTTCGACTGCGACTACGAGGGCGTCACCCGCCGGATGACCGCCGCCGGGGCGGAGCTGTTCATCGTTCCGGTGATGGATGCCAAGTCGTGGACCGCCCGCCAGCACGACCAACATGCGGAGCTGTTCCGGATCCGGGCCTGCGAGAACGGACGCTGGATGTTCGTCTGCGCGACCTCGGGCGTGTCGCAGGTGATCGACCCGGACGGCCAGCTCCGCGGGCGGCTGGACGCGATGGTCAGCGGGACGCTGGTGGGAAGCATGAAGCGGGAGACCCGGCTGACCTTCTACACCCGCTTCGGCTGGCTGACACCGTGGGTCGTGCTCGCGGCGGCTGGCGCCTGCTGGATCGGCTTGCTGCTGGCGGGTCGTCGCGGCACTGGACGACCGCGGGCCGGGATGGCATGAAGCGGGCATGTCCGACGTGCTGTTCATCCGCCAGGTCCGCGTGGTTTCCGAAGATTCGCCCGCTTTCACCGAAGCCGACGTGAGGGTCGAGCAGGGAATCATCACCGCCGTGGCCGCCGGGTTGCCGCTGCCGGAGGGCGCGAAGGTGATCGACGGCCGCGGCCGCCTGCTGATGCCGGCGATGTTCGACGCCCACGTCCATTTCCGGGAGCCGGGCTTCGAGGCGAAGGAGGACATTGCCAGCGGCACCGAGGCGGCGATCAACGGCGGGATCACCGGCGTGGTCATGATGCCGAACACCTCGCCGGCCATCGATTCCGCCACGGTGGTCAAGATGGTCCTCGACAAGGCCAAGGCGGTCGCGCGGATCCCGGTCTACACCTCCGGCTGCATCACCAAGGGCCGCGAGGGCAAGGAACTGGCGGCGATCGACGGCATGCGCGGGCTCGGGGTGAAGATGCTGACCGACGATGGCGACGGGGTGGGGGATCCGGCGGTGCTTGACCGGGCGATGCAGTATGCCAGCGAGTTCGGGATGTTTTTCGCCAGCCACTGCGAGGTCCACGAGCTGGCCGGCCCGCGCGCGCTCAACGACGGGCCGATGGCCTACCGGCTCGGCATCAAGGGCAGCCCGGCCTGCGCGGAGGAGATCATGATCGACCGCGACATCCGGCTGGCCCACGCCACCGGCGCGCACATCCACATCCAGCACGTCTCGAGCAAGCTCGGCATGGAGACCATCCGCGGGTGGAAGGAGCGCGGCGACGTGAAGGTCACCTGCGAGGTCGCGCCGCACCACCTGATGTTCCGCGACGAGGACATCGGCAACTACGACACCCACTACAAGATGAACCCGCCCTTGCGCACGGCGGAGGACAACGCGGCGCTGCTGGAAGCGTTCAAGGCGGGCGTGTTCGACCTGCTGGCCACCGACCACGCGCCGCACACGCCGTTCGAGAAGGCCCAGGATTTCACCAGCGCGCCGAACGGGATCACCGGCATGGACACCGCGCTGGTCTCGATGTTCGACCGCTTCATTTCCCGCGGCGACCTAACCTGGGACATCCTGGTCAAGCGCTACTCCGCCGAGCCGCGCCGCCTGATGGGCCTGGAGCCGGTGCCGGTGGCGGAAGGAAAGGCGGCGGAGTTCATCCTGTTCGATCCCGAGGGCAGCACGACCTTCACGGCGGATTTCATGAGGTCGAAAAGCCGCAACACGCCCTTCCTCGACCGGACGCTCAAGGGCTCGGTCGACCTGGTGGTGCGGGGGACGGAAGTGCTGCTGGAACGGTGAGGGCACGCCCGGCAGGGGAGATTGACGATTGAGGAATGACGATTTCTGATTTTTGATCGAAGGCCCGGGACCTGCGATCCGCGGCTCATTCTTTCTGAACTTCCGCGCCAGCGCTCCCGGCAGATACACGCCTGCCAGCCCTTCCTCGCGATCCTTCCGCCAGATCTCCCGCGCCTTTTCGATCTGCTCCGCGATCTGCTCCCGCAGGCTCTTCGGCAACACGGTCATGCGATGCTTGTCTCCTTTGCCCATCCGCACCGTCAGCGTTCCGCGCACGAGGTCCACATCCTGGATCCGCAGTCTCACCAGTTCGGACAGCCGCAGGCCCGCCCGACACCATATGAGGAAGGACTCTCTCCTTCCGATCAGCCGCACGGTCTGATTGACGATTGTCGATTGAGGATTTTTGATTTCTGATTTTCATACGGAAGAGACCCGATCACCGGCCGTCTGCAGTCCGCG
>CAMCYK010000059.1 GCA_945883695.1 Akkermansia muciniphila | reverse complement strand
CGCGAAGCGACGGGAGGGCGGGTTCAACCCTTGAAGGTGAAGCGGGCGGACGGGGGCCGCTCCGGTCGGCCGAGGGCGGTCCGACCCTACCTTCGCGGCCTGCGGCCGCGGGATTCTTCGCGGCCTGCGGCCGCCGGAGCGAGCGACCTTCGGTCGCGCAAGGTCGGGACGACGCGCCCTCGCTCGTCCGCGAAGCGACGGGAGGGCAGGTTCAACCCTTGAAGGTGAAGCGGGCAGACGGGGACCGCTCCGGTCGGCCGAGGGCGGTCCGACCCTACCTTCGCGGCCTGCGGCCGCGGGGATTATCGCACCAACAAGTCTGCCGCCGCGGGATTGGAGGCAGACGACGATGCGCCGGTTCGGAGCGGCCTTGTGCAGGTCTCCCTGGATCAGCGCCAGTGGCGGGTGTCTCTCCAGCGGACCCCGGCGGCCGGTGAGGTGGAGAATTCCGCGAAGGTCAGCCCCATGACATTTGACGGCTTGCCTTCGTGCTACCATTCGTGTATACACAAATCATGAAAACCATCACTCTGGACGAAGACGCCTACGAGAGGCTGAAAGCCTGGAAAAAGGGGCGGAACGAGTCCTTTTCCAGCGTGGTCAAGCGGGTGATCCCGGAGCCTGGGAGCTTGGGAGCCTTCCTCACTTTCGCCGAAGCTCATCAGACTCAATCACTCGCCGGCAATGAAGTGCTGGAGCAAGCCGTGGAAGAACGCTCGTCCGCCAAGGAGGATCCATGGATTTGATCGCTGACACCTCGCTGTTGATCGGCCTGTGGCGGCGGCAGGGCTGGGCGGTGAGTTTCGCCTCGGCCAACCCGGCGAAGTCGCTCGGCATCCCGTGGGTGGTGCTGGGCGAGTTTTGGCACGGCGCGACCCGTGCCGGTCACGACGCCATGCTGGTGCAGGGATTTTTGTCGGTCGGCATCCCGCTGCTGGACCCGGAGCCGGTCGTGCCCGTTTACGCCAGGATCTGCGCCGCGCTTCAGGAATCCCCGGTCTATCGCGAGATCGGTCAGAACGACCTGTGGATCGCCGCGGCAAGCATCGCCTTCAACAAGCCCCTCATCACCCGCAATCTCCGCCACTTCGCCCGGATTCCCGATCTGCGGGTGGAAGCCGTCGGCTGAGTCCCGCCCGCTGCGCCTTCTTGATGCCCTCTTCCCGCCAGCGCGCGCCGCGCCACGGGGTCATCGGCGCGGGCCAGCCAGTCCCAGAGCCCGCGCATTGTATCGGCGGCCCGGTTCAAACCGAGGACATCGGGAACAACCTGACGAGGAACTCCGGCACCCACATGGCGTCCTCGCACGCCCAGCCGGCGTGGATGAAGGAGGCGCTGAGCACCACTCTCACCCCAGCCACGCCAGAAACTCCCGATTCCCGTCCGTCCCGGTGATCGGCGAGTCGATCAGCCCCTTCCACTCCCTCCCCAGCTCCTCCGTCACGAAGGCCCGGATCTTCGCCACCGCGCGGTCGTGCAGCGCGGGGTCGCGGACGATCCCGCCCTTGCCGATGTCCTCGCGCTCCAGCTCGAACTGCGGCTTGATCAGGCAGACGATCGAGCCGCCGTCCTCCAGCACCCCGAAGGCCGCGGGCAGGATCTT
The DNA here is from genome assembly GCA_945883695.1 of Akkermansia muciniphila. Classification (GTDB taxonomy): domain Bacteria; phylum Verrucomicrobiota; class Verrucomicrobiia; order Verrucomicrobiales; family Akkermansiaceae; genus Haloferula; species Haloferula muciniphila_A. Next base: position 26,147 of record CAMCYK010000059.1, on the reverse strand, counting down.
GGTCAGCGAGATGAAGGACAGGTCCATCACGATCAGCCGGACCTTCTCGCCCAGCGTCGCGACTTCCAGCCCGCGGGCGTTGAACTGCTCCTTCACGATGACCCGCGGGTCGGTGCGCAGCTTGTAGGCGAGCTGGTTGGTGCCGACATCGATCGCGTGGACCTTCGCCGCGCCATGCTGGAGCAGGCAGTCGGTGAAGCCGCCGGTCGAGGCGCCGATGTCGAGGCAGGTCCAGCCCTCCGGAACGATCCCGAAAGCCGCCAGCGCGCCCTCCATTTTCAAGCCGCCGCGGCCGACGTAGCGCGGCCGCTCCTTCACCTCCAGCGGCGCGTCCGCGGCGAGCTGGGTGCTCGGCTTGTCGACGATCCGGTCGCCGCTGCGGACCTCGCCGGCCAGCACCAGGCGCTTCGCCTGTTCGCGGGATTCGCAGAGGCCGCGGGCGACCAGCAGGGCATCGACTCGTTCTTTTTTCACGGGCGGAAGAATCCAGAAGCCAGAGACCAGAGACAAGAGAAAGGCCCGGAATCCCGGAACTCTCTGGTTTCTTGTCTCTTGCCTCTGGTCTCTTCTTCGCCTTTCCTCCCGGCCGTGACCCGCCACCGCACCGACGACCTCCGCATCTCCGGCCTGAACCCGCTGATTTCGCCGGCGATCCTGAACTATTTCCTGCCGGTCACCGAACAGGCTTCCGAACTGGTCGCCGCCGCCCGCAGCCAGTGCGAGGCGATCTTGAAAGGCGAGGACGACCGGCTGCTGGTGATCGTCGGCCCCTGCTCGATCCACGACCCGGAAGCCGCGCTGGAGTACGGCCGCAAGCTCCAGGTCGAGGCCGTGCGGCTGAAAAACGCCATTTTCGTGGTGATGCGGGTCGATTTCGAGAAGCCGCGCACCACGGTCGGTTGGAAGGGCCTGATCAACGACCCGCGGCTCGACGATTCCTTCGACATCAACCACGGCCTGCGGGTCGCCCGCGGGCTGCTGCTGGAGCTCGCCAACATGGGCGTGCCGGCCGGGACCGAGTTCCTCGACACCATCTCGCCTCAATACATCGCCGACCTGATCGCCTGGGGCGCGATCGGCGCGCGCACCACCGAAAGCCAGATCCACCGCGAGCTGGCGTCCGGGCTGTCGATGCCGGTCGGCTTCAAGAACGGCACCGGCGGCTCGATCCAGATCGCGCTCGACGCCATCCAATCGGCCTCCGGAACCCACAACTTCCTGTCGGTCACCAAGCAGGGCGTGTCGGCGATCGTCTCGACCACCGGCAACGACTCCTGCCACATCATTTTGCGCGGCGGCAAGACCGGGCCGAACTACGACAAGGAAGCGGTCGCCGAGGTCGAGCAGATGCTCCGCGAGCAAGGCCTGCCGCCCCACGTGATGGTGGATTGCTCGCACGGCAACTCGATGAAGGACTACCGCAACCAGCCGATGGTCGCCAACGCCCTGTGCAAGCAGGTCGAGGAAGGGTCGAAGACGGTCGTCGCCGCGATGGTCGAGTCGAACCTGGTGGAAGGAAACCAGAAGCTGGTGCCGGACCTTTCCAAGCTGGTCCGCGGCCAATCGGTGACCGACGCCTGCATCGGCTGGGACGACACGGTGGAGGTGCTGGAGAAATTCGCCGCCGCCGTCCGGGCGCGGCGCGGGGAGTAGCGCCCGATTGGGGGTTGAGCTGGCCGGATCGGCCCGCTTGAATCCGCCCGCCGACAAATGGGGTCCAAATGGGGTCAGTCCTCACGGATTCACATTGGGCAGTCCAATAGGGTCAGAATCCAATGGATTCAGTCCTCACGGATTTTCATCCCCGGCCACCCTCCGCTCGATTCCCGTCGTGATTCATCCCTCGCGCCGACCCTCATGGCTGAGAATTCCTTCCACTCGATGTGGAGCCAAGAAGATGCTGTTGGGCGCTGCAGGAGATCCGATTGCCCGACTTTCCAAAAAAACAGGCACCACCTGGTTTAGGCAACTTCGGGGGTCCAAGGAGAGACCACGCGAGGGCTCGCGGCGAGACGCCGCAGCCACGGTGGGAGGGCGAGCTCACGCGGTGACCGTCTTCTGCAGCATCTCCTCGTAGCGCCGGATGTAGTCCGCGGCGGTGACCTCGTGGTTGAAGCGGGCGGCGGATTCGTTCATCACGCGGACGAGTTGTTTCTCGCGCTCCGCGGCGGGCAGGGCGTGGAAGCGCAGGGCCTGGCCGATCGCCCAGTGCAGGCCCTGGGCGTTGAAGTGGCGGAACAGGAACCCGTTGCCGCTGTTGTTCTCGACATCCATGTGCTCGACCGTGTCGTGCAGGCCGCCGGTGTCGTGGGCGACGGTCAGGCTGCCGAACTTCGGCGCGATCATCTGTGGCAACCCGCAGGGCTCGAAGGACGAGGGCATGAAGATGAAATCGCTGGCCGCGTAGCCGAGGTGGCTGAGCTTTTCGTCGAAGTCGCGGACGGCGACCCGGTCGTGGAGTCCGTGCATCTTGACGATGTTGTGGAAGTGCTTCTGGAAACTGCCGCTGGCCACGACGGCGATCTGCATGGGGTGGCTGGAGACCAGGGTGTGGAGGATCTCGGTGAGGAGCTGGCAGCCTTTCTGGACGGGATCGAGGCGGGAGGGCCAGAAGAACAGCGGCGCGTCGGGATCGCCTAACAGACCGAGCCGCTCCTGCAATTCCAGCTTGTTCCTGCGTTTGCCGGCGACGTGGGTGGCGGCGGTGAAATGGGTGGTCAGGTAGGGGTCGGAGGCGGGATCGAAGACCGCGTCCGGCGCGTTGAGAATGCCGGTGGCGCAGCCGGAGTGCTTCTTGCCGCGCAGCTCGTTGCGGATGGCGTCGGGGATGAACGAGTGGCCGCCGCCGACGATCTCATCGAGGAAAGTGGGGCTGACGGTGTTGACGTGGTCGGCGGCGAAGATGCCGCTGGCGAGCAGGTCGACCGGGTTCGCACCACGGCTTTCCTCGTAGGTCCCCGGGGCGCGGCGGTAGTAGAGGTGCTGCCAGAAATCGGCGGCGTCGATCCCGCGGTCCTCGATCTGGGCGAGAGTGAGGTGCTCGGAGTGGATGTTGTGGACGGTGAAGAGCGAGGGGATGCCGTGGCGGCGGGCGACGGCGGGGATCAGGCCGGTCATCCAGTCGTTGCAGTGGATGAGGTCGGGCCGGACCTGGGGGATGGTGTGGTTGATCACCTCGCGCTGGAAGGCGAGGGCGATCAGGTGGTTCTCCGCCCCGTAAACGCTGGAGCGGTGGTAGAACACGCGGTCCTCCGCCAGGTGGATCCGCTGCTCGGGCAGGGCGCGGCTGACTTTCTGGAACTCGTTGTCGAAGACGCTGGCGACGTCGAGGTGGAACATCCGGCGGTAATTCGGCAGCGCGACATGGACGTCGGCGCCCTGGTCGTAGAGCGCCTTGACCAGCGAGGCCGAGACATCGGCCAGCCCGCCGGCCTTGGCGCACATCCGCTGGGCGAGGTTGCCCATGCCTTCGGGAAGGTAGGTGATCTCCGGGGTGACGACGAGGATCCGCGGGCGGTGGGGTGCGTTTTCAGACATGGCGTGGCGGGGTTTCCCGATAGGCTAAGCGCCCGGCACCCGGCAGCGCAAGAATGGGTGAACGCAAAGTTCCCGGCGCGCCCCCCAAGGCCCCGCTCGACGTGGAACTCCTCGCGATGGCCCGCTCCCGGTCCGGCATGCCGCCGCGACATGCTCAGCCAGGCGACATGGCATTTCCTTCATGATCGCCATCGGCAAGGGGACCCAACCCGCCTGGCCCAAACCCGGGCAACTCGGTTATGACGAGGTGGTGATCGAGAACACCTTCGCCTGAGCCCGCGCGGGCAGCGCCTGCCAATCGGCAACGGATTCTCGACGACACGGTTCGTGGCGGTAGGATGGCGGCCTTCCACCGCCATGTCCATTACCCGCATTTTCCTGATCCGCCACGGGGCCACGATGCTGACCGCCGAGGACCGCTTCGCCGGAGCGACCGATGTCGAACTTTCCGACGAGGGCCGCGGCCAGGTCCGGCGGCTGGCGGAGCGGCTGAGCTTGATCCCGGTCGACGCCGTGTACGCCTCGCCGCTCGGGCGGACGATTGAAACCGCCCGCATCCTCGCCGCGCCCCATGGCAAGGAAGTGCAGGCCCGCGACGGCCTGAAGGAGATCTCCCACGGCCACTGGGAGCAGATGACCCGCAAGGAAGTCGAGCTGGCCTACCCCGGCGAGGCGGCGGCCTGGGAGCGGGATCCTTTCAGCTTCGCGCCCGAGGGCGGGGAAAGCGGGCTCGCGGTGACCGCCCGCGCCTTGCCCGCGCTGTTGGAGATCGTCCGCCGCCATGAGGGCAAGCCGGTGATCGTGGTGTCCCACAAGGCGACGATCCGGCTGCTGCTGAGCTCGCTGTTGGGCTTCGATCCGCGGCGCTACCGGGACAACCTCGACCAGGACCCGGCGGCGCTCAACATCGTCGATTTCAAGGATCCGGTGCGCGCGCGGCTGATGCTGTTCAACGACAGCTCGCACTACTCCGAATCCGGGCTGGCGATTCCCGCGGCCGCCGGCGCCTGCCTTTCGAAATGGTGGACACCCGAGATCGGCAGCGAGGCAAGCGCGCGTTGAGACATGTTTCCCATGATTTCATCATAACTCGCGGCTTGGCAAGTAGGGTGCGGGGATCCACGATGCCCGGGCGGCACCCCTCCCATCCTTATTGCCCAACATGAAAATCATCATCGGATCCGACCACGCCGGCTTCTCCTACAAGCGGGAAATCATCGCCCAGTTGCGCGCGAAAGACATCACCGTCACCGACGTCGGCACCGATTCGGAAGCGCCGGTGTCCTTCGTGCCCTTCGTCCGGGAGGTCGCCGAGGCGGTGGCCGCGGGGACTTACCACCGGGGGATCGTGCTCGGCGGCTCCGGCAACGGCGAGGCGATGGCGGCGAACCGGATCAAGGGCGTCCGCTGCGCGCTGTGCTGGAATGTCGAGACCGCCAAGCTCGCCCGCCAGCACAACAACGCGAACGTGCTGTCGATCGGCGAGCGGGTGATCGACATCCGCACCATGGTCGCGGTCCTCAACGCCTTCCTCGACACGCCCTTCGACGGCGGCCGGCACGAGGAGCGCATCCGCGAGCTGGACGAATGAATCCGCTCCTTCGAAGGAACCTTCGTGGCGATCCGGTAGTGGTGAATTGACATCGCTTTCGTATAATGGCAATTTGCCATCATGATCAAGACGCAGGTGCAGGTTCCCGACCATCTTTACGAGGAGGCGAAGCGAATCGCCCGCGATTACGAGATGAGCCTGGCCGAGGTGTTCCGCCGTGGACTGGAGCGCATGCTCCCGTATTACCCGCCGCGCGAGGCATCGCCGGCGAAAGGAAAGGGCTGGCAGTTGCCCGCACCGCAGCGCCGCGGGGCCGCCGGCCTCGATGCCCGCCAGCTCCGCGATCTGGCGCGGGAAGACGAGTTCGCCGGGCTTCCCCCTGGCAAGCGCTGAACCGGCATGCTGTCGATTGACACCAATCTGCTCTTTTTCGCCTTCGCGGCGGACCGGCCGGAACATGCGGACGCGTTGGAATGGCTGGAAGGTCTCGTCGCCCGAAAAGACGTGGCCCTGTCCGAGTTCGTCCTCGTCGAGTTCTACAACCTGCTACGGAATCCCGCGGTGCTGAAGAAGCCGCTGAGCGCTCCCGAGGCGACGGCGGTGGTTCAGACTTATCGCCACCATCCGCATTGGAAGATCGTGGGGTTCCCTCGCGATGGCCGGCGGATGCACGACGAGCTGTGGATCCTCGCGGCAAAGCCGGGCTTGCCCCGCCGGAGGATTTTCGACGCGCGCCAGGCCTATTCATTGCTGCATCTGGGCGTGCGCTCGTTCGCGACGGCCAACGTCAAGGACTTCGAGGGGCTCGGCTTCGAGCGTGTCTGGAACCCGCTCGCGGCGAAGTCATGAGCGCCGCCACCCTTGCGCTCCTCGTCGCCGGAAAACTGGCCGGGGCCACCCGGCTCGATCTTTCCTGCGAGCTGGCGGAGTTCCCGCCGGAGATCCTCGATCTCGCCGATTCGCTGGAAGTCCTCAATCTAACAGGCAATCGCCTTTCCGACCTCCCCGACGATCTGCCGCGGCTGAAGAAGCTGCGGATCCTGTTTTGCTCGGACAACGAGTTCCGCCACGTGCCGCAGGTCGTCGGGCAATGCTCCGGACTTTCGATGGTCGCCTTCAAGTCGAACCGGATCGAGGAAGTCACCGCCCTGCCGTCCTCGCTGCGCTGGCTGATCCTGACCGACAACCGGATCGGGCGCTTGCCACCGTCGATCGGCAAGTGCCTTCCCCTGCAAAAGCTGATGCTCGCCGGCAACCGGCTCGCCGCGCTGCCGGATGAAATGGCGGCCTGTGCCAACCTCGAGCTGGTCCGGCTGTCGGCGAACCGCTTTGAATCGCTGCCGGACTGGTTGCTGGAGTTGCCGCGGCTGGCCTGGCTGGCCTTCGCCGGCAACCCGCTGGCCGCGGAGCCGCCGGTCGCCGCGGCGGCGATCGACTGGGCGGAACTCGAGTTCCATGAAAAGCTCGGCGAAGGCGCGTCGGGGGTCATCCACCGCGCCGTCCATGCCGCCCATGGCCCGGTGGCGGTGAAGGTTTTCAAAGGGGCGATGACCAGCGACGGGCTGCCGGCCAGCGAACGGACGGCCTGCCTGGCCGCGGGAAATCATCCGAACCTGATCCCGGTGCTCGGCGAGGTCGCGAACCATCCCGCGGGAACCCCGGGGCTGGTGATGGACCTGCTCGGGCCGGAATTCACCCCGCTCGCCGGACCGCCCGACCTCGCGACATGCAGCCGCGATGTCTATCCGCCCGGCACCCGCTTCGCCGTGCCGGTGGTCCTGCGAATCGCCCGCGGAATGGCCGCCGCCGCCGCGGCGCTGCACGGGAAAGGGCTGCTGCACGGCGATTTCTACGCCCACAACGTGTTGCGGAACGCGGACGGCGATTGCCGGCTCGGCGATTTCGGCGCGGCCTCGTTTTACCCGCCGGACGACGGACGATTCGAAAAGCTGGAGGTCCTCGCCTTCGGCCGCTTGCTGGAAGAACTGCTGCTGCGCGGCGACCGCGGGGAAGCAACAGCCGCGCTCGATCAACTGGCCGCGCGCTGCCTCCGCGCGGAGAACCGCGAACGCCCTCCGTTTGAAGAGATCGAAGCGGAGCTAACAAGCTTGTCCGCGCGGTGTTAAAGGCCGCTACCCGTTGCCGTGGATACCGGTATGGGAACAACGAAATGGACGAAATGGACGAAATTTCAGAGAGTTGGGTGGGGGGCCGATCCACCCTGCGGGTGTCCGGATCCACTCGCACCATGCCTTGATTTTCGCGGAGTTTCGCTGGTTTCGTTGTTATCTTTTCCTCCCTAGGTTTACTTTTTTTCCGACAAGTCGACCCGGATGAGTTCGCGGTCGTTGCGGGCGAAGACGGATTGGAGCGCGAAGGCGGGGTGCGACCAGACGACCTTGCGGTTCCACGCTTCGTTGGTCGGTTCGAGGAGATGCTGGCGGCCGAGTTCCTGATATCCGCTTTTCTTGAGGGTCGCGAGGACCAGGTCGCCCATCTCCCCCATGATCCAGAACTGGTCGTGCCCGGCATGGTGGACGAGGAAGGCGCTGCCGTGCCGGGCGCGCTCGGGGGCGTCCTTGGTGAGGGTGGCGCTGCGGTCGGACCAGAGCCGCTCGCCGGTTTCCATCGAAGCGGCCACGATCGCGCTGCTCTCGCCGTCCACGCCGTAGATGACCCCGTCCCGCAGGTGGGGGTCGGAGTTGAGGGGCAACACCGCGTTGGTGAGCTTGGCGCGCCAGACCACCTCGGCGCCGGGTTTCACGGGATCGAGTTTGAGCATGGCGCCGACTCCGGCACCGGCCACGAAGAGCTTGTCGCCGAGGCGGCGGGGCGCCATGCGGGAAATGGCGTACTGCGGCTCGAGTTCGACTTCCCAGTAGAGTTCCCCGGTGGCGGGATTCAGGCTCGCCACGCCCGACGGATACCAGAAGAGGAGCTGGGACACCCCGGCGAACTCGGTCACCAGCGGCGCGCAGTAGCCGGCCTCCTCGCCGCTCAGCGCCTTCCAACGCTCCACCCCGGTCTTGCGATCGAAGGCGACCAGGACGCTGCCCTCGCCGCCGGCGGCCGCATAGACCAGGTCGCCGTGCACCAGGGGATGGGACGAAAAGCCCCAGCGCGGGGGACGGCAATCGTACTTGGCGCACAGGTCGTGTTTCCATTTCACCGCGCCCGATCCCGCGTCGAGGCACCAGAAATGCCCCATGGCCCCCTGGAAATAGAGCAAGCCGTCATGAATGGTCGGGGTGACGCGGGGTCCGCCCGGGTAGGCGATCGTGTAGGTCACCTTGTGTTCGTGTTTCCACAGTTCCTTGCCGGTCTCCGCGTCGAGGCACAGGATGCGCTCCACTCCCTCGATCGGGCGGCCCCCTTGGGAGCGGGGGTCGAAGTCGCCGTCGCGGTCCACGAAGTCGGGAACGTACACCTTTCCTCCCGCCACCGCCGGTCCGGCGTAGCCCCATTTCACCGGGGTCCGCCACAGGACCTTGGCCTCCCCGTCCTTGAGTTCCGTCCGGACGCCCTTTTCCCGCCACACCCCGTCGCGCTGCGGCCCCATCCACTGCGGCCAGTCGTCGGCGCACGCCGCGCCAACAATCAGGATCAAACAACCGACAATCGTCTTCATGGTCGCCAGTCGATCCGAGAGGGCGTTCCGTGTCAACCCGCCGCGGGTCGAATCGTCCCACCCGGAAGCCTTCCAAGCTCCCCCCGCCGCCCGCATTTCCGCGAATTCGCGGGCCTCGCAACCGGAACGACACCTGCTTCCCCTTGCCAACCCGGGAAAAAGCCGCCATAGCCGCGCCCCGCCCGAGTTCCGGGCCCACGCCGCCATGTCTCTCAAGATCCGCAATCTCGCCATCATCGCCCACGTTGACCATGGGAAAACCACCCTCGTCGACCAACTCCTGCAAGCCGGTGGCACCTACCGCGACAACCAGGCCACCCAGGAGCGCGCCATGGACTCGATGGACCTTGAACGGGAGAAGGGCATCACCATCAAGGCCAAAAACACCGCCATCCACTGGGAAGGCTACACCATCAACATCGTCGATACCCCGGGCCACGCCGACTTCGGCGCCGAGGTCGAGCGCGTGATGAAAATGGTCGATGGCGTGCTGCTCGTCGTCGACGCCTCCGGCGGCCCGCAGGCCCAGACCCGCTTCGTGCTGCGCAAGGCGATGCAGGAAGGCCTCAAGCCGATCGTCGTGGTCAACAAGATCGACCGCCCGCTCGCCACGCCGCTCAAGGTGCACGACCAGGTGCTGGAGCTCCTGCTCGACCTCGACGCCGACGAGGAACAGTTCAACGCCCCCTTCTGCTACGGTTCCGCCCGCGACGGCTACTTCATGGATCACCCGGACGACGAGCGGAAGGATTGCATCCCGCTGCTCAAGAAGATCATCGAGTTCATCCCCGAACCGAAGGCCGATCCCGACGCGCCGTTCCTGATGCTGGTCTCCAACATCGAGTGGGATGATTACGTCGGCCGCGTCGCCGTCGGCAAGGTTCTCGGCGGCAGCGTCAAGAAGGGCGACACCATCTACCTGATGCGCCAGGACGGCAGCAAGGTCCAGTCGAAGGTCATGAAGACCTTCACCTACTCCGGCCTCGCCACCGCCGACTCCGACGGTTGCGGCGCCGGCGGCATCGTCGGCATCGCCGCCGGCATCGAGAACGTCGACATCGGCGAGACCATCGCCGGCTCGCCCGACCAGACGCCGCTGCCATTCGTCGCGATCGACCCGCCGACGGTCTCGATGCAGTTCTCGATCAACGACGGCCCGCTGGCCGGCAAGGAAGGCAAGCACGTGACGTCCCGCGCGATCCGCGAACGCCTGATGCGCGAGTTGAAGACCAACATCTCGATCACCGTCGAGGACACCGAGTTGTCCGGCGTTTTCAACGTCTCCGCCCGCGGCGCGATGCAGATCGCGGTGCTGGTCGAGCAGATGCGGCGCGAAGGCTTCGAGGTGCTGGTTTCCCGTCCGGTGGTGATTTACCGCCGCGATGACGCCGGCAAGCTGCTGGAGCCCTTCGAAACCCTCTACGTCGAGGCCCCCGGCGACTACACCCAGGGCATCCTCAAGATCCTCATGAACCGCAAGGGCATGATGGAGCACATGGACACCGAGCCGTCCGGCCGCACCTTCATCCAGGCGACCATCCCGACCCGCGGCCTGATCGGCTTCGAGACCGAGCTGGTCAACCTGACCTCCGGCCACGGCATCATGAGCCACCTGTTCAAGGAATACGGCCCGCACGCCGGCGAGATCCAGAACCGCACCACCGGCACCCTGGTCTCGATGGATTCCGGCACCGCCACGCCCTACTCGCTCCAGATGCTCGAGGAGCGCGGCGTGCTCTTCGTCGCCCCCGGCGACGCGGTTTACGAAGGCATGCTGGTCGGCGAGAACCCGCGGGTCGGCGACCTCCCTGTCAATCCGGTCAAGGAGAAGCACCTCGACAACATGCGCTCGTCCGGCAAGGACAAGACTTCCAAGCTGACCCCGGCGATCCGCTTCTCGCTCGAGCGGGCGATCGAATACATCGACGCCGACGAGCTGGTCGAAGCGACCCCGCAGAACATCCGCCTGCGCAAGCGGATCCTCGACGCCAACGCCCGCAAGCGCGCCGCCAAGGGCCCGAGCGTCGAAGACCGCAGCAACCGCGGCTGATCACGGCCGACCCCAACCGCTTTCCCCGCACGGGCCGCTTCGCAAGAAGCGGCCCGTTGTCTTTGGGTTGAAGGATTGACGGATCCCCGTCTTTCCGTATCGTAGTGGCATGAAAACCACCATCGATATTCCTGAACCGCTTTACCGGAAGGCCAAGGTCAAGGCCGCGGTGCAGGGCGTGACGCTGCGGGAAATCGTGCTGGCCGCCTTGGAGAAAGACATCGATCCGGCGGCGCGGTTTGCCGGGCGGGCGGAGGACGAACCGCATTTCGACATCGATGAGCTCGGCCTGCCGCGCTTGAGGCGGGCGAAGGATGATCCCGCCGTGGTGACGGAGGCCTTCCTGAACCAGCTCCGCGAACAGGAAGGCATCTGAACCATGTTCCGGCTCGCCGACTTGAATGTTCTGATTGCCCTGGCCGATCCGAATCACGCCCATCACCACGCGGCGCGCGCCTGGCTCGCGGCCCGGCCGCGGCTCGGGCTCGCCACCTGCGCGCTGACTGAAAACGGTTTCCTCCGCATTTACGGGCATCCGTCGTATCCGAACGGTCCGGGCTCACCGGCGAAAGCCCTGCTCGATCTGAATGTCTACCGGGCGCGGCGCGGGCACTGCTTTCTTCCCTGCGACCTGTCCTTCGACGATCCCCGCTTCACGGACATCAAAGGACTGACGCCGAAACAACTGACCGACGTCTATCTCGCCGGGCTCGCGCTGAAGCACGGAACCCGGCTGGCGACGTTCGACAGCACCGTTCCGGTGGATGGGTTGGCAGGCGGAGGTAGGGCAATCGAGCGGATTCCGGTCTGACCCGCTCTCAAAACATCCCTTCCAGCCGCTTCGCGTCCACCCCTTCCTTGCCCATCAGGACGAAGATCCACTCCTCGTCGCCCCAGCGGGCGACCGTCCAATTGCCGTGCGTGCGGATGTCGGGCTTGCCCTTGACCGGCAGCTTGCACTTCACGTCGCAGCGCTTGAAGAGAACCAGATGCACCTTGTCGTTCTTCTGCAGGAAGCAGACGACCGCGCCCCGCTTGCCGGCGATCTCCAGCTCGCGGCAGCCGAGGCCGGCCGCTTCCTTCAGGCCTTTGGGCAAGCAGCGGGTGGGGCATGGCAGCTTGGCCGACTTGAGGTGATCGAAAAGCGCGTGATGGTCGGCGTTCCGCAGATCGAGGACGAAGTTCGGAGACTCGGACTCGTAGGTCTTGATGAAGCCGTCCTGAACCAGGCCGATGGTCAGCAGATTCCCTACCGGGACCACGCCTCCGGCGGCCGGTGCGTTCGCGACCCGCGGCTCGGCCTCCTTCGAGCCCGGAGCGGAAAGCAGTAGGGCCAAAGCGATGCCCGCGGCGGCGGCGGCCGGCAGGCCGAATCGCCACAAGATCTTGTTCGGAGCCGGCACCGGCGCGACGGTCCGCTCCATCGCGGCCAGGATTTCCCCGCGCAGTCCCGGCGGCACCGGCACGGCGGCCAGCGCCCCGATCACGCAGGCATCGAAGGCGTCCGGAAGTTCCGCGCCAGCGCCCCGCTCCACCGCCAGCCCGGCCAGGATCTCCTCCCGCAACGACGCGGGGATGCCCACCGTCGAGAGCGCCTGGGCGAAGCCGGCGTCGCTCGCCCGCTCGCGGGCCAGCCACTCGCCGAGTTCGCGGTCCTTCGCCGCCCAGGCCAGCGCCTCGGCGAAGTCGGGATTCCCGGCGTCCGCGCCATCGGGGCGGAAGCAACGGAGAATGAAACGGGCTTCCTCCTTATCCATGATTCGATCTCAAAGCCTCCGGTTGGAGTTGCAAAATGTTCTTGGGGGCGCTCGACGGCTCCGAGGTCATGCGGCGGCGCAGCATCTCCTTCGCCCGGGAAATCCGCGACATCACGGTGCCGATCGGCACGTCGAGGATCTCGGCGATCTCCTTGTAGCTGTGCTGCTGCAGGTAAAACAGGGCCAGCGGGGCCCGGAAATTCTCGTCCAGCTCGCCCAGCAGTTCGAGCGCGCGCTGCCCGTCCATCGTCCGCTCGGCCTCGTCGTCGTCCGAACCGGCGCGGCCGGCGAGGTCTTCGGTCAGCTCCTCGTCGCTGTAGCGCTTGGCCTTGCGGGCGAGCGCCAGGAATTCGCGGTGCAGGGTGGTGAACAGCCAGGTCTTCGCCTTGTCCCGCTCCTTGAGCTGGTGGCCCTTCTGCGCCCAGATGCAGAAAGTCCCCTGGACCAGGTCGGCCGCCGTGTCGGCATTCTTCGAAAGCGACATCGCAAAGCGGTAAAGCGCTTCATAATGGGCGTCGACGAGCTGTTGGAATTCGGACATCGGACGGAACTGGGAGCGTCACCCGATGCGGTTATTCCGCAATTTTCCATCGCGCCCGCCGCCGATCCGTTCCAGCGTGATGCCATGAAACGGCTGATTTTCCCGTTGTTGCTCCTCGCTTCGCCCGCCTTCGCCGAGGAGGGCTTCACCATCAAGGGCGCGTCCGACCCGATCGCGATCCACGTCGATCTCGACGGGAAACCCTACACGGTTTTCCGCACCGATTCCCGGGTGCCGTATTGCCACCCGCTGACCTCGGCCTCCGGCGCGGTGCTGAGCCGCCGCTGGCCGATGGAGAACGGCTTCAAGGAAGACCAGGACCACCCGCACCACCGCTCGTTCTGGCTGAGCCACGGCAATGTCAACGGCCAGGACTTCTGGGCCTGGCAGTTCGGCAAGGACCCGAAGATCGAAATCAAGAAAGTCGGCGAGATCGCCAAGGACTCTTTCACCGTCGAGCTCGCCTGGACCGGCGGCGGCCAGACCCACCTGACCGAGACCCGGACCTACGCGTTCAAGAAGATCGACCCGAAAACCACGCGGATCGACGTCACCTCGAAGCTCACCGCGGCCGATGGCGACGCGACTTTCGGCGACACCAAGGAGGGCTTCTTCGCGATCCGCGTCGACCGCACGCTGCGCCAGAAAGGCCCGGTCGCGAAGGGCACGATCGCCGATTCCGAGGGCCGCAAGGACGGCGCCACCTGGGGCAAGCGCTCGAACTGGGTCGCCTTCGCCGGGCCCGACGAAAAGGGCGAGCCGGCGGTGATCGCGGTGTTCGACCATCCGTCCAACCTCCGCCACCCGACCTGGTGGCACGCCCGCGACTACGGCCTGCTCGCGGCCAATCCCTTCGGCATCCACGATTTCGAAGCGAAGAAGGACAAGACCCTCGGCAACCACGTTCTCAAGAAAGGAGAGTCGCTGGTCTTCCGTTACGGAGTGGTTCTCCACCACGGCAGCCTGGAATCGGCAGCCTTGGCCGGGCGCTGGAACGAATTCTCTGAAAACCCATGAAACGCCGCCATTTCCTCAGCACCTCGGCCTTCGCCGGCACCTGGTCCCTGCTCGCCCCGCATGCCCGCGCCCAGGGTGCCAACGACGAGCTCCGCGTCGCCGTGATCGGCCTCAACAGCCGCGGCGGGGCCCACATCGACGGCATCATCAAGTCGAAGGGTGCCCGTTTGGTCGCGCTGTGCGACTGCGACTCGAAGGTGCTCGCCCGCAACGTCGAAAATGTCGGGAAACAGGGCGTCAAGGTCGAGGCCTACGCCGATTACCGGAAGCTCTGCGAGGCGAAGGACATCGACGCCGTGTGCATCGCCACGCCGAACCACACCCACTGCCTGATCGCCATCACCGCGGCGGCCAACGGCAAGCACGTTTACGTCGAGAAGCCGGTCTCCCACAACGTCTGGGAAGGCCGCAAGCTGGCCGAGGCCCAGGCGAAGTACGGCAAGGTCATCCAGCACGGCTTCCAGCGCCGCTCGGAGACCTGCTGGGAGGAGGCCTTCGCGTGGCTGGCGGCCGGCAACCTCGGCAAGCTCACCTTGGCCCGCGGCTTCTGCTACAAGCCGCGGCCGTCGATCGGCCGGGTCGAGGCCCCGAAGAAGGCGCCGGAAGAGGTCGATCACGAGCTGTGGGCCGGCCCGCGCGAACCCGCGCCGGTCAAGCGCAAGCAATTCCACTACGACTGGCACTGGCAGTCGCCCTACGGCAACGGCGACCTCGGCAACCAGGGGCCGCACCAGCTCGACGTCTGCCGCTGGGCGCTCGGCGACCCGAAGGCGCTGCCTTCCACCGTCGTTTCCTGCGGCGGACGCTTCGCCCACGACGACGATGGCGACGTCGCCAACACCCAGCTCGTGTTCCTCGGCTACGAACCCGCGCCGATCCTGTTCGAGGTCCGCGGCTTGCCGAAAAAGGGCGTCGATTACAAGTCGGGGATGGACAATTTCAAGGGCCAGCAGATCGGCAACCTGATCGAATACGAAGGTGGCTGGCTCGCCGGCGGCCACGGCGCGGGCTGCGCGATCTACGACACCGCCGGCAAAAAGGTGAAGGAATTCAAGGGCGGCCGCTCGCACTTCCAGAGCTGGGTCGACGCGATCCACTCCGGCAAACAGAACCCGGTCCACTCCGCCGAGAGCGGCCACCTGTCGTCCGCCCTCGCCCACATCGGCAACATCTCGTGGGACCTCGGCCAGCCGGCCCAGGCCCCGGCGATCAAGGACGCCTTCGCCCATCCCGCGGCCGCCGACGCGGTCGAGCGGATGGTCGCCCACCTCGCCGCGAACGGGGTCGATGCCGCCAAACAACCGGTTCGCCTCGGCCCGGCGCTGACCCTGGACGGTGCCAAGGAGACCTTCACCGGCGAGCACGCCGCGAAGGCCAACGCCCTGCTCAAGGGCAGCTACCGCAAGGGCTTCGAAATCACGGTCTGACCGCGCCGCGCGGGACCGGAGCACGCGGAAGGCCGGGCGCGGCGGGCCATCCCGGTCCGCGTCCCGGTCCGCGTCCCGCCTACCGCTCCATCGCCGTCCAAACCCGCATCCACTCCTGCGACCACAGCCGGTTCCCCTCGAAGGTCACCTCCGTCCAGACCAGCAGGTTTTTCCGGGAATCGTGCGGGTCTTTTTTCTCCCGGATCATGCCGTTCTCGAGGTAGCGCAGCACGATCCGGCTCACCGACCGGCGGCTGATCCCGGTGTTCTGCACGATTTCGTTCACGGTCACCGGCCGCTCGCGATAAACGCCCTTGGCCACCTCCGTGAGCACCACCAGTTCGCCCAGCGTCGTGCTTGGCGGCACGTAGCGAAGCAGCACTTCGTAGAAGCGCGAGGCGAGCTCGACAGCCTTATGCTCGGAGGATTGATCGGATTCTCCCATGGAAATAGGTGCGAATCCGCGCCCAATCTTTCCGCTTCTCGTGGATCGAGCTACCTCTTAATTGCTTCATTTCACTGGAGCTGCTCCTGACATTGGCCCCTCCCGGATGGGAGAGCCCGTGCCGGCCTCCCCCCCCCGCTCACCGCAGCACACCCTCAAGGAAGGCCCACTCGTCGGCGGTCTTGTCGATCATCTTCGACAGCGCGGTGCCGGCCCCGTGGCCGGCGCTGGTGTCGATGCGGATCAGCACCGGCGGGCCGTCCTTGGCCTGGCATTCCTGCAGCCGCGCGGCGAACTTGAAGCTGTGCGCCGGGACCACCCGGTCGTCGTGGTCGGCGGTGGTGACCAGCGTCGCGGGATAACGGGTGCCGGGCTGGAGCGCGTGGTACGGGGAATATCGTAGCAAGGCCGCGAACTCCGCCGGATCCTCGGCGCTGCCGTAGTCCTTCTCCCAGGCCCAGCCGATGGTGAACTTGTGGAAGCGCAGCATGTCCATCACCCCCACCGCCGGCAGCGCGGCCCCGAACAAATCCGGCCGCTGGGTCAGGCAGGCACCGACCAGCAGCCCGCCGTTGCTGCCGCCCTGGATCGCCAGCCGGGCCGGCGTCGTGTATTTCTCCCCCACCAGCCACTCCGCCGCGGCGATGAAGTCGTCGAAGACGTTCTGCTTGCGCAACCGGGTCCCCGCGAGGTGCCACTCGCTGCCATACTCGCCACCGCCGCGCAGGTTCGCCACGGCGAGAATCCCGCCGCGCTCCAACCACACCGCGCGGCCGACCGAGAAGCCCGGCGTCAGGCTGATGTTGAATCCGCCGTAGCCCGTGAGCAGCACCCGGTGCGAGCCGTCGAGCTGCAAGCCCTTCTTGTGGACGACGAACACCGGCACCTTGGTGCCGTCCTTGCTGGTGGCGAACACCTGCTTCGTCTCGTAGGCCGTGCCGTCGAAGCCGACCGCCGGCCGCTTCCACAGCGTGCTTTTCCCGCTGGCCAGGTCGTAGCGGTAGATCGCGCCCGGGTCGGTGAAGCCGGTGAATTGATAGAAGGTCTGCTTGTCGTCCTTGCGGCCCTGGAAGCCCGCGGCGCTGCCGATCCCCGGCAGATCCACCTCGCGGACGCGCTCGCCCTTGAGGCTGAACACCGCCACCGCGCTCTTCGCGTCCTTGAGGTATTCCACCACCAGCCGGCCGCCGACCATGCTGGCCTGTTGCAGCAGATGCTCCGACTGCGGAATCACCTCCACCCAATCGGCGCGGCCGGGCTTGGTCACGTCGATCGCGATGACCCGCTGCCGCGGCGCGCCGAGGTCGGTGCGGAAGAAGAACACGCTGCCATCGTTCCCGATGAAATCGTAGCTCGCGTCGGCATCGGCCAGCAGCTCGATCACCGTGGCACCCTCGACCGGCCGGTAGAAAAAGCGGTTCTTCGGATCGGTGCCCTCGCTGACGTGGATCACCAGGTATTTTCCGTCTTCCGTCAGACCACCGCCGAAACCCCAGCGCGGCTGGTCCTTGCGTTGGTAGATCACCACGTCTTCCGACTGCGGGGTGCCGATCTTGTGGAAGCACAGCTTCTGGAACTCGTTGGTCTGGGTCAGCGCCGCGCCCGCCGGCGGGGCATCGAAGCGGCTGTAGTAAAAGCCGCTGCCGTCCTTGGCCCACGAGATCCCGCTGAACTTCACCCACTTCAGGTGATCGCCGGTATCCTTGCCGGTGGCGACGTCGCGGACCAGGATCTCGTTCCAATCGCTGCCGCCGCGCGAGATCGAATAGCCGAGCAGCTTGCCGTCCTCGCTCGGCTTGAAATTCGCCAGTGCCACGGTGCCGTCCTTGGA
Organism: Akkermansia muciniphila; assembly: GCA_945883695.1. Taxonomy (GTDB): domain Bacteria; phylum Verrucomicrobiota; class Verrucomicrobiia; order Verrucomicrobiales; family Akkermansiaceae; genus Haloferula; species Haloferula muciniphila_A. Next base: position 8,362 of record CAMCYK010000059.1, on the reverse strand, counting down.
CAGCGTGTTCGGGTCGAGCAGCAGGCGGCCCTCGCCGTCGGGCGTGTCGGCGACTTTCAGCACCGATTGGTTCTGCAAGCCGCTGTTGTGGGTGAAGAACCACTTGCCGCCGAAATCCTGCGGCGCGCCGCCGCGTTCGAAATTCCAGAGCGCCGCCAGCCGCTCGCGGATCTCCCCGCGCCGCGGGAGCTGGCTCAGAAAGGATTCGGTAACCTCGTTCTGCGCGGCCACCCACGCCTTGGTTTCCGCCGCGTTGTCATCTTCCAGCCAGCGGTAAGGGTCCGCCACGCGGGTTCCGTGGAGTTCATCGGCCACCTCCGTCTTGCGGGTCGTCGGGTAGTCGATCGCCGTGGCCATGCTCAGCGAGGGGATCATCATGCTCAGGATCGGGAAGATATTCGAATTCATTCAGCGGACGAGGGATTGCCGGATAAGCGATGCCGAAGCGATGCTTTTTCCCCCGATTCCCACGCAATCCTGACATGCTCCGGTGCTTGCCGGAGGACGAATGCCCGTTAGCTTGCCCCGGTGAGCGAACCGCGATTCACCGCCCCGAAAACCCAGGCCGCCGGGACCCCCGCCGTCATCTCGTCGCTCCGGCACGTCTTCGGCAAGGCCGGCGTCACGCGCGGAACCAAGGCGCTGCTCGGCCTCAACCAGGCCGGCGGCTTCGACTGCCCGAGCTGCGCCTGGCCGGACCCCGACGGCCCCCGCGCGGTCGCCGAGTTCTGCGAGAACGGCGCGAAGGCGATCGCCTCGGAAGCGATGGAACGGACCATCGGCCGCGAGTTCTTCGCCGCGCGTTCCGTCGCCGATCTGATGGAGCAAAGCGATGCCTGGCACGATCTCCAGGGCCGCCTGGCCGAACCGCTGCTGCTGCGCGAGGGCGCGACGCATTATGAGGCGGTGACCTGGGACGAAGCCTGCGCGATCGTGGCGGAGGAACTCCGCGCGCTCGATTCCCCCGACGAGGCGGTCTTCTACACCTCCGGCCGCGCCAGCAACGAGGCCGCCTTCCTCTGGCAGCTGTTCGTCCGCGCCTTCGGCACCAACAACCTGCCGGACTGCTCGAACATGTGCCACGAGTCGAGCGGCCTGGCCATGAAGGACGCCCTCGGGGTCGGCAAGGGCACCGTCACGCTCGACGATTTCCTTGAGGCGGACGTGATCCTTTGCGTCGGCCAGAACCCCGGGACCAACCACCCGCGGATGCTTTCCACCTTGGAGGAAGCGGTGGAACGGGGTGCCCGCCTGGTCGCGGTCAACCCGCTGAAGGAAGCCGGCCTGCTCGGCTTCGCCCATCCGCAGCACCTGCGCGGGATCCTCGGCCAGGCATCGCCGCTCGCGTCGAGCTACCTGCAAGTCAAGGTCAACGGCGACATGGCCTTGTTCCGCGGGGTGGCGAAGGCGCTGGTCACGATGGGTGCCGCGGACGACGGCTTCATCCGGGACCACGGCAGCGGCTACGAGGACTATCGTAGTTTGCTGGAAGCGACCCCGTGGCCGGAGATCGAAAGCCTGTCCGGGATTCCCCGCGACTCGATCGAGGACCTCGCCCTGCTGCTCGCCGATGGGGAAAAGCGCCTGATCACCTGCTGGGCGATGGGCCTCACCCAGCACCGCAACGCGGTCGCCACGATCCGCGAGATCGCCAACGTCCACCTGCTGCTCGGCGCGATCGGCCGGCCCGGCGCCGGCCTCTGCCCGGTCCGCGGCCACAGCAACGTCCAGGGCGACCGGACGATGGGGATTTTCGAGAAGATGCCGGAGCCCTTCCTCGCCGCGCTGGAAAAGCAAGCCGGCGTCGCGGTCCCGCGCAAGCACGGCCTCGACACCGTGGACTCGATCCACGCGATGCACGACGGCCGCGCGAAGGTCTTCATCGCGCTCGGCGGGAACTTCGCCCAGGCCACGCCGGACAGCGGCTTCACCGCGGCGGCCTTGCGGAAATGCCGGCTGACCTGCCACGTCTCCACCAAGCTCAACCGCAGCCACCTGATCCACGGCCGGCGCGCGCTGATCCTGCCCTGCCTCGGCCGCAGCGAGGACGACGGCGGGCGCTTCGTCACCACCGAGAACTCGATGGGCGTCGTCCAGTCGTCGCAGGGGAAACTGCGGCCGGCCTCGGAGCACCTGCTGGGCGAGCCGGAGATCGTCGCACGGCTGGCGGAGGCGACGCTCGGGGACGTCGGCAAGATCCGCTGGCGCTGGCTGGCGGAGGACTACGACAAGCTTCGTACTTGGATCGAGGCGGTGGTGCCCGGCTTTGAAAATTTCAACGACCGGATCCGCCGCCCCGGCGGCTTCTACCTGCCGAACACCGCGAAGGAGCGCGTCTGGAACACCGCGGGCGGAAAGGCGAATTTCAGCAGCGCGCCGCTCGATGCCTTCCAGGCCGCGCCCGGCCGCTTCCTACTGCAGACCCTGCGCAGCCACGACCAGTTCAACACCACAATCTACGGCCTGGACGACCGCTACCGCGGGATTTCCGGCATGCGCGACATCGTTTTTCTGAATCCCGACGACCTGGCGGTGATCGGCGTCAAGCCCGGCGGAAGGATCGACCTGACCAGCCACTGGCATGACGGCGAACGCCACCTGAAAGGCTTCCGCGCGATCCCCTACGAGATGCCCCGCGGGATGGCGGCGGCCTATTTCCCGGAGGCCAACGTGCTGGTCCCGGTGGGGCATGTCGCGGAAGGCAGCAACACCCCGGCCAGCAAGAGCATCGAGGTGTCGATCACGGAAGCCGCGCGGCGATGATTTCCGGGCGGCTGGAGCGATATCCGTGGTGACGGCGAGCGTGCGGCGGCTGCACGTGCGACTGGCCAAGGGGCAGTAACGGTTGGGCGGAAGACATCCACCGCGGCGCAGCCGCCCTTGGACTGCTGCGATGATTCGCAGCTTTTGGAATGAAGGGTGGAGCCGGCCGTTCTGGCCGGCGGAGGCGATCTTGCCGGGTCGTCTCCGCTCCACCCGGAGAGCAGGCATCACCCTGCATTCGAGAGCTGCGAATGATCGCAGCAGTCCGAGAGCCTCCGGCGGTTATCGGTTACCGTGGCATTGGCAGTGGTTGGCACGGGCTAAACTCCATTACGACCCGCCGCGTCGGGGGGAGACCAGACGAAAGTCATCATGGCCGCTACCCCACCTTCCCCGCGTAGACCCGGAACTTCGGCGGCCGCAGGAAAGCGACCAGCGTCTGGTTCGACTTCTCCGCGAACTCCACCGCCAGCGACGACGGCGCGGAGATCGCCGCCACCAGCGGAATCCCGCCGGCCAGCGCCTTCTGCATGATCTCGAACGAGACCCGCCCGGAAACCAGCAGGAAACAGCCCGCCAGGTCGATGCCCGTCCGCAAGGCGTGGCCGAGCACCTTGTCGACCGCGTTGTGACGGCCGATGTCCTCACGTACGACAAGCATCGTACCATCCGCCGCGAAGACCCCCACCCCGTGCAAGCCGCCGGTGCGCGCGAACACCGGCTGGGCCGCCGCCAGCTGGTCCGGCGCGGCGAGCAGAACCTCCTTGGAAAAAACGGGACCGCCCGGCAAGCGCGGCCGGGAAGTGGTGACCGCGTCGATCGTCGCCTTCCCGCACAACCCGCATGACGAGGCGCTGAAGACATGGCGGGTCAGCCGCTGGAGATCGATCTCCACGCCATCGGCCAGAAACACCAGCGCGTGGTTGTCGCGGGACTCCGTGTCGATTTTCCGCACCTCGGCGGCGCGGCCGATCACGCCTTCCGTCAGCAGGAACCCGAGCGCCAGCTCGGCGTCGTGGCCGGGCGTCCGCATCGTCACCGCCACCGGATGGCCGTCCACGACGATCTGCAGCGGCTCCTCGACCACCACCCGGTCGGGGCCCGTCACGCCGTCCGCGTCGGTCGCCATCACTTGCTTGTCCATTCGCGGTTCTTGGGTAGACTCGCGGGCATGTCAGGGAAAGCCCCGATTCTCCTCGCCGCCGCCGCCATGCTCGCCTCCTGCGCGGGGCCCGGGAATCTGCACCGCGTGGATGACACGATCTGGCGCTCGTCCCAGCCGACCAGCCACGACTTCCGCAAGCTGGAGAACGAGCACGGCATCGGCGAAGTGCTGTGCCTGCGCCGCTGGCACTCGGACCGGGAGGAGGCGGACGGCATGAAGTTGCACCGGATCCGGATGAGCGCGGGGGAGATTCGCGACGAGGACATCGTCACCGCGCTGCGGGTGATCGTGGCCGCCGAGGAGCCGCTGCTGGTCCATTGCTATCATGGCTCCGACCGCACCGGCGTGGTCATCGCGATGTACCGAATGGTCGTCCAGCGGTGGCCGCGGGAAAAGGCGATCGCCGAACTGATGGAGCCCCGCCACGGCCATCACGCCACCGTGTTTCCCAACATCCGGCTCTATCTGGAAACGGTCGATGTCGAAAGGATCCGCCGCGAGGTCCTGCGCTGACTCCCGTTACCGGCCGCCCGTCATCCGGTCCCGCCAGGCATCGGCCGCGGCGAGATCGTCGAGCGCGCGGTTGCGGTGGACGTTCCCGATCGCCCGCGCCCGGCCTTGGGATCCTTTCAGCGCTGCGGCGATCCGCGAGGCCGCTTCGGCATCGAGCAACGCGAGCCGGACCAGCGCCCCGTGGCCGGCGGGGCGGTCGATGCCACCCTTGGTATCCGCCAGGAATTCCAGCACGAGCAGCGGATCCTGCCCGTGAGGCGGGATCCGTTCCGCGAACTCTTCCTTCTCCGCGGCGCTCAGCGCTTGCCACCCGGCGCGGGCGCCCGCCGGGTCCCGCCGCAGCAGATCGACGGGATCGGACAGCCCCGGGGGCGCGGCCAGCAGGCCGTGACGCGCGAGCGTTTCCCGGAGCTTTCCCGCCGCCCCGGCGGGCAGTTGCTCGAGGCTGGCTACCAGTTCCCGCTGCTTCCCGGCGGCGACGAACAAGGCGGGCGCGTGGCCGATCGCCGGCCAATTCGCGGGCGCTGACAGGTAGCGCCCGACCGCCGCCGCCGGATGCCGCCGCGCCCACCCGCTGACCAGCGATTCCTTCAGGCCGGCCGCGTCGCTGACCGGCGCGTTCTTGTCGATCCACGCCAGCCCTTCGTCCAAATCCCCTGCCACCAGCCCGCCGGTCACCGCCCGGGCCGCCTGGTGCCGGATCCCGCCGCTTTCCCAAAGCCGCTCGTAAAGCTCCAGCGCCCGCCGGATATCGGACCTCGCGCAGCCTTCAATCAGCTTCTCGAGGACCGGCACGCCGGGCGTGCCGAAGCGCTCCTCCGCCCAGCTCACGGCCCGGGCCGGATCGGCTCCCGCGAGGACCGGCAGCAGCTCGATCTCCGCGCTTTCCTTGAATCCCGGCAACACGCGGATCCGCTCGAAAACCTCGAACAGCCAGCCGGGTGCCTGGTCGGCCACCCCCACCAGCAAGCTCCGGAAAAACTCCGGCAGACGCCGCTCTTCCGGCAAGCCCGCGATCAGCTCAAGCGCCCGCTCCGGATCGACGCGGCCGAGCCCCGAGAAATCGACCGGCGCCTGGGCGAGCAGCAGCCCCCGCATCCCGGGCTCATCCGGCGCGGCGAGCCATTCATCTAACAGAAAAGGCGCCGCCTCCCGCGGCGCGATCCGGCACCAGAGGCGGGCGAAGCGGTCGGCTTGCACCTCGCCGCCTTCGTCGCGGAGCCGTCGCCAGGTGCCCGCGGGATCCACCGCGACCGCCTGCTCTAACAGCCACGAATCCTCGCGCGCCTGCCACGACCTCGCAGACAGCTCGCGAGTCCAGCGCGCCTGCCATTCGGCGGGGCTCGACTCCGCGAATTTTGCCAAGCGTTCCCACGCTTGATCCGCCGGCACCGCGGCCGGCGGTGCCGCCACCTCGACCGGATCCGGCGCGGCCGGACGGGTCGAACGGCCCGCCAGCCAGGCCAGCGGCAGCGCGAGGGCGGCAAGCAAAAGCGGTCGGTTCATGGCTTCGCGGTTTGGATTTCAAGTTCGACTTTCATCCGCAGCCGGGCGCGGGCCGCCGGCGGCAGCTCCATGCCGGGCTCCGCGACCCAGCGGCGCGCGCCGGCCGGATCCGTCGGCGCCATCGCCAGCAACAACTTCTCGAGCGCCTTCGCCCGTTGCCCGAGGTCGGCGATCCCGGCGATCAACCCGACCAGCAATTCGCCGCTCGCCGGATCCGCCTCGTAGAGCCGCCCGGCCAGCACGATCAAGGCCCCGTGACGGGCCACTTGATTTCCCTCCGGCAACGCGTGATACCAGCTCTCCGCGTCTTTCGAATTCTTGACCACCCACGATTCCAGCGCGGACTCGTAGCCGCTGATCCCGCGATCCTCCCCCTCCAGCCCGTCGAGATAGGCGATCGCCTCCGCCGGCGAGCGGGCGACCAGCCCGCGGGCGATCGCGGCATGCGCCGTGGCACGCAGCGGCAGCGGCAACTGCGCCGCTGCGGCAATCGCCGCGGCGGGATCCGATTGGTGAAGGTTCGCGATCACGTGCCCGATCCACACCTCGCGCAAATCCGCGCCGACTTGCTCGACCGCACCCAGCGCCGCCGCCGGATCCGCCCGCACCATCGCCGGCGCGAGGTGGCCGAGGATGGTCCCCGCCGCGCCGAGCTCGATCATCTTCGACACCTGGCGCAAGGCGTCCGGCAGCCGTTCCGCGGGCACCGCCCGCAGGGCCGCCGTCAGCCCCCCCTGCTCTAGGATCCTCCGGCGATCGTCCGGCGGCAGGTCGTCGAGCGCCTTCAAGGCCGCGACCGGATCCCGGCCGAGCCACTGCGCCAACAGCGTCGCTTTCAACGCGTCGTCTTCGCGCTTCGCCCGGAACTCGGTCATCGCCCCGGGAGCGGCGGAAAGCTCCTCGCGCGCTTGTTCCAGAATCGCGAAGGCCGCCGGGGGATCCTGCCCGGCCAGCACCCGCAGCGCCCGATCGTGGACGCGCCGCGCTGACGGGATGACGCCGGCCCCCTCGACCGGGCCGATATTCGATCCGCCGGAATCGAAGCGGTAGCTGTGAAGTCCGAGTGAATCCTGTTCGCGCCGGTAGCCGGCCAGCGCGGCCAGCACGCGGCGCGGATCGTTTTCCACGAAGGCTGCCAGCACGGCCGCCATGGCCGAGTCCCGCGCCATCCCCACCGGCAAGGATTCCACCCAGGCCACCGCCTCCTCGCGGCCCGCCAGCCGCGTCGCGATCTCGATCGCGGCGATGCTGCGCGCGCGGGACGGCGGCAGTGACTCATGGAACGCGAAGGCCCGCTCCGGGTCCGCCGCGGCCAGCGCCCCCGCCACCGCCCGGGTCAGCGGAATCTGAAGCTCCGGCAGCCGCACCTGGGGCAGCAGCGCCTGGATCCGGGCGGGCTCCGCGTCGGCGAGTTCGAACAAAACCGACCCGTCGTGCAGGCGCAGCGGAATGCCGGCTTCGAGCGCGCGGCACAGCGCGTCCGCCGCGCGCCGCGGGTCGTCCCGGCTGAGCCGGACGATCGCCTGCTCGACCACGGCGGGCTCCGCCGTGCTGGCCAAGGCGCGCTCGAGAACCGCGGCGGGATCTTCCGCCACCTCCGGACGACCGCTCCGCAGCGCCTCCTCCAAATTCCGGCGCAGGGTTTCGTTCAGCTCCGTCCCGGCCAGCCGCTCTTCAAGCAGCGCCGGCTGCCGGGCCGCCAGCCAGTCGAGCCAGCGGAGCCACGATCCCCCGTGGCGCAGCGCCGCGGGGCCGTCGATTAAGAGCGCCGCGAGCCGCGCCGGATCGTCCTCGGCGAGTCGCCGCCACGCCGCCTCGCGGGGCAACGGCATCAGTTCCGCGATCACCCCTGCCAGCTCGTCGGGCGCCGCGCCGCGGATCCACCCGATCACCGCCGCCGGATCCTCCGCTTGCCGCGCCACCGCCTCCGCCGCGCTCATCCGGACCTCCCGAGCCATCGGTGGCTCGACGGCCGCTGGCATCGCGGGAACCGCCGCCGGCCGCCCGCCACGCCCCGCGAAGAACGCCAGGCCCGTTGCCAAGGCCACGAAGCCATAACTTTTCCACGCCAGCATGGAATAAACCCATCGCAAGGCCACGGGGAGGTCAAGCCCGCGCACACCCCATCCGCCTTCGATCCGCCCCGGATTTCAGCAGCGAATTGCGTTCCTTACCTCGTTGACCATCAGGCAGATCCAGCCAAATTTTTTAAACCACGTGCCTGGCGCGCTATGGCGCGCTATCGGCGGTCACCGTTTACATGATCGTCGATCTTGAATACCCGCGGATCGGATTGATCCGGGTCACCGACTCCGACGTGGTGCTCCGCGAACTGCGCGAGAGCATGAACTGACCCGCTGGAGTTGCGGAACGCCGGGGAGAGACGGCTGCAACCTCCACAGCGGGCCATCCGTC
>CAMCYK010000058.1 GCA_945883695.1 Akkermansia muciniphila | reverse complement strand
CCTTCGTCATCTCGGTGCCGTCCTCGTTGTGCGGGTGGCCGTGGGCGGCATCGAGCGCCTCCTTGAGCGAGGTATTGCCCTTGCCGGCGAAGGACAGGGCGTAGGCGCCGCGGGTCACCACCTCGTCGCCGGGGAAGAGCCCGCCGACGATCTCGACCCGCTCGCCGCTGATCTCGCCGACGGTCACCGGGGTACGGACGAAGGTGTTCTCGAGCTCGTAGTCCTTGATGAAGACGAAGCGGCCCGAGCGGTCGCCCTGCAGGGATTCGCGGGGAATGCTCAGCACCCCGTCGCGCTTCGAGGCGATCAGCGAAAGCTCGGCGCGCATCCCGGGGCGGAGCGTGTTGCCGGGGTTCGGCAGTTCGAAGATGGCATCGACGCTGCCCTTCGAAGCGTCCGCGCCGACGCCCGGGCGGAGATACTTCGCCTCCCGCTCCTCGTCACCCAGCGCGGGCACCCGCACCTTCGCGGCCAGCCCTTCGGCGAGCATCGCCGCCTGGTGCTGCGGCACTTTCGCGTTCACCCAGACGGTCGACAGGTCGAGGATCTCCATCAACTCCTTGTCCGGCTCGACCGGCGCGCCGAGGTGGGCTTCGGAGCGGATCACCAGGCCATTGGCCGGGGCGGTCAGCTCGATCACCGGCGGCGGGTCGCCCGGCTGGCGGCTTTCGACGCGGACCAGCAACTCGCCCTTTTTGACGAAGTCGCCCTCGTGCTGGAGGACCTCCACGATCCGGCCGGCGACGCGGCTGGAGAGGACGGCGTGGCTCTCGCAGGTGTGCTCGATCTCGCCGAGGACGAAGACGGTGCGCTCGAAAGCGGCTTCCTCGGCCGGGCTGGTTTCGACTCCGAGGTTCTTGACGCCGGTCGCGTCGAGGACGACCGACGTTTCATTGCGGGCCGGCTTGTCGGCGGCAAGCGCGGACGCGGTGAGGAGAGAGAGAAGAATGGAAAATTTCATGACGGTCACGGATTCAAGGTTGGCCGATGGCGGCTTCGTAGCGGACGCGGGCGAGGTGGAAGCCGCGCAGGGCGTCGAGCCTCGCGGACGAGAGCTCGAGGCGCTTTTCACGGGAGCGGAAGACCGCCTGGAGTTCGCCTTGCCCTTTGCGGAAGGCATCCTCGGCGGCCGCGGACTGCTGGTCGGCGAGCGGCATCAAATTTTCTCCCAGCTCGCCTAACAGCTTGGCCCATTCCGCCATCTCGGCACGAGCGGCCTCCGCTTCGAGGCGGATCGAGCGGCCGAGCGCGGTGGCTTCCAGCTCCTTGCGCTCCTTGCGGGCCTGCGCCTCCTCGATCGCCCCTTCGTTCTTGTTCCAAAGCGGCAGCGGGATCTTGAAGCGCAGCCCGACGAGCGCCTCCTTGTCGTAGCCCTCCGGCGCGTCCTCCGTGCGCTCCGCGGCGGCGAACAGGCCGGCTTCCACATCGTCGTAGCGCCTCGCCTGTTCCAAGGTCACGCCCTCGCCGGCGGCGCGGGCACCCAGCACGGCGGCTTGGAAATCCGGGCGGCGCGCGGGATCGACCCCGGCCTTGGGCAAAGCGGGCGCCGGCAGCGTGCCACCGACGTGCAGCGGCTCGCCCGGCCGGATCCCGAGCAGTGGTTTGAGCGTGCCGACCGCCGCGGCCTCGGCGGCATCGAGCTGGCGCATCCCGACCGCCAGCCCGGCGGCTTCGAGCTGCGCCTGGCCGGCATCGAGCGCCGACCCCTCGCCCTTCTCCGCGGCGGCGGCGAGGACGCCGGCGAACTCGCCCGCCAGCCCGGCCTGCTCGCCGAGCAATTCGCGCCGCTGGCGGATCGCCAGCACATTCACCACCGCCTCGCGGGCTTCCGCGATGAGACGCCGCTCGACTTCGCGGACCTCGGCTTCGGACGCCTGGTATTCGATGAGCGTGACCTGCTTCTCAAAGGCCAGCCGGCCGGTGACCGGGAAGCGCTGGGTGAAGCCGATCTCGAACGAGCGCTCGCGCATCCGGGGATCGTGCTGGAAGCCGGCCTCGAGTTCCGGATTCGCCAGGCGGCCGGACTGGTTCATGCGGCCGAGCGCCTCGCGGATCCGCAGGCGGGCGGCGGCGAGGTCGGGATTCTGGGCGCGGACGCGGTCGCCGATACTGGCGAGCGAGACCACCACGCCGGGCTCGGCGGACAGGGGGATGAGGGTCGATACGAACGCCAACAGGGCGCACAGACGATGGGTGGACATGATGTCAGGAAAGGATGAGCCGGTGCCACCGCGGGCACGGGTATTGGACAAGCTGGTCTAACAGGGGAATCCTTCGGGCGGAAAGGGCCCGGACGGAATCAACATCGCGCCACGCGGGCACGATGGAGCGCGATCAAAGGGCGCTCAAATCAGCGGCGGCTTGTCCAAGTCGAAGACCGGCCCGTCGGGCGGGACCAACCTCAACGACTGGAGGCCCAGCAGGAACGAATCGGGCAGCGGGAGCCGGCAGCCCGGGGCGGCGATATCAACCGCCAGCGGCAGCGCTCCGCAGCAGGCATGATGGTGGTGATGGTCGCCCGGCGGACAATTCGAAGGGCAATCGGTCGCCGGCTCATCATGATCCGGCTCCTCGTGGCCGTGACACGGGGAACCGTGCTCCGACCCGTGATCGTGGTCGTGACCGTGTTCGTGCGAATGGCCGATGGCCAGCCCACGCGACGAGAGCCCGGCGAAAACGCCGAGCACCATCAGCCATGTCAGCAAGCCGCGCACGCCCACGAGGAAACGCCAATCTTCGGCGCGGGCAAGCGGAATCTCCCCGCCGCGCTTGGAACTTGGCACTTCCCGCTTGGAACTTCACCGTCCCCGCATGTCCGTCGCCGAACCCGCCAAGGAGCTGCGCTTCACCCGCGCCGGCCAGGCCGCGGGCTTCTGGATCGCGGCGGCGGTCTGCATCATGGCGGGGCTGGTATTTTTCCTGCTGACGCCCCATCTCGCCGAGAACCCGCAGCTCCCCCACCCCGCCTGGGGCTTCGTCCCGCTGGCCCTCGCCGCCGGCCTGGTCCGCCTCGCCTGGCGCTGCACCAAGCACGCCTACATCCTGCTCAGCCCGATCGGCGTGGAGGTCTTCCCGCTGTTCCGGCCCGAGGCGACGATGCAGGTCATCCTCTGGCAGCAGATCGACTCCGCGGAGATCGACCAGCGCCGCCTGACCCTCCATTTCAATCCGGAGAGAACTTCAGGCATCCACCTTTCGCTCTCGCCGCTCGCCAGGGACCGCCGCGAACTCCTGGCTAGGGCGATCCGGGGCCGCTTCAAGAGCGCCGACGGTCCGACGGCTCCGCCCCCCTGACGCCCAAGACCGCCGAGACCGGATGAACCCTTACGAGGCACCCCGCGAAAAGCCATCGCCCGCCCCCACCATGGCGGCCTGTGCGGAGGTGCTCGTCACGCTTGGCGCCTCACCGCGCGAGGCAAAGCCCTGGTTCTACCGGATGCTTTGGCTACTGGGATGCGAAGCAAGGCCGCCGCTGTACGCCGGTTCTGCTCACCGGTTGTTTCTCCAAGCCCTGCCGTTCGGCGCACTTTGGACGCTCGCGATGAGGCTGACGGTCTGGCGTCACGATACTCCGGCGATCGCCTACTGGTGCTCTTTGCGGCCATGACGTTCGTCATGATTCCAACTTCCGCATGGGCCGCAAGAAGGACCCGAAAAATCAAGAGCCTTCCGGATTGGGATAAAGTCCAAGCGCTTGCCACCGAGCGTATGGACATCAGATGAACCATCAGGTTTACGTGGCACAACCCAAGGCATGCAAACTTTCCATTTAACCGCGAAATCGCGCGAAAGGACGCAAAATCTTAAAGGCAGGGAAATAAGAGAAGCATTGGGCTGTTCCAAATTTCGCGCCCTTTCGCGCGATTTCGCGGTTGAAACCCCGCTCCCGCCATTCATTCGACCTCCGGCTTCCCCAACAGAGACACCCCGGATCGAAAACGAAGAGATCTTGGCGACAGTCACTCCCCCGTACACCCTCCCCGCATGCGCCCGCCATCCCGCCAGATCCTCTCCGTCGAAGAAGCCTTCGGGCGCAACAGCTGGCACTGCGAACTGGTCGAGGGCCGCGATGTCCTGCGCGCCGTCTTTTCCGGCCACCACACCCGGATCGAGATGGTCGTCCAGGCCTACACCCCGATGAACGCGCTCGCGGTGATGGGCGAAATCCCGCTGCCGCTCGACGAGGACCACCAGCCTTACCTGTTAGAACTGCTGGCCCGCGCCAACAAGTCGCTCAACCTCGGCGGCTTCGAGTTCGACCTCGACCGCCAGCGCCTGGTCTTCCGCATCACCAACATCTTCGAAAAGGAGCTCTACGACGGCGATATCGTGTCCTCGATGGTCCACTGCGCCGTCGCCGAGACCGACCGCATCGCGCCGTACGCGATGACCGTGCTGCGCACGCCGCAGGACCTGCTCGAGGACCTCGACATCAAGCGCCTGCTCCAGCGCGAGGACCTGATCCCGCCGGTGCCGGGGGAGGAGGAGGAGGAGGACTACCTTTGAAGTTCCAAGTGGAGAAAGTTCCAAGTGCCAAAGAAAGACCCTTATGAAAGCCGCCCTTGCCGTCGTCTTGTTCGCCGCTCCCGTCCTGGCCGCCGATCACCCCGCCGAGGCCTGGGAGCTGACGCTTGAGTCCGGCTACCTTTGGAACGTCGGCAACAACACGGCGATCGACTACGAGATCGTCCCGACCCAGTTCACGCTGCGCAGTCCGGTGGTGCTGAACTGGTGGGAGGATGAAAACGGCGCGCGCCTGGTGGTCCGCAGCCGCGTTTCGCTGCTGATGGAAACGATCGCCGAAGGCCCGGAAGACTTCTACTTCGGCATCAATGGCGCGCCGTCGATCGAATACTGGTTTCCCAACGAGAAGACCTCGTTGTTTTTCTCCATCGGTGGCGGCGTCGGCTGGACCAACTCGACCGGCGATCCGGCAGGCCAGGGCCAGGACTTCACGCTGAACTGGTTCTCCCAGCTCGGCATCCGGCAGGAGATCGCGCCGAATCTCTCGCTGCTTGGCGGGGCCTACTTCATCCACCACTCGAACGGCGGCCAGACCTCGCCGAATCCGGGCATCGACGCGCTGGGCTTCACGATCGGGATGAGCTGGCGCTTCTGAAGAAGTAGCACGACGTTGCACGTCGTGATGGGGGACAGCCGGTTGAATCCCTTCGTTTCCTTCCTGTGAGCGGGCCGCCAGACGCGCGCAAGGTGCAACCTCGCGCTACTTCACCACCGGCCACCCGTCCCGCCACTCCAGCGGCAGCATCCGCAGGTCCGACCGCCCGCGGCGCTCGCGGTCGTAGAAGTGGTGCACCAGCATCTGCCTGCCCTTATCCACGAAGATCGACGCGTGCCCCGGCCCGATGAAGCGGCCCCGCGTCGCGAGGACCGCCGTGCCGCCGCCGTCCTTCAAGTCGTCACCGTTCCGGTCGAGATAGGGCCCGCTGATCGCCTTCGATCGCCCGACCCGGATCTCGTAGGTGCTGTCCACCCCGCGGCAGCACTTGCCCCAGTTGACGAAGAGATAATACCACCCGCCCTCCTGGTGAATGAACGGTGCCTCGATCTCCGGATGCATCGCCAGCTTCCGCGGCGGCTGGTCGTCCTTGCGCAAGCCCGTCACCGGATCGAGTTCGACCAGGAAAATCCCCTCCCAGAACGAGCCGAAGCTCATCCACAGCTTCCCGCCGTCCATCACCAGCGCCGGATCGATCGCGTTGAAGCGGTCGCCGCGCCGCGAACGCAGGATCACGCCCTCGTCCTTCCATCCGTAGTCCTTCGACGCCGGGTCGAGCGACTTCCCGGTCACCAGCCCGATCGCGGAGTGCTGCGATCCGAAGCTCGAGACCGAGTAGTAGACGAACCACCTGTCGCCGATCCGGATGATGTCCGGCGCCCACAGGTGCCCCTTGTTTTCCGGCACCTCGGCCTGGTGCCACGCCGGATACCCGCGGAACACCGGCGCCTCGCGCTTCCAGCGGCCGTCCGCCTGCTGCCTGAGCAAGTTCACCCCGTTGCCGGTGGCGAGGCACCAGTTGTCCCCGCCTTCCCGCATCACCGTCGAGGGGTCATGGATCCGCGGATATTCCTCGTCGCGGCCAAACTGGGCCGCCAGCGGGAGCATCGGCAGGAAGAGGATCAGCAGGGTCCGCGCGATCATTCCGACAAAACGCCCCGCGGCCGCCGATGTTTCTCCTGCTGTCACACTCGGGAATGCGCGCATCGGTTGCAAAGGCGCCCGAAATACGCCTCATTCCCCCAACGTTTCCCGCTCCGCATGCGATCCCGCCCGATCATTTTCCGCTCGAATCCGCCGCCGGCCCCCACCGGACCGGCCCGAACCGCCGTTGCCGCAAGTCCGGCATTCAACCCACGCCGCGCATGAAACGATCGAACCGCCGGGAACGCGCCGCCGCCCATCGCGCCAAGCGGGAGCCGGTCGAGACGACTGAAAGCCCGGAGCAGCACCCGCGGCGCCAACGCCGCGCGGGTTCCGGCCACGCTGCCTTGGCCCGCAATCTCGTCATCATCGCGGGGCTGATCCTCGCCGTCGCTTTCACCTGGAAGAAGTACCGGAGCACCCTTGCCACGCGGGAAGCGGAGCACCCGTTGATGGCTCAACACGACGCCGCGCCGGCAAGCGCCACCGCACCGGTCACCGCCCCGCACCAGGATCCCCCCACCCCGCCCGCCGAAGCTCCGGACTTCGAATCTCCTCCCCTCTTCGAACCCGAACCCGAACCCGAACCCGAACCCGAGCCGCCCCCCCCTGCCGAGCCGCCCGCCGCGCCCGAAATCCTCTCGCCCGCCCAGTCGCTGATCCGCCTGCGCACCGATCTCGCCGCGGGAAAGCGCGACGCGATGCCGGTCGGCACCGTTTCCCGCGGCACCTCGGACTTCTTCCTGGTCGCCACTCCGATGACCTGGTCGCAGGCCAACGGCTTTGCCGACGCCTACGGCGGCCATCTTCCGCTCGCCGGTCAGGCTGACGACCTTGCCTGGCTGGCCAGCCAGCTGGCGGAGGCCGCCGCGACCGATCCCGCCCGCTCGTCGCTGTGGCTCGGTGCCCGCAAGCACGGCGAGCAATGGTTCGGGATCGACGGTTCGCCCTTGGACGCCCTCGCCGCCGGCGAGGGAACTTTCGCCGCCGTGGCGGCTGACGGCAGCGTGCGGGCCCGCGGCGATGCGGACCGTCATCCGTTCCTCATCCAGTGGCAGCGCGACGGCTCGAATCCCGCCAGCCTGGGAGCCGTGCTCGCCCGCACCAAGGCCTCGCTCGATAGCCCCGCGCCGGCTTACCCGCCGGGCACCCTGTCGGACGGCGAGCGGCATTTCCTGATCGTCTCCCGCGCGGTCAACGCCACCGCTGCCCGCGATCTGGCGGCTCTCGGCGGCGGTCATCTGATGGTCCCGGCCACCCCCGCCGAGGCCGACTGGATCGACGCCCGGGTCACCGCGGCCGACTTCCCGAAAGGACTCTGGCTGGGCGGTGCCTTGAGCGACTCCGAATGGCGCTGGGACAGCGGCGAAGCGTGGACTTTCGCCCGCTGGGATCCGGCCGCGGAGCCCGGCCAAGGCAGTGCGCTGCGGATGGTGCCGGGCGCGGGCTGGCAGCCCGCGGATCCCGCCGCCGAGGCGTCCGGCTTCGTCATCGAATGGAGCCGCGATGCCGCCGGGCCGACCGGGCCGCCGCAACGGGAAGGTCCCGCCGATTTGTTAGGAAAGGCCGCCATCCTGGTGGCCGCCGCCGATCAGCAGCGCCAGGCCGAACTGACGGAGAATGCCCGCGCTTTCGCCTTCAACCTCGACGCGTGGCTGCGGACCAACAACAAGGGCGAGATCACCCGCTGGAAGCCGCGGATCGAGGCCCTGAAGGCCCGCGTCCGCGGCAACCGCGTCCCCGGCAATCTGCCGGAAAAACCCGATGGCGATTTCTCCGACCGCATGCTCAAGGTCGCCCGCGGTTGCCTTGAGAAAGAGCAGTCGATCGATGCCGCCTATCTTGCCAAGGCCGCCCGGATCCGCGACGCACATGTCGCCCGCCTGCTCGAGCTCGCCGCCTTGGAAAAACAGCGCGGCCAGCCCGACCTGGCCCGCCAGCTCGCCGCCACTGCCGAAGCCGCCGCCGACCTCGATGCCTGGCTTGCCACGCTCGGCCCGCTTCCCGCCCCTTAAACCCGGGAGCGCTGATCTTCAGACCGGCTTCGAATGCTCCCCCGAAGCGCTCTGCCCCTTCCCCCCTCACCCCAACCTTGCCCCGCGCCCCAGATTCCCCATCCTCCCCCCATGCGCTTTCCCCACGGCCACCTCGCCTACTGCACCAACATCCACCCCGCCGAGGACTGGCCGAGCACCTTCCGCGCGCTCGATCTCCATGCGATGCGGGTGCGCGACCTGGTCGCCCCGGACCAGCCCTTCGCGATCGGCCTCCGGCTTTCGGCGAGGGCTGCCACCGAATTGCTGAGCGGTGACTTCCTCTACGGCTTCAAGGACTGGCTCGCCGCCGAAAACGCCTACGTGTTCACCATCAACGGCTTCCCCTACGGCGATTTCCACGGCACCCGGGTCAAACAAAACGTCTTCCGCCCCGACTGGACCGACCCCGCCCGCCTCGAATACACCAAGGAACTGTTCACCATCGTCTCCGAACTGGTGCCGGACGGCCTCGACGGCTCGGTCTCCACCCTGCCCGGCTCCTTCAAGGAGTTCGGCGCGGACGAGGCGCTGATCCACGACCACCTGATCGAGCTCGCCGCCTTCCTCGACGCCTTGAGCGAGGTTTCCGGCCGCGACCTTCATCTCGGGATGGAGCCCGAACCGCGCGGCCATTTCGAGAACACCGAGGAGACGCTCCGTTTCTTCGACCGCCTGCTCGAGGCCGCGCCGGACCACGAGCAGATCAAGCGGCGGATCGGGATCAACTACGACTGCTGCCACTTCGCGCTCCAGTACGAGGAAGCCCGTGCTTCGCTGATGGCCCTCCGCGGCGAAGGCCTGCGCATCTCCAAGATCCATCTTTCCTCCGCCCTCGCCCTCGACCCGCGGGTCCCGCACGCGGTGGAGGCCGTCAGCGCTTTCGACGAGCCGACCTATCTCCACCAGGTCATCGCCCGCCACCCCGACGGCCGGATCGAGCGCTTCACCGACCTCCCCGACGGCCTCGCCTCGCTCGCCAGCGCCGACGGCCGCGACGCCGAGCAATGGCGCGTCCATTTCCACATCCCGCTCGACGCCGCGCCAGCCGAGCCGCTGCGCAGCACCCGCCAGCACGCCCGCGACGCGCTGCGACTCGCGGAGGAAGTGCCGGACCTCTGCTCGCATTGGGAGATCGAAACCTACACCTGGGGCGTGCTTCCGACCGCCATGCAGCGCCCGGTGGAGGAACAAATCGCCGCGGAATACCGGTGGGTGCTGGGCGACTGAAATGCACCACCTTTCAGCTTTTCAGTTTTTCAGCATTTCAGTTTTCAAAGCATGTCCCGCCTCCGCGCCCTCCTCGCCACCCTCCGCATCGCCAACGCGCCGAGCGTGGTGAGCAATGTTTGGCTGGGCTATATGGCGGGCCCCATATTTCTGGTCATCGACTGGAAGAGCTTCGGAAGCGTGAACTCTTCATTTCTCCCGATGGCGGAGCTCATCACCGACTGGCATCAAGCGGCAACTCTGGCCGGGGCCGGGCTTTGCCTCTATTTTTCCGGTAATCTGGCCAACGACTGGTTCGACCGCGGTTGGGATGAATCCAAGCGTCCCGAGCGAGCATTGCCTTCCCGTCTCTTCAAACCGGGCAGTTATCTGGTCGCGTCCATCTTCGCTTCGCTTGTTGGCATCGCCTTGGCGTTTTCAGTCCGGCTGCATTGTGGACTTTGCGCGTTGGCAATCACCGGGCTGATTGCCCTTTATACTTGGCTGCACAAGCGGACCCTTTGGTCCATCATCCCCATGGGACTTTGCCGCTCGGGACTCTATCTTCTCGGCTTCATGGCGTTTTTTCCACGGCAGGGATTTGGCATGGGAACGGGCAATCTTGCGTCGTTTGCGTTCATTGGCATGCTGGCCACCGGGCTTTTCGCCTACATTGCCGGGCTGACGCTCTCGGCTCGCTACGAGGGCATGGCGGACCCGCCACCCGGTCCGCTTGCCTTTTCCAAAGCGCTCCTGGCATTGCCAGTTCTCGCAATGTCCTGCTGGTTCTTTGCCCGATTTCCCGTTGCTGGCCTGATCGGGATATTGCCCTACGTCATCTGGCTTGCCCTCTGCCTCACTCGCTACCGGAAACCGATCCCGAAATACGTATCAGGACTTCTGGCCGGGATCCCATTGGTCGATTTCATCGCTGCCGCACCACTCGCGATTGGAATGCCCAAGAGGTTGTGGGGGGACTATCAGACGATTCTCATGTTTCCCAACTTGATGGCCCTGCTCCTCATCCCCCTCGCCGCCTTCGTCCTCGGCCGCCTTCTCCAAAAAGTCGCCCCGGCGACGTGAGCCGGGATTCGCCCCCCCCCTGGGACCGCGGAGCCACCGGCCCGCAGAACGGCCGCTGGAACAGCGCCGGTAAGGAGTGTCGACCTGTGGTCGACACTCCCGCGTTGACCACAGGTCAACACTCCTTACATCTCCGCCTGACGCCGGTGCAAAGCCGGTCCCGGCAGCCTCGACGCGCGCCGCCCGCCCGCAACGCCAACGAGTGAAAACCACCCGTCGTCCCGCGGGGCGGAGCCTCCGCGCCCCAGGTGGCACCTTGGACTGCGTGCAGCCCGCTGCCGCTCTGTTGCCACAGCCTGCTGTGGAGTCCCCCGACCCGTCAGCAGGCTGACGGAGGGAAAGCGGCAGCAGGCTGCCGCAGTCCATGGCCCCCGGCTCCGCCGGCCGCTGCAAGAGCCGATGAACCGAGACCCTCGTCCTTGGACTGCGGCAGGATGCCGCCCGGCCCATCGTCATGTCGCCTGCAAGGCGACACTCCAATGGGCGGCAGGATGCCGCCCGACCATGGTCATGTCGCCTTGAAGGCGACACTCCCATCAAAAAAACCCCGCCGGACGAACCGGCGGGGCCTTCTTGGAACTTCGAACTTCGAACTTGGAACTTCGAACTTTCCTGACTTGGAACTTCAATACCGGTAGGTCTCGCCCTTGAACGGACCTTCCACCGGCACGTTGATGTAGTCCGCCTGCTCCTGGGTCAGGATCGTCAGCTTCGCCCCGACTTTCGCCAGATGGAGACGCGCGACCTCCTCGTCGAGGTGCTTCGGCAGGACCGTCACCTGGCCCGGCTTGTTGGTGTCCTTGTTCTTCCACAGGTCGATCTGCGCGAGCGTCTGGTTGGTGAAGCTGTTGGACATCACGAAGCTCGGGTGGCCGGTGGCGCAGCCGAGGTTCACCAGACGGCCTTCGGCCAGCATGTAGATGCTGTTGCCGGCCGGGAAGGTGTACTTGTCGACCTGCGGCTTGATGTTGGTGCGCACCACGCCGGGCGCGTTGTTGAGCTTGTCGATCTGGATCTCGTTGTCGAAGTGGCCGATGTTACAGACGATGGCCTGGTCCTTCATCTTCTCCATGTGCTCCAGCCGGATGATGTCGAAGTTGCCGGTGGTGGTGACGTAGAGGTCGCCCCAGCCGAGGGTGTCCTCGAGCGTCAGCACGCGGAAGCCCTCCATCGCCGCCTGCAACGCGCAGATCGGATCGACCTCGGTCACCACGACCTGGGCACCCTGGCCGCGCAGCGCCTGGGCGCAGCCCTTGCCGACATCGCCGTAACCGCAGACCACCCCGACCTTGCCGGAGATCATCACGTCGGTGGCGCGCTTGATGCCGTCGACCAGCGACTCGCGGCAGCCGTAGAGGTTGTCGAACTTCGACTTGGTGACGGAGTCGTTCACGTTGATCGCGGGGACCAGCAGGGTGCCGGCCTTGGCCATCTGATAGAGGCGGTGGACGCCGGTGGTGGTTTCTTCCGAGACGCCCTTCCAATCCTTCACGATCTTCGCGAAGATGCCCGGCTGTTTGGCATGCACGTCCTTGAGCAGGTCCTTGATCACCTGCTCCTCGTGGTTGCCGGACGGGGTGTTGACCCAGTCGGAACCGTTCTCGAGCTCGTAGCCCTTGTGGATCAGCAAGGTCGCGTCGCCGCCGTCATCGACGATCAGCTGCGGGCCGAGGCCGGCGGGATTGACCAGCGCCTGCCAGGTGCACCACCAGTACTCCTCGAGCGTCTCGCCCTTCCAGGCGAAGACCGGGATCCCCGCGGCGGCGATCGCCGCGGCGGCGTGGTCCTGGGTCGAGAAGATGTTGCAGGAAACCCAGCGCACCTCGGCGCCGAGATCGGCCAGCGTCTCGATCAGCACCGCGGTCTGGATCGTCATGTGCAGCGAGCCCATGACGCGCACGCCCTGCAACGGCTTCTCCGGACCGTACTTGGCACGGGTCGCCATCAGGCCGGGCATCTCGTGCTCGGCGATCTCGATTTCCTTGCGGCCGAAATCGGCCAAGCCGATGTCCCTGACTTTGTAATCTGTGAAGCTCATGTTTCTGTCGTTTCGATGTTGAATGGTGAGGCGGAATGGAGACGCAAGACTTGAAGACGCAAGACTCAAGACTAGAAAAACCAGCCGAACATAGCGTTGAAGAGGCCTCCGCCGCCGAGTCGCTTGCGAAGGCCTTCGATCATGGAGGCGATCTGCTTGGACTCTTCAATCAGAGGGTTCGCTGCATCAGCAGTGAAGGAACCGGCGCGAATCCCGATGTAGAGCTGGGTCCGGAGTTCACCTGCCGAGCCTTTAGCGATCGCGAGAAAGCGGCGGAACTCCCGGTCGCTCTCCCGTTCGGCCCCTTCGGCAATGTTCGAAGGAACCGAAATACAACTGCGCGCCATCTGGTCCCGCAAAGCATAAAGCTTCACGGGCTCGATGAGTTCCAGAATCGAGACCGCAAGCCGCGAACTACGCTTCCAGACTTCCAGTTCCTCAAAGTGATGCAAAGGCATGGCAACTCCCTGGTTGGTCAGGTCTTGAATCTTGCAGTCTTGCGTCTTGCGTCTCAGCGCAGCGCCTTATTCAGCGCTGCCACCTTGTCGGTTTTCTCCCAGGTCAGGTCGGAGTCGTCCTTGCCGAAGTGGCCGTAATTGGTGGACTTGCCGTAGATCGGGCGCAGCAGGTTGAGCTGCTTGACGATGTCGGCGGGCTTGAAGGAGAACACGCTCAAAACCGCGGCGAGGATGTCGGCGTCGGAATGGGTGCCGGTGCCGAAGGTATCGACATGCACGCTGACCGGCAGCGGGTGGCCGATGGCGTAGGCGAACTGGATCTCGCACTTCTCGGCGAGGCCGGCGGCGACCACGTTCTTGGCGACCCAGCGGCCCATGTAGGCGGCGGAGCGGTCGACCTTGCTCGGGTCCTTGCCGGAGAAAGCACCGCCGCCGTGGCGGCCCATGCCGCCATAGGTGTCGACGATGATCTTGCGGCCGGTCAGGCCGGAATCGCCCTGCGGACCGCCGATCACGAAGTTGCCGGTCGGGTTGATCAGGTATTCGGTGTCGGCGGTGAGCATGTCCTTCGGCAGGACCTTCTTGATCACCTGCTCGATGCAGAATTTCTCGATCTCGGCATGGGGGACACCGGCGGCGTGCTGGGTCGAGATCACCACGTTGACGATGCGGGTCGGCTTGCCGTCGACATATTCGACCGAGACCTGCGACTTGGCGTCGGGGCGCA
This sequence comes from Akkermansia muciniphila, assembly GCA_945883695.1. GTDB lineage: Bacteria > Verrucomicrobiota > Verrucomicrobiia > Verrucomicrobiales > Akkermansiaceae > Haloferula > Haloferula muciniphila_A. The sequence continues at coordinate 14,249 of CAMCYK010000058.1, read as the reverse complement.
GCCAGGTGGCGAGCTTGCCGGCCTTGCGGATGCGGGTCAGCTCGCGGCCGAGGCGGTGGGCATACATGATCGGCGCGGGCATCAGCTCCGGCGTCTCGTTGCAGGCGTAACCGAACATGATCCCCTGGTCGCCGGCGCCTTGTTCCTGGTGCTTCTTGCCTTCCGCGCCCTTGGCATCGACTCCCTGGGCGATGTCCGGGCTCTGGATGGTCAGGTAGTTGGTGATGAAGATCTGGTCGGCGTGGAAGACGTCGTCGGTGTTGGTGTAGCCGATCCCGCGGACGGCATCGCGGATGATCTTGCCGACGTTGATCACCTCGTCGATGGGCTTGGTGGTGCCCTTCTTCGGGTTCTGGAGCTTGGGAATGGTGATCTCGCCGCCGACCACGACCACGTTGCTTTTCACGAAGGTCTCGCAGGCGACGCGGCTCTTGGGGTCGTAGGCCAGGCAGGCGTCGAGGATGGCATCGGAAATGGTGTCGGCCACTTTATCCGGATGGCCTTCGCCGACGGACTCGGAAGAGAAAATGTAGGTGCTCATGGTCGGGTCAATTTTCGTATCGTCAAATCGCGATGGGTTGATGTATTGATTTGTCCATGCCGTCAATGCTGAAATCTCTGAAGCTGCTGACCGACCCCACGCGGCTGCGGATTTTGCTCCTGTTGGAAGCCGAGGCACTGAGCGTGGCCGACTTGCAGGAATTGCTGGGGATGGGGCAGAGCCGGATTTCCACCCAGCTGTCGCAGCTCAAGGGCGGCGGGTTGGTTCGCGACGAGCGCAGCGGAAAGCACAATTTCTACCGGTCCGAGATGGCGCCGGCGTTATCCGATCTGGCGAAAGAGGCCGCGAAGGAGCTGCCGGAGGTCGCCAAGGACGCCGCGGCGCTGCGCCATCTCCAGCGCAAGCGCCGCGACAAGACCCGCGCCTATTTCGACGAGTTGGCGGGCCGCTTCGGCAAGGATTACGTGCCCGGCCGCTCCTGGAAGGGCCTGGCCGAAGCGTTGCTGAAGGTCACCAACCACGGCGTGGTCGCGGACCTCGGTGCCGGCGAAGGGACGCTTGCCCAAATGCTCGCCCGCCAGGCCGCGCGGGTGATCGCGGTGGATCTCTCGCCGAAGATGGTCGAGTTCGGCAGCGAACTGGCGCGACGCCACGACTTGAAGAACCTGGAATACCGGCTCGGCGATATCGAGCAGCCGCCGCTCGATGACGCCTCGGTCGATCTTGCCTTCCTCAGCCAGGCGCTGCACCACGCGGGCAGCCCGCAGAAGGCGCTGGAGCAGGCCTTTCGGATCGTCAAACCGGGCGGACAACTGGTGGTGCTCGATCTGCTCCAGCACGGCTTCGAGGAAGCCCGCGAGCTTTACGCCGATGTCTGGCTCGGCTTCGGCGAGGGCGAGCTGGCGGGGATGCTCGAAAACGCCGGCTTCATCGGGGTCGAAACCGCCGTGGTCGATCGCGAGCCCGAGCCGCCGAATTTCCAGACCTTGCTGGCGATCGCCCGGAAGCCGGCGTGACGTCGCCTGCTTGTGGGGATCGCGCTTCCGCGGGCCGCAGGCACCACCGGGGGCGCGGAGGCTCCGCCCCGCAGAGCGGTCCCTTCGCTCCGCCGCCCGTTCCAGCCCGCATCGCCAAAACCCGCCGTCCCCTCGCTTCTGCGGGCCGCAGGCTCCGCGCCCCCAGCGGACGCTCCGCCCCGCAGCCCGCGGGAAATCACCCGTTCGGAAATTCAAGGTGCGGGATTGTCCTTGGCCGTGCGGCCATGCTGCCATCCCGCATGTCGCGAATCCTCGTTTCCCTCTTGCTTGCCTCCGTGGCCGCGTGCTCACCCTGGGCGCCGGACGGCCCCGTGGCGGCTCCCCCGACATCGCTCCCCCCGGAACCACGGCTCGCCGGCGAAAAACCACCACCTGCCCCGCTCGCCCCGCCGATCCAAGCGCCCGCCCGGATGCCGCGGCGGGTGACCGCCACCCTCGCGGGAATCTCCTTCACCGCCGTCACGTTCGACAGCCGCACCCACCGGCTGGTGATCGCCGATCAACCCGGCGGGCCCGGGTCGCTCTGGCCGGACGCCAAAGCCGCCGCCAGCGCGCGGGGCGGCGTCGCGGCGGTGAATGGCGGCTTCTTTACCCCGGAGGGCAGCCCGCTCGGTCTCGTGATCGCGAATGGCAAGCGGTCCGGCAGTCTGAACCGCGCGTCCTCCCTGGGTGCCGGCCTTTTCGTCGATGACGGAACGCCCGCCCTGGTCCGCCGCGAATCGGCCGGCTCGTCGCGGGAACTCTTGCAGAGCGGGCCGTTCCTTGTCGAAAGCGGGCGCCGGGTCGCCGGTCTCAGCCCCGAAAGCTCGACCGCGCGGACGATTCTCGGCTGGGACGGCGGGACCGGCTGGTTCATCGCTCGCAGCGGCCCCGCTTCGCTCGCCGATCTGGCAAACGCCCTCGAAGGCGCGAAAGTCGGCGACGTCGCCGCCCGCAACGTCTTGAACCTCGACGGCGGCCGCTCGTCGGAACTATGGATATCCGCCAACGTTTCGGGCGGTCCCCTCCACCAGCGGCCGATCTGGAACCGGCCGGTCCGCAATTTCCTCGTGCTCCAAGCGCGTTGAGGTGAGCGGAGACGATGCGTCGCGCGCCCTGTGATTCGCCGCGGGTTTCGCGGATTTGAATGGATAAAAGCCGGAAATTATTTCATATTTCCAAACTATTAATGATCCACAACTTTCCGGCCCGCCCGCTGGGATTCCAGCGATCCGCCCCCCTCCGTGATTCGCCTTGGACAGCCCGGCTTCCGCGTGTTACCTCAAGACCGGCCCTGCGATATCAGCCCCTCCTCCGTCCCCCGATTCCCATGAAACCCTTCTGCTGCGTTGTCGCCGCCCTCTCCTTCGCCTCCTGTGCCCAGGTGAATCAGATCAAGACAGCCACGGTCGGCGGCTTTTCCAAAGTTTCCGAGGCATCCAAAACCTCGATCGCCAAGCTGATGCCCGGCCCGCGGATCCCGGTGGTGGAAGTCCGGGAAAAGGATCTCAAACCCCTGCCGACCGGCCAGGAACAGGCCGTCGCCTTCGAGAAATCCCGCCGCAACCGCTTCTGGAGCATGTTCAGCGGTCCGGTGGACTTCGAGGAACCGGTGCTGCCCGCCGACATGGGCGCGCTCGACGGCGACCTGCTGCCGCCCAAGGGGGAATGACGGTGACGCCGGACCCCGCTCGCCCGGCCGCCGCGGCCGGGCTTTTTCGTGCCCTCCCGCCAAGTTCCGCATTCGGTCGTTGGCAATCCGGCGGGCTTCGCCTAACCCTCGCCGCGCCATGCTCAAAGCCGGAATCGTCGGACTGCCCAACGTCGGAAAGTCCACCCTCTTCAACGCCGTCACCCGCTCCCGCAAGGCGGAGGCGGCCAACTACCCCTTCTGCACCATCGACCCGAATGTCGGCATGGTCGTCGTGCCCGATCCCCGGCTCGCCGTGCTTTCGAAAATCTCCGGCTCGCAGAAGCTGGTCCCCACCGCGATCGAGTTCGTCGACATCGCCGGACTGGTGAAAGGGGCCTCCGAAGGCGCCGGCCTCGGCAACCAGTTCCTCGCCAACATCCGCGAGACCGATGCGATCGTGCAGGTCGTCCGCTGCTTCGAGAACGACGACATCATCCACGAACTCGGCACCGTCGATCCGATCCGCGACATCGAGATCATCAACGCCGAGCTGATCCTCGCCGACATCGCCGCCATGGAAAAACGCCGCGTCTCCCGCGAGAAGAAGGCGAAGAGCGGCGACAAGGAATCCAAGGCCGAGGTCGAGCTGATCGACAAGCTGATGCCCCACCTCAACGACGGCAACCCGGCGCTGACCCTGCCGCTGGCCGATGCCGAGCGCGAGCTGATCAAGGATTTCTTCCTGCTCTCCGACAAACGCACCATCTTCGCCTGCAACGTCGCCGAGGACGAGCTCGCCGCCGCGATGGCCGATCCCGACTCGCACCCGATGGTCGCCCGGGTCCGCAAGTTCGCCGCCGAAGCGCACGGGGCGGAAGCGGTCGTCATCTCCGCCAAGATCGAGGAGGAACTGGTCGATCTCACCCCCGAGGAAGCCGCCGAGATGCTCGGCGAGATGGGTATCAGCGACTCCGGGGTGTCCGCGCTGATCCGCGCGGTCTATCACTTGCTCGGCCTGCGCACGTATCTGACCACCGGCGTCCAGGAGACCCGCGCGTGGACCATCCACGAGGGCGACAAGGCCCCTGCCGCGGCCGGCGTCATCCACACCGACTTCGAGCGCGGCTTCATCGCGGCCGAGGTGGTGCACTACGACGACCTCGTCGCGCTCGGCTCCAAGCACCACGCCAAGGAAGCCGGCAAGCTGCGGATCGAAGGCAAGGAATACGTCGTCAAGGACGGCGACGTCATCGAGTTCCGCTTCAACGTGAGCAAGTAGGTCCACCGGGGCTGCGTGCCGCCACCCCTGGAATCACCCGACCTCCACCCAGCCCCGCAGCTTCGTCGATAGCAGCAGGCACCGCACCGGCACCCCCCCGAACGCCTTCGCCATCACCTCCCGGTAAGCCTCCATCTGTCCGGCATAGCGCTCGACCAATTGCTCCGCGGTCGCCACGGCATCCGTCTTGAAATCGATCACCTCGACGCGCTCGACCCGGCCCGTTCCATCGCGGATCACATGCAGCCGGTCCACGATCCCGCTCAACCACTTTCCGCCAAGGACCGCCTCCACCGCCTGCTCGCGGAACAAGTCCACCTTCCGCCCGCCGCGTTCGAACAGGGCGCGGATCTCCGATACTTCTAGTAGTTCGCCCACCAGCCGCCCCGCATCGCCCGCCGGCAAGACCGGCACCTCCCCATCGATCCACCCGACCGCCTCGAACGCCGCGTGCAGCGCGCTGCCGAAGGCCATCCCGGTCGGTGACGCGACGATCCCCGGCGAATCCTTCTTCGCCCCCGACGGCGTGGTGCGCTCCAACCGTGCGACGGCGGTTCCAAGCGTGATGGAGACTTTCTCCGCCCCCTCTGCCAGCCCGCGGCCGCCGACCTTGTCATGCCACGCCGCGTCGCCCGCCTCATGCAGCGTCACCCGCGACTTGCCCTTCCACGTGACTTCCCCGCCCGCGTCACCGGCCACCGAGCGGATCCACAGGTCGAAGCGCCGCTCCGAACTCGGATTCGCCGGTGCCTTGGGGAGCAGCACGTAGCTGGCATGCTTCGCCCGGGTGAGCCCGACGTAAAGATTGCAGAACCGCTCGTAGCACTGCTCCGCCGACCATGCCTCGAAGCGCCGCCCGAGCGCCGCGTCGGCTTCCAGCAGCTTCCGCCCCGGGGCCAGCAGCACGCCTTCGATCCGTCCCTGGGCATCCTTGAACTCGAGGATCCCCGCCTTCGACGGGTCGTCGAAGGCCCCGCCCGCCAGATCCGGCAGCACGACCATGTCGAACTCAAGGCCCTTCGCCTTGTGCACCGTCATCACCTGCAAGGCACCCTCCGCCGAGTACTCGCGCTGCTTCAGCGACTCCAGCCGCGCCACCCATTCGTCGAGCTCGCGCCCCCCGGATTCATCGTAGTCGAGCGCCGCGCGGAGGATTCCCGCCAACCGCTGCTCGAGGAAGGGATTCAAGGCCCCGCGCTGCCGCAGTCCCGCGACCAGTTCGGACAACAGCCCCGCCATCCCGGCCTCCAGCACCCGCTTGCGGCAGGCCTGCCAGCGCGAGACATGGCCATCGCCGAAGCCTCCCAGCACCGCACCCAGCGGCGACGCCATCACGTGCCCCATCGCGAAGCGGTCCGCCGGGTGCGCCAGCCAGCGGAACAGGTCGAGCAAGGCCAGCCCCAGCGGATTGTCCTGCGCCAGCTCCACCTCGGCATCCATTTCCACCGGCATGTCGGGAAACTCCTGCCGCAGGAAATCCACCATCTTCCGCGCCTTCGCGTTCGACCGCACCAGCACCGCGCAGCTCAGGCCGCGCGCGATCGGACGGACCTCCGCCAGCAGGTCGCGCAGCGCGCCGTCCACGCCGCCGATCTCGTCCTCGTCCTCGATTTCGTCTTCCGCCGTATCGATCACCACCGCGTAGCCCGCCAGTGGCGTCCCGCGCGGCGCGCTACGATGTTTGACGTAGTTCCACCGCGCCACCGCGGCCGCCGGAAAGCGCCCGCGCATCGCCGCCGGATCGCAGACGAGGTTCACCAGATCCAGCACCTCCTGCGCCGAGCGCCACGAAGTCTCCATCCCCCACTCGCACATCCGTCCCGACCAGCCCGGCCGCGCCAGCAGGTCGTCAAACAAGCGCGGCTCGCCCCCGCGCCAGCCGTAGATGCCCTGCTTGGTATCTCCCACCACGAACAAGGAGCGCTCGCCGTCCGGGTCGAGCGTCGCCTCGTCTAACAGACCTTCCAGCACCTCCCACTGGTTGCGGCTGGTGTCCTGGAACTCGTCGAGCATCCACTGCCGGTAGCGCGCGTCGAGACGGGACTCGATCCTCGCCCGCCCGTCGGTCGTCAGCCCGCCGTCCGCCAGCAGCCGCGTCACGTCGGCGAAGCCCAGCCGCCCGCGCCGCCGGACCTCCGTGCCGTAGATCGACTCGTAGGCCCACAGCAGCGACCACAGCCCGACCGTCCGCGTCGCGCGGGCCTCGATCTCCGCCCGCAGGTAGCCGCCGATCAGCCGCACCATCGCCCGGCCGAGCGCTCCGGAAATCCGGTGCTCCATCCTGGAAAAAAAGTCGGTCGCCTGCCCCGCCGCCAGCTCTTCCAGCAGCACCAGCGTCCGGTCCACCGCCGCCGGAGCCTTGCGCCCGTCGCCCGCCGAGTAGCTCGCAAACCACTCCGCCGCGCCTTCCCAGCCTTTGAGCCAGGTCGCGTGCGGCTTCTTGTCGACGTCCACCGTCTCTAACAAATCCACCACGTCGCGCGCCGCCGCGGCGAAATCCTCCACCTCCGGCCAGGGACAGCCGTCCGGCCAGATCAGATCCAGATTGCCCCACTGCTCGCGCTCCGGCGCCGACAGGTAGCGCTGGTGATGCTTTTCGAGGAACTCGTCCAACAGATCGCACAGCCGGTTGTGCTCCTTGCCATGCGTCGCCAGCCGGAAGGCCCCGAGAAAGGCCTCGCGCTGCCGCTCCGGCACCTCGCGGAAGATCCGCGACAGCACCTGCGCCTGCTCCGCCCGCATCGCGTCCTCTTCTAACAAATGGAACTCCGCCAGCCCGAGCTCGTACGGAAAGCGCTTGGCGATCCGCACGAAAAAGCTGTCGAGCGTGCCGAGCGACACCCGGTGCAGCTCGCCGGTCAGCTTCTCCAACAAACCCTGGAAGCCCGCGAGGTCCGGCTTCACCTGCGCGCCGCCGGGAAACAGCGCGGGCATCCCGCATGAGGCATCGCCGCCCAGCGTGCCGGACAGCTCCGCCGCCAGCTTCGCCGCCTTCGCCTCGTCCAGCGCGCCCTCCGCCAGCCGCGACAGGATCCGGTCGGCGAACTCGCCGGCCGCCTTGCGGGTGAAGGTCAGCGCGATCAGCTCCGACGGCTCCGCGCCCGCCGCCAGCAGCGCGAGGAAGCGGTTCGACAATTGGAAGGTTTTCCCCGATCCCGCCGAGGCCCGGATCATCAGGCTTTGCATGCTCATGCCGCCCCCCTTTCCGCGCTCCACGCCGCCGCGATGGTCTTCATTTCATCAATCAGTTCTCCGGTCACCGCCCCGTCCAATCCGTCCGGCGCCATCGCCGCGAAATCATCGTAGCCCGCTTCCTTCCCGCTCAACTCCACCGGCGGCCAGTGGACGCTCCGCCGCAGCGCCCCGATCACCCCGCGCGACCATTCCAGCGCGCGGTCCATCCGCTCCGGCGTGAAATCCTGCCACATCTCGAATCCCACGTCGTTCAAGGTCGCCGGCAGGTTCACGTAGCCGATCGCCGGCGGCGCATCGAGGCCCAGCCACTGCTGCACGAAGGCCGCGTAAAGCGGAACCTGCACGTTCTTCCACACCTCGTCGGTCCCGCGGGCGGCCGGCATCGTCGCGCCGAAATTACGACGTTTATCGGAGACGCGGCGCAGGTGCGCCGCCTTCGGCGTCTCCGCCCGCGCCGAGGTCTTGTAGTCGAGCACCCGCCAGCCGTGCCGCGGATGGAAATCGACGCGGTCGATCTGCATCGACACCGCCTGGCCGTCGATCTCCCACGGCAGGTCCTTGCCCACCTTCAGCTCGACGTGCCTGGTCTGCCAGCCCTCGATCCGCTGCGCCACCTCGAGCTCCGCGAAGCGCTCCAGCCGCGACCGCGCCGCCTCGCGCTGGACCAGCAGCGGCAGCGAAAGATTCGACCCGTACTTCGCCAGCCGCGCGTCCATCTTCTCCCATAGGAAGTCGCGCAGCTCGGGCGGATCGACCGTCGCCGCCATCGCCTCGTCCAGCCCCATCTGCTCCAGCGCGTCGTGGCACAAGTTCCCGAAGTCGAGCGCGTCCATCTCCATCTTCGCCGCATCGTGGCGCTCCCATTTCAAAACCCGCTTCAGGTAGAATCGGAACGGGCAGTGCAGGTAGTCGCGGATCGCCGACGGACTGAGCATCCGCTCGCCGTCGAGATAAGGCTTCAGCGCCCCGCAAAGCTCCAGTTTCCAATCGCCGCGGGTCCACGACGCCAGCCGCTCCGGTGCCGCTGCCGGGCTGCCGGACAGCGCCCTGACCCGCTCCGCCAACTCGACGCCGCGCGCCGCCAGCAGCAGCCGCGACGGCCGCCGCGGTTCGCCCGAGGCGTCGACTTTCGCCACGATCACGTCGAGTTCCCGCGCCGCCGCGAAGGAGTGGAGCAGGTAGGCGTCCCGCGCGTGCCGGCTGCCGGCGTCTCGCAGCTCCAGCTTCTGTCGCACGCCGTCGGGCAGGAAGGCGTCGTCGAGATTGCCGTCCGGCACGCAGCCTTCGTGCATCCCGGCGAGAATCATCCGCCGCCCGCCGCCGTGCGAAAGCTCCAGCCAGCCGGAGAGATCGATCACCGCCTGCTCGCGGCCCGCGGTCGAACGCAGCGTCTCGATCGACGACAGCGCCAGCTCCAGCGCCTCGCCCGGCCCCTTCAACAGGCCGCGCCCCTCCAGCCGCTTCACCGGTTCGACCGCCTCGGCCAGTGCTGTTAGAAACTGGCCCTCCGCTCCGTCGTCGATTTCGGCCATCGCGGCGACCCACTCGGCAAGCGCTTCCCCGGATCGCCCGGGCACGAAGCGATCACGCCACGAAACGCACCACGCGATCATCGCCGCCAGCTTGTCCAGGCCCTCGTCCGGCACTGCCGCCGCGCTCCGCTTCCATTCGCAGAGTTCCCGCACCCGCGCGACGCTGTCGGGCAGATGCGCCTCCTCCAGTTCGTCCAGCACCCGCAGCGCCGCGTGCATCCCCTTCCGGCCGAGGATCTCCGCCAGCAGGGGATTGCGCAGGATGCCCGCGGCCGGGTCCCAGCGATCGCCGCGCCGCGCCAGCCCTGCGAAACCATCGAGCAAAAGCATCATCGCCCGCCCGGCCATCCGGCCCTCGGGATTCCACGCCGGCCACCCGGCCTCGGCGAAGGCCGCCTCCAGCGCCGGCCCGCAGGCCGGATCGCAGAGGCCGATCGCCACCTGGTTGCTCGCGAGTCCTCCGCAGCATTCCACGGCTTTCGCCGCCAGCTCCGCCGGCCCGGCGACCAGGTGGATCCGCTCCCGCGCCACCGGCGTCGGCCGTTTGATCCATGCCTCGCCGACCAGCGGCCGGCCCCAGTCGTCGAATCCCGCGCGCTCCGGCTCCGGCGCGTGAACCAGCACCTTCACCGGCACTCCGATCCTCTTCCAAACCTCCAAGGCCAGCGGCACCGGATCCGGCACCCCGGCGATCACCAGCTCCGCGAATCCCGACGGCGGCACGAAGTCCCGCGCCACCCGGACCTTGGCCGTCAGCGGATCCTCCAGCTGCCACCGGGCGAAGCGCGCCATCACCCGCCGCTCGACCTCCATCAGATCCACCCAACGGTCGCGCTCCGGACTCAGCTCCGCCGCGTCGGCAAAAAACTTCCCGCCCTCCGCCAGCGCGTTGCGGACCTTCTCCAGTTCCTTCGCCACCCCCGCCGCCCACGAGAACGAGCGCTCCACCGGCTCCACCGGAAACAGGGCCCGCGCGTCCCGCCCGCTCATCGCTTGCAAAACTTCGATCCACGCGAAGCGCGCCTCGATCGCCGTGGCGATCCCATCGGGCTCCGCCGGGCGGAAGAAAAACTCCGGCGTCACCACCTGCGGCGCCAGCAGCGCTCCCGCCGACTCCGCCAGCGCCTCGCGCAGCCGCCGCCCGGCCTGCGCCGTCGGCACCACCACCAGCAGCCCCGGCAGCTCGTCGCGCCGCGCCAGCAGCCACTCCGTCAGCAATCCGAGAAAAGGCCGGTCCCAGCCCAGGAAAACGCGCTCCGCCATGCCTCCATCTCTTGCCCGCCGCACCGGCCGGGCGAAAGCAAAAGTTTCTCAATCTACCATCGCCCCGCGCTTGTCCCACCCCGCCTTAATCTCACCACAGGATGTTCCTCAGCCACGACAGCTTGTAGGCCTTCGTCTTCAGCGGCAGGAACATGAACTCCTGCTTGCCCGCCACGTAAAGCCCGAGCATCGGCTTGGATCCCGCGTCGTCCACTTTCACCAGCAGCGTCTTGCGCGGCTTCAAGCGGTCGACGTAGCCCACCACCCGGCCGTTCTGGTAGATCACCAGCTTCTGGGTGACGCCGGTATCGTTCTTGATCGCAATGTTCGCCGCCTGCGCGGCAGCGGCCTGGAGCAAAAGGAAAGCGGCAATGGCGAGCGTCTTCATGGAATCCGTGTGACGGAATTAGGTGGATGCCCATTCAAGCGGTTGTCAAATTCGATTCGCCCGCTCCGCTGCCGCCGCCACCGGACCCCGACACGCCTCGTTCTCGAATCTCGCCATGAAACCCACCGAGGAAGAACTTTCCCAATGCCTTGAGAAACTGAACGATCTGGACTACCAAAGAGGACTCGCCATGGAGGCGCTGAAGTCTTCGAGTGAGCCGCTCGACCGGCGAAAAGGGTGGCAGCGGCACAAAGGCAAGGATGCCCGATCCCGAAAGAAGCGAGGCCCTGATCACGGGTCGTAGTGAAAACGACATGGGAGGATCACGACCGCATCACCGTCCACTCGATACACGAGCCGATGCTCCTGAGTAATTCTCCGCGACCACCAACCCCGCAAATTCCCCTTCAAGGGTTCGGGCTTCCCGATTCCCGCAAACGGATTCCGCAGGGTGTCGCGAATCAGTTCGTTGACCCGTGCGAGGATCTTCCGGTCGGTTTCCTGCCAATGGAGATAATCGCCCCAGCCGCCGGGGAGCCAGGTCAGTCGCATAGCTCGCCGGATCGGATCTTCCCGGCCTCGTAGTCCGCCAGCCCTTGCCGGATCCGTTCGGCATTCGCCGGGGTCGACAACAGATGGAGCGTCGCCTCCATCGCCGAGTATTCTTCCTCCGCCAGCATGACGACCGTCCCCGCGCCATTGCGCGTGATGGTGATCGGCTCGCGATCCCGCACCGCGGACTCCATCAGGGTCGACAAGCGGTTGCGCGCGTCAGTGTAGGAAACCGTTTTCACGGCCTGAGGAAACCACCTGTACAGAATTCTGTCAAGGTGCCACCTCACGCCGAATACACCACCACCGGCCCGGTGCTCCCGCCCTGGACCCGCCGCAGCTTCGCCACCGCCTTCTTCACCGCCTCCGCCGCGGCCAAGGCCTCGTCCATCGTGGTCAGGCAGGAAAAACCGAAGCGCAGGCTGCTCTTCGCCTTGGCATCGGAAAAGCCCATCGCCTTCTGCACGTGACTCGGCTGCTGCTTGCCCGTCATGCAGGCCGACCCCGCCGAGCACGCGACTCCGAGATCATCTAACAAAATCAACAGCCCCGCCGCCTCGCAGCCGCCGAACGACAAATGGCTGGTCCCCGGCAGCCGGTGCAGCAGGTCGCCGTTCACCGTCACGCCTTCGACTTCGCCCACCACCTTGGCCTCGAAGGCCGCCCTCACCGCGCCCGGGTGCTCCTTCGCCGCCAGCCGCGCCAGCGCCAGCTCCGCCGCCTTGCCGAGACCTACGATGCCTGCCGTATTTTCCGTCCCGCTCCGCCGGTCCTGCTCCTGGCCGCCGCCGCGGACCATCGGCTCGAAGCGGCAGCCGCTCCGGATGTAGAGCACCCCGACGCCCTTCGGCCCGTGGAACTTGTGCGCCGACAGCGACAGGAAATCCACCGGCAGTTCCCGCACGTTCACCGGGATCTTCCCCACCGCCTGGATCGCGTCGGTGTGGAAGGCAAGCCCGCACTCCTTGGCGATCGCGCACGCCTCGGCCACCGGCTGGATCACCCCGGTCTCGTTGTTCGCCCACATCACCGAGGTGAAACCGCCGCCCTCACGCGCCGCCTCGCAGGCCGCTTGGAATTCCTCCATCCGCAGCCGTCCGCCGCCATCCACCCCGGCCCGCGCCACCGGGTAGCCGACGTCCGCGAAGGTCTCGATCGGCCGCAGCACCGAGCTGTGCTCGATCGCGCTGGTCACCACCTTGCCGGTCTTCCGCCCGACCAGCCGCGCCAGCCATTTCAACGCCATGTTGGTGCTCTCCGTCCCGCCGCCGGTGAAGACGATCTCGTCCGGATCGGCGCCGACCAGCGCCGCGACTTTCTCCCGCGCCTCGCCGATCGCCCGCCGCGCCTCCTTCGCCCCGCCGTAGCTCGCGCTCGGGTTGTGGAAGCCCTCCCGCAACCAGGGCAACATCGCATCTAACACCTCGGGAAGAAGCGGCGTGGTGGCATTCGCGTCGAGATAGATCACGCCCGGACGCTAGCCCCCGGCCCTCCGCCCCGCAAGCCCGCGGCGTCGTATCCGTCACGTCCACGCACCGCGGCCGCGACACCCGGCGACGCAATCGTCACTCAAGTGGAACATCGTCCTCGATTGACCGGAGTAATCCCCCTTGTAGCGGCCGTCGATGACCGCCGCACTTTGTAAACGAAGCCACCCTCGCCGCCCGCTCTTTCCCCAAGAACGAACCCACCCCCGTCGCTCCGTCGACAGTCACCGGAGGTCGCAGGCCGCCGCCACAGGACAAGGCTTGGCCACACCCCCGGCCCCGGCTAGCATCGATCCATGCCCAGCGCGGACAGCTTCCCCTACCTCATCGCCGCGGAACTGCTGCTCCTGCACGCGCTCGGCTTCGTCCACGTCCTCCACGCCATCATGACGGTGCGCACGTCCCAGGGCACCATCGCCTGGGTCGTCTCGCTGCTCGCGGTCCCGTGGATCGCCATTCCCGCCTACTGGTTCGCCGGCCGCAGTCGCTTCTCGGGTTACGTCCGCGCCCGCCGCGGCGAAGACGCCAAGCTGCGCAAGCTGGCCGAAGACCTCCACCGCCGGCTCCGCCACTACGAAATCAAGCCCGACGACGCCTTCGGCCACGCCGCGGAAGTCCTCGGCGGCCTGCCTTTCACCCGCGGCAACGAATTGTCGCTCCTCATCGACGGCGAGGAGACCTTCGAGTCCATCTTCGAAGCCATCGCCTCCGCCGAACACTACCTGCTGATCAACTTCTACATCATCAAACACGACCGCGTCGGCGAGCGCTTCCAGCAGGCTCTGATCGACCGCGCCATGGCCGGCGTCCGCGTTTATTTCCTCTACGACGAGTTCGGCTCCAACAAACTCTCCCGCGCTTACCTGAGGGAGCTCGACGACGCCGGCATCGCCCACCGTTCCTTCGGCGCGAACCGCCACTGGTGGTCGCGTCTCCAGATCAACTTCCGCAACCACCGGAAGATCGTGGTCGTCGACGGCAAGGAAGCTTTCCTCGGCGGCATCAACGTCGGCGATGAATACCTGGGCCGCGACCTGAAATTCGGCGCCTGGCGCGATACCCACCTCAAGCTGAAGGGTCCCGCCGTCCAGGCGATCCAACTCGTCTTCCTCGAAGACTGGAACTGGGCCGCCGACGAGGTCCCCGACCTCAACTGGTCCGGTCAGGCCGAGACCGCCGACCAGGTCGCCGCCATCATCCCGACCGGCCCCGCCGACCCGCTCGACTCCTGGCAACTCGTCGTCGCCGAAGCGGCCAACACCGCCCGCGAGCGCCTCTGGATCGCCTCGCCCTACTTCGTCCCCGACCCCGGCGTGCTCACCGCCCTCCAGGCCGCCGCCATCCGCGGCGTCGACGTCCGCATCCTGATCCCGCAGAAAGCCGACCACCTCCTCGTCTGGCT
>CAMCYK010000057.1 GCA_945883695.1 Akkermansia muciniphila | reverse complement strand
AAGTGCCTTGGCGCAGCGATAAGGAGTCACGACACTTTTGTCGTGTTGGACGGTTGGCTCACGACAGGAGTGTCGTGGCTCCTTATCTTTAACCAAGAACAACGAACCAAGCACGATTCATGCTCATCACCCACGTCACCGCTTCCGTGACCGCCAGCGGCGGGGGGATTCCGATGGTGTCGCAATGCCTCGCCGCCGCCCAGGCGGCAGCCGGGCTGCGGCCCCGCGTGATCGGTCATGAGGACGGCGGAACGATGCTGGCAGGATGGCCGGCGGATTGTCCTGCCCCGCTGCCCACGCTAAACGATTTTCCCGCGTGAAAGTACTTTTCTTAACCCCCTCGCTGAGCCGCCAGCTCGGAGGGATATTTGAAATCGAATGTGCCCTGGCTCGCGCAATGTGCCGTAACGATGTGGAAATCGAGGCCGCCGGGTTGGACGATGTCGGTTGGCCTGCCGACTCCCCGTCTTGGCTGCCCGTGCGCCCGGTTGCCCACCCCGCGATGGGGCCCAAGGCGTTCGGCTATTCGCCGGGCCTGGCACAGCAGGTCAAGCGTTCCAACGCGGAAATTCTTCATCTTCATGCGCTTTGGATGTACCCGTCGGTTCTGGCGGACCACTGGGGTCGACGACAGAAGCGTCCTTATATCGTCACTCCGAACGGGATGCTGGAACCGTGGGCCTTGGCGAACTCGGCATGGAAAAAGAAAATTGCCGGAGTGCTTTATGAGCGGAAGATGCTCGCCGGGGCAAGCTGCCTCCAAGCGAACACCGTTAAGGAACATGACGATTTCCGTGCCTACGGGCTGAAGAATCCCATCGCGATCATTCCGAATGGCGTCGATTTGCCGGAAGCGTTAGAAACGTCTAAAAGTCTAAAGGTCGAAGGTCGAAGGTCTGAAAGTGGCTGCGGCATCTTGCCGCAAGCCTTCAAGAATTCGAACGCCGATGGTCAAAGCTCGGAGGGCCCGCGGATCCTGCTCTTTCTCGGCCGCCTGCATCCGAAGAAGGGACTCGTCAACGCGCTCCGCGCTTGGCATTCCAATCTACAATCCACCCTCCACGATCCACGATCTCCCGAATGGCAATTCGTCATCGCCGGCTGGGAGCAGGGCGGCCACGAGGCGGAATTGAAAGAGCTCGCGACCGATCTGGGAATCCCGTGGGCCGACATGAGAGAACGTGACGAAGCCACTCCTGTTTCAGCTTTCAACTTTCAGCTTTCAGCTTTCTCCCTCCTCTTCACCGGCCCCGCCTTCGGCAAGGAAAAGGACCTCCTCCTCCGCCGCGCCTCCGCGTTCATCCTCCCCAGCTTCAGCGAGGGCCTCCCGATGTCCGTCCTCGAAGCCTGGGCCTACCGCCTGCCGGTGCTGATGACCGATCACTGCAACCTGCCTGAAGGCTTCACCCACGACGCCGCGATCCGCATCGGCACCGACGTCGCCAGCATCGCCGAGGGAATGCAAACGCTCTTCCAACTCCCTTCCCAGCTCCCAACAAAGCACCAAGAACAAAGAACCAGGCACACCTGCCGTTCCGACCTCCAATCTCTGGGAATGAATGGCCGTGCCCTCGTCGAACGCCAGTTCACCTGGCCGCAAGTGGCAAGGCAACTGCGCGAGGTTTACCAGTGGGTCCTCGGCCAAGGCCCGAAACCGGACTGTGTCCGGGATTGATGCGGCTGCGCCGCGTGGTTTGTGCGCCCGAATAAGGAGTGTGAACCTGTGGTTCACACGAGTGTCGACCACAGGTCGACACTCCTTATCCCCTTGCCCAGCAAAAGCACAAAGCACTCCTTACCAGCGCTCGCGCACTGATCAATCGGCACTTCTCTACGCGGGCGGCACGCCGGCGCGCGGATGCAGGGGAAGTAGCACAACTTTGCAAGTTGTGACGGGGTGCGGGCGGCCTTCGGGGGTGGCTTCGTGGCCGGGTGAACGGATGGCCGCGAGAAGCACGCAACTTGCAAAGTCGCGCTACTTCAATTTCAGACCTCCGCCGACCTCCGTCTTTCCGACTGCACTTCCCTGATCACAACCGAGCGCAGCGAGATAGAGCCACACGCTGAAAATCTCACCCTGGCTCAAATCACTCGGCACTCTCCCGCTTTCCGCTTTCCGCTTTGCTCTTTGAAGCGCCTGACAACGACGAAACGACCCATCAGGCTCCGCGAGGAACAAAGCACCAACCACAAGGCACGCTTCCCATCCGCTTTTCACTGATCACTCGGCACTCTCCCGCTTTCCGCCTCCCGCTTTCCCGTCCATGCCCCTCCCCTTCTACCTCAGCTGCGCGGCCATCCTGATCATCGGATGCTTCGCGTGGAACGCCCGTCGCCAGGCCTGGGGCCTGCCGGCGTGCATGGTGCTGGCGACCACCGCGGTGTGGTACGTGGGGGACATGCTCTACAACGAATCCAACGCCTACCTCGAGACGATTGGCAAACCCTCCGTGGTCTCGGCCTGGTGGCAGGTGCTGTGGTTCATGATAGCCTTCGCCGCGCTGGCCCCCACGCTTCACCGCTGGATCAACGGTCGTCTGCTCGGCAGGCCGAGCCACGTGATGCTCTACCTCGAGACCCAGCGGCTCCGCCGGCCCGATGTCCAGCACCAGATCGACCTGCTCGGGGGTGCCCTGCTAGTCGCTTGGGTCGTGCTGATGGGGATCGGGCTATTGCGGGTCAAGGGCGACGCGATCGGGCTGTTCGCGCCCTATCTCGGCCAGAAGGCCGATCCGTGGGCGCGCGGCCAGATCGGCGGCGGGTTCTCGGCGTTCATCTCCCTCGCCGCTTATCTCCAGATTTTCCTGGCCGCCGCCTTCGGCGTGCTGGCGGCGGTCGCCTACAATCCGCGGACCCGCGGCATGGCGCTGCTGATCTGTTTCCTGACCCTTCCCTACTTCATCTTCGACCGCACCCGCAACACCATGCTGGCCACCCTGCTGCCGGGCATTCTCGCTTACGTCTTGCTCCGTCTGCGGGGGGGCTTGTTGATGAAGGGGGCGCTATTGTTCGGCTGCTTTCTGGTCATCAACTTTTGGTTTACCTTCGTCATGGCCAACCGGACGGATCAGTCGATCGCCGCGGCCTTCAAACACGGCGGAGGGGGCGGCAAGGAGATGTCCGAGACCAAGCACGAAGGGCTGAACATGCTGGAAGAGCTGGCCTGGATCGATCATTTCATGGAGTCCGGCGCCTATCGTCCAAATTTCGGCGAGCGTTACTTCGCTGAGCTCGCCAACCCGATCCCGCGGGCGATCTGGAAGAACAAGCCGACCATCGGCCTCGACTACGCGGTCGCCCGCGGCCAAACCGCGTCGGCAAGCGGCGAGGTGACGGCGACGATTTCGACCGGGATGATCGGCCAGGGCGTGGTCAATTTCGGGCGGATCTTCGGCCCCCTCGCCAGCGCGACCCTGATGGCGCTGTGGGTTGCGCTGCTGGCGCGCCAGGACCTGTTAGGCAGCAGCCCCGGCCGGCTGATTCTCTATGGTTCCGGCCTGATCCTGACCTTCAACATGGGCCGCGACATCACCTTGCTGGTGATCTATCCCTTCTTGTTCGGTCTCGGCCTCTTCTGGCTCTGGCAGTATCACGTCAAGCTCAACACGCCGCAAAGCGCCGGCCAGGGTCCCCGCCGTCCCGACCCGCGCCGCGACAACCGCAAGCGTTCCCCCGGCCTGCGGCCGAGATAAGTCCAGCCAACCCATGTAGCGGCGCGTCTACGACCGCCGCTGACTGTAAAGAAGCCACGGAAAGGCCATTCAGCCCCGCGAGCCAGAGCCGGCCCAAAAGGTCACTTCCTTACAAAGTGCGGCAGTCATAGACAGCCGCTACAAGAGAAAATCTCCCTTCGTCCGACTTTCGCCCTCCGCCTTCCGCCTCTTCAACGGCAACGCCGTTCCCTCGTAAAGCCCGGGCTTGGTCCGACAGAGGAGGACCTACCCCGGGTTCACCCCGTGCGGTTCCCCAACCCCGAAGGCGGTTGCCTCGGGCCCGACGGTAGAGTGATGCGATACGCAGGATCGGGGCCCACCGAGGCAACCCGCTTCGGGGTTGGAAGCCATTCGTCCTGCAGACCCGGGGTAGCCGCTCCCTTGTCGCGGCAACCCCGGGCTTTACAAGGCAACCGCGTTGCGGTTGTCAACCCTCCGACCTCCGACCTCCAAACTGCCTTTCACTGATCACTGATCACTGATCACTGATCACTGATCACTCGGCACTCGGCACTCTCCCGCCTCCGACTCTTAGAATCTAGCATGTGGTTCGTCTGCCAAATCGGTGCCCGCGAGCACTACGCCATTTCGCGCGCGCTGCATTCCGAAGGCGAACTGTCCGCCTTGATCACCGACTTCTGGATCCCCCCGGGATCCCCCGTCGGCCGCCTGCCCGGCGCCCGGCGCCTCGCCGACCGCTACCATCCGGACCTTAACGACGCCCGGGTCGACGCGCCGAACCTGCGGATGCTTGCCTTCGAAGCCACGGCGCGGTTCCGCAAAGCGCCCATCTGGGATCACATCATCGCCCGCAACGACCTGTTCCAGCGTCAGGCCCTGCGCTTCCTCAAAAAGATCCCGCCGCCGGCCGCCGCCGACGAATCGCCCCGCGTCTTCTCCTACAGCTACGCCGCGCTCGAAATCTTCCGCGAAGCCAAGCGCCGCGGCTGGCGGACCGTCCTGGGCCAGATCGATCCCGGGCCGGGCGAGGATGCCCTCGTGCGGAAACTCCGAGAGGAGAACCCCGCCTGGGCCGGCGCGGCCGAGGCCTCGCCGCCGCCCGGATACTGGGATCGCTGGCGCGAGGAATGCGAGCTGGCCGACCGCATCGTGGTCAACTCGCCGTGGTCGCGGGAGCTGCTCCTCAAGGAAGGGGTGCCCGCCTCCAAGCTGGAAGTGATTCCGCTCGCCCTCGACCCCGGCCTTTCATCGCCGGATTCGCCGGCCAGGGCCCGCGCGGATGCCGATCCGATCGGCTTCCTGTTCCTCGGCCAGGCGATCGTCCGCAAGGGCATCCACGACCTGGTCGCCGCCGCCGAAATGCTCAGGGAGGGTCGCTGGCAGATCGACGTCGTCGGCCCGCATGGTCCCCTTCCGGCGGATCTCCCGCCCTGCCTGCACTTTCACGGCGCCGTGCCGCGCTCCCGGACCGCCGCTTGGTATGCCCGCTCCGATGTCTTCCTGCTGCCGACCCATTCCGACGGCTTCGCCTTGACCCAGCTGGAGGCGATGGCCCACGGCCTGCCGGTGATCGCGACCCCGTGTTGTGGCGAAGTGGTGCGGGACGGGGTGAACGGGTGGGTCATCCCCGCCGGCGACCCCGCCGCCCTCGCCGAGCGGATCCGGCAGATTTCCCATCACCCCGCCGGCCTCGCCGCCATGTCCCAAGCCGCCCGCCACACCGCCGCGACCTTCACCCTAGAGTCCATCGCCCGCTCGCTGCTCGGGGCTCCCTCGGCCCCGTGACAGCCCTAAGGAGCCACGACACTCCTGTCGTGAGCCGGCAACATGTAGCGGCGCGTCTACGACCGCCGGTGACTGTAACGAAGCCACGGAAAGGCCATTTCACCCCTCGAGCCAAAGCCGGCCCAAAAGGTCGCTTCCTTACAAAGTGCGGCAGTCATAGACAGCCGCTACAAGCGAAAATCTCCCTTTGTCCGACTTTCGGCACTCTCCGACTCTCCGACTCTCCGACTCTCCGACTCTCCGACTCCGACTTTCGACCTTAGACTTTTAGACCTTCGACTCTTCGACTTTCGCCTTCCCCATGCTCTCCCTCTCCCGCTTCCAGAACGCCGATTTCCGTCGCGGTGTCCCCGCGTGGCAAGAAGCCGCCTGGTGGGTTGTGCGGAGCCTCCTGTTCGCCCCGTGGTTCCCGCTCCCCTCCGCGCTGAAGGTCACCGCGCTCCGCGCCTTCGGCGCGAAGATCGGAAGCGGCGTGGTCATCCGCAGTCGCGTCAACATCACCTTCCCCTGGCGTCTCGAGATCGGCGACCACGTCTGGCTCGGCGACGAAGTCCTGATCCTTTCACTCGCCCCGGTCCGGATTGGATCCAACTGCTGTCTCTCGCAACGCGCCTTCCTCTGCACCGGCACCCATGATCACCGCAAGGAAACCTTCGACCTCATCACCCGCCCGATCGTCCTCGGGGAAGGCTGCTGGGTCGGAGCGAACGTCTTCATCGCCCCCGGCGTCACCCTCGCCCCCTCGACCACCTGCGCCGCCGGCGCCGTCGTCGTCAAAGACGCCGGGCCGGATCAAGTCATCGGCGGAAATCCGGCGAGGGTTTTAAAGTCGGTTTTAAAGACAGTCTAAAGGCCGTCTAAAAGCCGTATAAAAGCCGTATAAAAGTCTTAAGGTCTAAAAGTCTAAAAGTCTAAAAGTCTAAAAGTCTAAAGGTCGTATACAACCTTGCCGTCGACGATCAATCGGGCCTTCTGACTTTCACTGCATTTCACTGATCACTTGGCACTGATCACTCTGCACTATCCGCCTCCCCCCTTCCTCCTCTTCAACGGCAACGCCGTTCCCTCGTAAAGCCCGGGGTTGGTCCGACAGAGGAGGACCTACCCCAGGTCCACCCCGTGAGGATCTCCAACCCCGAAGGCGGTTGCCTCGGGCCCGACAGTAGGGTGATGCGATACGCAAGGATCGGGGCCCACCGAGGCAACCCGCTTCGGGGTTGGAAACCATTCGTCCTGCAGACCCGGGCTAGCCGCTCCCATGTCGCGGCAACCCCGGGCTCTACGAGGCAACCGCGTTGCGGTCGTCGAGCCTTCCCGCTTCCCGCTTTCCCAATGTCCGCCCAAACAAAATCCTCCGCCCCGACTCTACTTCTCGTCGCCGCCCTCTGGCTCCATTTCTTCTGGTGCCTGGTGCCGGCTTGGATCTCGAGCGAATACTACAGCTACGGGTTCTTCGTGCCGCCGCTGGTGTTCGCGCTTGCCTGGCGGCGGAACGCCTCGCCGGTCGTGTCCGCCCCGTGGCAACCCGGCCGCGCAACGGTCGTGGTGCTGGCCCTGCTGGCGGGGCTGGCCCTGCTGGCGCTGATCCCGATGCGGGTCGTCCAAACCGGCGACCCCGGCTGGCGGCCGACCTTCGTCCTCCACGGGCTGGTCGTCACCGTCGCCAGCCACCTGCTGCTGGCCCGCGAACGCGGCTGGAAGGGTTCCGCCTGGTTCCTGCCGATCACCGTGCTCGCCTGGTCGGCGGTCCCTTACATCGGGCGGATCGAGCAAGAGCTGATCCGCAGTCTGACCGGGATCGTGATCGGCATCACCCGCGAGATCTTCATCATCGGCGGCCACCCGGTCGAGCAGGTCGGCGAGCGGCTGTCGCTGGGCGGCCAGGTGGTCGAGGTCACCGAGGGCTGCAGCGGCATCCGCTCGATCCAGAGCCTGGTGATGACCGCCCTGTTTTTCGGCGAATTGCTTTGGCTGCGCTGGCCGCAGCGGCTGCTGCTCCTCGGCGGCGCGATGGCCGCCGCGGTGATTTGCAACACCGCCCGGGCATTTTACCTGTCGTGGATCAGTTTCTTCGAAAGCACCGCCGCGGCCGACGCCGCCCACGATCCGGCCGGCCACCTCGCCTTCGCCGCGGCCGCGTTGATGCTTTACCTCTTCGCCTACCTGCTGGCTCCCGGCCGATCCCGCCGCGCCCAAGTCCGCCGCATCCAAGTCACCCCCTCCCAAGCCCCGCCCCCCGGCAACACTTCCCAAAACGTCCCCTGAGCACCCCTTCCGCCTCTTCAACGGCAACGCCGTTCCCTCGTAAAGCCCGGGGTTGGTCCGAAGGAGGACCTACCCCGGGTTCATCCCGTGGGGTCCCCAACCCCGAAGGCGGTTGCCTCGGGCCGGGCGGTAGGATGATGCGACACGCAGGATCGGGGCCCACCGAGGCAACCCGCTTCGGGGTTGGAAACCATTCATCCTACCAAACCCGGGGTAGCCGCTCCCTCGTCGCGGCAACCCCGGGCTCTACGAGGCAACCGCGTTGCGGTTGTCGAGCCTTCCGACCTCCGACCTCTGACCTCTGACCTCTGACCTCTGACCTCCGACCTCCAACCTCCGACCTCCGACCTCCGACCTCCGACCTCCAACCTCCAACCTCCAACCTCCAACCTCCAACCTCCAACCTCCAACCTCCGACCTCCGACCTCCGACCTCCGACCTCCGCTTTGCCAACGGCCATGCCAGTCAGTGGCTAACGCCAGTTTCGGCAAGTCGCGCCCGCTCCTTCCTGCGTTCCGCTTCCCGCTTCCCGCTTCCCGCTTCCCGCTTTCCGCTTTCCGCTTTCCGCTTTCCGCTTTCCGCTTTCCGCTTTCCACTTTCCACTTTCCACTTTCCACTTTCCGCTTTCCGCTTTCCGCTCTGCTCTTTGAATCGCCTGACAACGACGAAACGACCCATCAGACTCCACGAGGAACAAAGCACCAAGCACAAGGCACGCTTTCCAACCGCATTTCACTGATCACAATCGAGCGTAGCGAGATGGAGCCACACTTTACTCCGCACTCCTGGCTCAAATCACTCGGAACTTTCCGACTCTTCCGCCCTCCGCCTTTCCAACTGCCTTTCCTGATCACTGATCACTGATCACAACCGAGCGAAGCGAGATAGAGCCACACCCTGAAAATCTCACACTGGATCCAATCACTCGGCACTTTCCTACTCCGACCTTCGACTTTTAGACCTTCGACTCTTACACTCTCCCCATGACCCGCGCCCTTATCCTCATCTTCCTGATCCTTGCCGCCGAAGCCGGGGTGCAACTCTGGCGTCATTACGACCTGAAGGCCTCTACCGATCCCGTGTTCTTCTGGAAGGACGCGGAATTGGTGACCCGGAGCGACCCGACCTTCGGCAGAGCACTCGACGTCTACCGGGCCGACCGCGGGATGGAGGCCTTCCGCAACCTTCCCGCGGGTGCCCGTTTGCAAACGTTTTACATCGAATGGGATGGCGTTGAAGCCGGACCGTTCATCGATGTTTCTGGTCACGAAACCGATTATTGCAATGTTGCCGCCGGATTCACTCTTCTTGAGGCAGATGTCCCGCGTATCTTTGAAATCCCCGGGAGGCCACCTTTCGAATTCTACTATACCCGGCTCGCTGATCCGAGCGGCAAGATAGTGCATGCTTACAAAATGCCTTGGATCCAAGGCATTGGCGCGTGGCAAATTAATAGTGCTTACAACCGCTCCTTGCGCCTGCAGCGTTCGTTCCTGCGACATCGCGGTGCCGCCCGGGTGATCCAGTTCGCCGTTTCCGGCGTCGCCAGCGAGGAAGAAGCCTGGGCGATCGTCCAGCGCGAGTTGCAGGACCGCCTCGAATGGCGCGAGTGATGATGGGGAGCACACGCGCCCTCGCGGGCGGGTCCGTTAGAGATTGACGATTGTTGATTGAGGATTTTTGAGTTTTGATCGGGGAGAAACGAGAAAGAGAAGCCGAAGACTTCCGGATCCTCTTCAAATCAAAAATCAACAATCGTCGTTCCTCAATCTTCAATCGATCATGGTTGGTCCATTTTCCGGCCACAGTCCCCGACTACTCCCGGGTGTAGGAACCCTGCTCCCACCGACGCCAGAAATCCATTGCGCTCTAACGCCCTCCGCGCATTATCCACTGCGGTCAATCCAAACCCCCCTTCCATTGTCCAGCCCCCCCCCCCCCCCGATTTCATAATTGAACAGATCCATTCCGAAGATGGCAGGCTTCTGGCTCTCATCGTCTCCCATCGCTTCGACAAACCTGGCATCACTTTTTTTACGAGCGGCGAGCTATCCCAGCAACTCGCTTACATGCGCCATCCGGCGGGTACGATCATCGAGCCGCACGTTCACAACCCCGTGGCCCGTGAAGTGCACTACACCCAGGAAGCGTTGCTGATCAAGCGAGGCAAACTGCGCTTCGACTTTTACAGCCAGCAGCGGGAATACATCCAAAGCCGCATCCTGGAGTCCGGCGATGTCATCCTCCTCGTCGAAGGCGGACACGGATTTGAGGTGATCGAAGAACTGGAAATGTTCGAAGTCAAGCAAGGCCCCTACGTTGGCGACCAAGACAAGTCCCGATTTATTTCCAAGCCTCCCTCTTCCTTTCGATTCTCGAAACATCAATCCTGTGAGTGATTCCTCCTTTCAGCGCTACGGCGCTTACTACGATTTGCTCTATCGCGACAAGGACTACAAGGCCGAGACTCGCTACGTGGTCCAATTATTGCGCGATGTCTCGCCCGGTATCCGCAGGGTACTTGAATTGGGTTCGGGAACCGGCCAACACGGGCGCCTGATGGCGGCAGAGGGATTCCATGTCTTCGGGATCGAACGCAGCGAGACGATGGTGGCTGCAGCCAAGCAAAGCATCGCGGACCCTCCGCCCTCGGGAAGTTTTGACTGCATGTTCGGGGACGCGCGTCTGGTCTCTATCAAAGATGGAAAATGCTTTTCTCAAATCACTGGGGGGCGCGTCGGGCTATCTACCCTACTACCCGATCGGCGAGGCGGAGGTGTATTTACGAACCATCCGACACGCCCGCCGCCCCGAGGCAGGGCTCTTCGTAATCTGCGGCGGCGGCAACAGCCAAAACACGATGGCACTTGAGGATTTCCTGCGGCGTTTGCGAGACAATCACATCCCAACTGGCTCGCGGATTGCGATCACCGGCCACGCGGAAGGCGCCAGAATCCGGGCGGCCCACCTGGGGAAGAAAGTGGAATTTTTAGGACATTTGCCCGACAAAGAGTTCCAAACGCTTCTCGCCCGAGCCCACTTCGTGTTGATCCCTCAAATCTGCGGTTTCGGGTGCATGACCCGCGTGCCGGACATGCATTGCGCGGGGATTCCCGTGATCGCCAGTTCCATTGTGGCGAACGGCACGGGTGAGCTACCGGGGGCGACTTACATCAAAGACACTCCCGAGGCCTGGCCCTCGGCGCTTTCCGATGCGATGACAAAGCCTCCAATCATCTTTCCCGACGCGGAATTTGTCCGCTGGCTTCAGGCCCAGCGACGGGCCGTCCAACAAGAGTTCTCGCGGGTTGAACCGCATCGACCTCTCGAAGGCTCAGCCAAAAATCCATTGGCATTCTGACTCCCGCCGGGTTTCCATGCCGCAACGACAAGCGAGTTTTCCCAAGATCCGCCGCCTGTTCCACCCTTCCTCTCGATGTCCATCCCGTCTACTCCTCCCACCGCCACGAACACCCGCAGTTCGGGCGGAAGCGCCCGCTCGCGGAAGCTCCGGTTCAGTGGACGCGTGAAGCTCGCCATCCTTGCTGTCCTGTTGCTCGTCGCCCTCGGCTTCGCGGCCAAGCCCGCCTATCACGCCTACCGCGACGGAAAGCTCGACCAGAACCTGGAAGCGGCCCGTGAAGCCGCCCGCTTGGAAGACTGGACCACCGCCCGCGACAAGGCGCGCAGTGTTCTGATGGTCCGCGGGGACGATTTTGAGGCGTTCCGAATCTGGAGCCGCGCCCTCGCCGAAACCGGCGAGCCGCGCGCCTACATGAGCGCGACCCAGCGCTTCGTCGATCCTCGCGCCACCGACGAGGATAAGTTGGAAACCCTCCGCGTCCTTGCCCAGCAAGCGCCGCAGGCGCTTGCCCTCGGTGCCTTCGGCAGCCTGTCGGAAGAGAACCGCAATCGCCCCGAATTTCGCGCGGCCATCGCCCCGCTACTGATCCTCCGCGGCCAGGCGGAGATTGCAGAAAATGGCCTGCGCGAGGTGCTGGGCGACGACCCGTCCCCCGCGGTCACCCTTGAACTGATCCGCACCATCTGTGCCCGCCCCGATGCCGCCCGTCTCGAGGAAGCACGCACGCATTTCGCCCGCCTGATCGCGCGCGATGCGAGCCGCGAAGGCTTGGAGGCCTTGTTGCTTCTCGGCAACACCCCGGGCGGACTGGCCCCCGGCGCCCCCCTTCCGCCGGACCTCCAGGCTTGGGTCGGCCGCCAGCCAAAAGTCAAAACCATCCATCAGCTGGTTGCCCTCCATCCGACCCTCGATGCGGCTCCCGATGCTGCCGACCGGGTCTTTCGGGAAGCCATTGAGCGCTATTCCAACACCGATCCCGGTGAATTGGGGACCTGGCTGGTCCGCCACAACCGCTCCGAAGAGGCTCTGAAAATGCTGGAGGAACCGGCCAAAACCCGTTCCGACGCCTTCATCGCCCGCCTCCATGCCCTGCTCCGGCTCGAGCGGGACGACGAAATCAAAGCCGCCCTGCTGGAGCCGCCCCCCGCCGCCGACCCGGTGGAAGTGGACATGATCCGGGCCGTGATGGCCGGCCGTCGGGGTGACACGAACGCCGCCTCTGCCGCGTGGACCCGGGCCCTCAACGAGGCGGCCTTCGACACCCGGCGCAATCGTTTCCTCGAAATCGCCCGCGCCGCCGAAGCCCAGGGCGCGAGCAGCGCCGCGGAAGATGCTTGGGTCGGGGCCTTCCGCAGTGGCTGGGGCCAGTTGCCGCTCTACGCGGATGTAATCCCGCTCATCACTTCCCTTGGCCGGCAGAGCCGGTCGGAGGATATGCTCGCGCTTTTCCGCACGATGATGCGATTGGAACCCGGCAATCCGGATCTTCTGAACAACTACCTCTATCTTGGCCTGATCCATCGGATTACCACCCCGGCCGAGGCCGCTTCCCGGCTCGCGGACCTGGCTCAAAAATATCCTGAAATGAGCGAACTCAATTCGGCCTTGATGCTGGCGGAAATGATGGACGGTCGCCCGGGTGATGCTCTCGCCCGCTTACCCATGCTTCAGGAATCCCAGCGGGTGGCACCGACCGTGAAGCTGGCCTTGGAGGGAACGGCCCGGGTTCTCGATGGCGAAATCGATTCAGGCAACAAAATTCTTGCCGACGTCCCGTGGGAGGAATTCATGAAGCAGGAGCGGGTTATCTTCCTAGATTTGCTAGCGCTCGATGCGAAGGTTCAGTTGCCACAGAGTCTCGCACGCCCGCCCGCCGAGCAAATAGACCCGGACCAGATCCCGGCCTGGCGCAAGGCAATCGAGAAGATGGAGAAAGATCGCGCGGGCGATATCCTTCCCGCCCTCCCCGCGCCCCGCTTGCCCGGGGCGGAAGCGGCCACCCCGGAGTAGCATGCGTTGAATTTTTTTCGTCCGCGTGGCCGCCGCATCCCCGGTCCTCC
This sequence comes from Akkermansia muciniphila, assembly GCA_945883695.1. Taxonomy (GTDB): domain Bacteria; phylum Verrucomicrobiota; class Verrucomicrobiia; order Verrucomicrobiales; family Akkermansiaceae; genus Haloferula; species Haloferula muciniphila_A. Next base: position 14,923 of record CAMCYK010000057.1, on the reverse strand, counting down.
TAGCTTCAACGGAGTGGACCTGCCGCCAGCCTCTCCCCCGTCCAGCGACCCCGCCATCCCTGTGCCCCCCTCTCCACTTCACGCGTAGCCGAGGCATCGCCCCGCCACCCCCTTTCCCTCTCCCAACTTGCAATTCCCTAAAGACATCCGGACATTCAATCCTTGGTCTTTGAAAAGGAATTTTTCCGGCCGAATCACCATTCCTACTGTGGTTCCGATGGAAAATGCTGCAAAACTCACGCAGCGCCCTACGTAAAAACGATTTTCCGACGAAAATCGCCAGAAAAAACAGGAACCAGACCGCGATTGGCATGCAATCTGATTCTCCATTTTCAACCCGGCGTCTTTTTCAAGTTTTTCTTGGTTGCATCCCGGCTCTCCACGATCTACAGCTCATGTGTCTGCCGGTTTTTGGCTCCGCGCCAAGTTCCGACTTTCAACCCCCACCCCCACCCCCACCCCCTAAAATATGAAAGTATCATTACGCCCCCTACTGTTGGCCTCCGTCGCCGTCCTCGCCCCCCAAATCTCACCCGCCACCATCCTGGCGGGCTACAACAGCTTCCCAGGCGGCCTAGGTGCCGACGAAGGGACGCTCCAGTCCAGCTCCACCTTCAGCGGATCGTTCTTGAGCAACGGTGGCTCAACCGATGGAAATTACGGGCCAACTGTCCCCGTGACAGGGGGCGGCGTCATACCAGGCAACCCACCGACGGGGAACGGAGTTGCAACGCTTCTCGGGTCGAGCGTCAACGGCGTTGCAATTGCTCCCGCCTCGTTCTCCATCTCGGTGCTAAATACGTCCAGAAGTGCAATTGAACTCGGATATTTGCTCTTCGACGCTACTACCCGGAATAATCCTAACCAGCTGCTTGGTGTCTCATACCAAATTAGTCCTCCCCTGCAAGGGCCTTTTCCTGCGTCTCAGACGTTGGTGGATGTCGGCTACACGGGAAATACTAACTTTTCAGATTTTTCCATCCCTCTTACTGGGCTTATCCTCGGAGTGAATCAGACCTTCAGCGCGACGTTCTTTTACACGCAAATCAACAATGTCGTTTCCGACATGTTCGTCGATAATATCGCACTCACCGCCATCCCTGAGCCTGGGAGCCTCTTCGCTCTGGGCTGCTTGATGGGCGGCGGGGCATTTTTCCGCGGACGCCGCCGTCGCGCCTAAATTTGCCAACCGGTAGCATTCTAGCGAATCAATTCATGGGGGCACCTCTAGCGAGGTGCCCCCTATTTTTGAGTCGAAAAAATGCAGCTATTCTGAAACTCCGCTCGGCAACGCCCCAGGACACTTTTAGCCGAGGTTCTTTATGACCTAGCCGGCTTTCCCACCCGGCGGAGTTGCGCGGCTCGAAGGCGCACCAGCACACGCCCTCGCATGGCGTTCCTGGCACCCCAGCCGGAAACCGGCCCGAATCACCCCATTCCACTTCCCATCTGATTTCAAACCCGTTCACGCCTACTACCCGAATTACCACAACCTCCACGGTCCATTCGATCCGGCGCCCCCCCCCCCGAATCAGCCGCTGGATGAAGGGCATGACCGTGCTGGCAAATTCTGCTGGCGGCTCTCGGGTTGGCCGCCGCTCCAGCCCGTCCGGCTTGGCGCAACCAGCGGATCTATGCTACCTGAAAGCCGCCCGCCAGGACGGCCGCCTCAAGGACTGGACCAGCACCCACGACCTCGCCAGGAACATTTTGATCACGCAAAATCGAGACTTCGAGTTGTTCCACCAAATCTCCTTTGCCTAAGTCAAATTTGACGATTTCTGCGTCTATCAGGCGGCCGACCAGATCTGGCACCATCCCGTAGGGGCCCGCGAGGGCCATTGGGAGTGGATACGGGTGATGCAAGCGGCCCGAACAACCTCGCGGCAATGACCACCGCGCTTCCCGCCCCCACCTTCCCGGCGATCCCGCGCGCCGGAACTCAAGAGAAGTCGACGAGACGTGAACGCCTTATCTCCCGAGCCCGGGGGCGCCGGTCTTTAGACCGGCACGAAACGTCCCCGGCTTTGTCAACTCGACAATTCACCACACCCGCGAGGGAACAGCAACCTATGGAATTGGAGCCGAGCCAACCTTTCGTCGAGACTCCGAACTCTCCCGATCCGCTCTTATATCCAACTCTCCCGGCCCAACCCTGCTGGCCGTGGAAAGCCCTACCCAGCGTCCGGGCACGACATCCCCCCGAAAAAATAAAGCTCCCTCCTATCTCCGACTTACGACTCTCCCATCCGACCGAGAACCTCGCACGAGGTGCTCAGCCTTTATAAATTACTGACCCTATGACCACTAATACAACCAGATTACACTACTTCGGAAAAATCAAACGGTGGTTACGAACTCTCGGGCTAATGTGCCTCTTGGGTATCGTTTTACTTGCACTGCTGATTCAATACCGCCCAAGACCCAAACCCAAGGCGGCACTTGCAATTGAAGATTTTTGGGTGGAACTAGTTGCTCCGAAGGTCTTTCGTTCGGTGATGGATGGTGAATCGCGGATGTTGACACTCCGATTGCATGATCAGCTATGGGTAACTTATCAAACGGAATCAGGAGTTCTCCGCAAAGCTTGGCGCGACGGGGTTGATTTCAAAGGCGCGGTCCACAATGGATGGCACGGCCCGCAACCAAAAAGTAAAGGCGCGGCCTACCTGAAAGAACCGCGAAACAACCTATGGAAGCTGGTGTCACACGAGTCCACCAGCACACCCACAATCGTCTATGCTGGCCATCGCTTCGCCGGGGGGAATGCGATTCTGATGTTTCGCTTGATCGACGATCTTGGAAATTCCATTGAAGTGGAAGAAACTCCTCAAGTTGAGATAGACGCGGCCGGAAGATTGGGTTTGAAACGCAGCTTCACGACCCGCAACGTGCCGGATGACATCCTTGTCACCCTCGACGTTCAACTTGCTTCGCTTGCAACATCCGATTGCTTCCATACAAATGGCAACTTTGAATCCTTCGCCACCAGCAACTATACTGCATCCGGAACCCTGGCGTTGAACAGCCATGGAATTACAACACTCACCTGCTTCTTTGGCCCACCGGACGTCAAGGACGATACACCCATCGAAGCACCGATGGACGAAGGATTCAAGCTGATCAGCCAGAACGACTGCTCGGCTTGCCATGACACCAACGTAAAAACGGTCGGGCCACCATACCGGTCAATTGCCGATCACTACCGCACGCGGAAAGTCGCTATTTCAGAACTGGCAGGCAAGGTGATCGCCGGATCATCCGGGACCTGGGGTGACACCCTCATGACCCCTCACCCGAACCTGACGCAGGTGCAGGCGGAAACGATGGTTGCTTCAATCCTCAAACTTGATGCTCCTCAGGCTTCAAGCGATGCCGGGAGGGTCGCCGAGCGCTCGAGAGCCCAGCAACTCAAGGACACCCTTCATATTTGGAAAAGGGACTACGAAATATCGAGACTCGAGAAAAGCGGGCGACCCGGCGACACGCTTCCCCTCGACCGGGTTCACCCGAGCTTCAAACTTGAGAAGGTGCGTCCCGACTCATTTCAGCCACGCGTGGGAGGTCTCGATCTGTTTGATGATGGCCGTATTGCACTCTGCACATGGGATGCCCGCGGCTCGGTTTATCTCCTGACTCCATCTGGAGATTCCTCGTCCACCGTGATGACAACCAAGGAGATTGCGGCTGGCTTGGCCGAACCGCTGGGCCTCAAGATTGTCGACGGGATCATTTACGTCATTCAAAAGCAAGAGTTAACCCGCCTTATCGATGAAGACGGCGACGACATCATCGACCGCTATGAAGCGGTATCTTACGACTGGGGCGCCACGGCGAACTTTCATGAATTTGCCTTCGGGCTCGCGTATCACAACAAAAAGCTGCTTGTCACCCTGGCCACCGCGGTTGCGCCCGGGGGGGTCAGTGCCGCGAATCAGGATCCGGATCGTGGTTCCGTCGTGAGCGTTGATCCAGTCACGGGGAAAACTGAAATCCTAGCCACCGGTTTAAGGGTTCCTAACGGTATCGGCGGCGGTATTGAAGGCGAAATATTTATCACGGACAATGAGGGCAACTGGCTGCCCGCCAACAAGCTGTTGGTTCTGAAACAAGGGGCATTCTACGGTTCCCGAGCCGTCGACCTTGAAGGAACGGAAACGACTCAGGTGACCCGACCTGCCGTGCTTTTGCCCCGGGACGAAATTGCCAACTCCCCGTCGCAGCCCGCGACCCTGAACCTCGGCCCCTACAAGAACCAGATGATCTGCGGCGACGCCACGCACGGCGGAATCAAGCGCTTCTTCCTCGAGAGAATCGACGGCGAATTCCAAGGAGCGCTCTTCCGCTTTTCCCAAGGACTCGAAGCCGGCGTGAATCGGCTCGTTTGGGATTCCGAGAAGAGTTTGTTGGTCGGCTGCGTCGGGGGCGGAGGTGGCAATTGGTTTCAAGACGGCAAACTGACGTTCGGACTCCAACGAATGGTTTACACAGGTTCGCCGGTCTTCGAGATGCTTGCGATCAGGGCGCAACCCACCGGTTTTGAAATCGAATTTACCAGCCCTCTCGCGACAGGCTCCGGAAAATCCGTTTCTGACTACAGGATCGAGGATTGGACCTATCGATCCTCTCCCGAATATGGAGGTCCCAAGATTGACTCCAGGACCTTGAAAGTGGCGGCTGTCTCGATCTCCCCGGACCGGATGAAGGCGACGCTCACGATTGACGACTTGAAGAGCGACCGCGTCGTTTATTTCCACTTGAAAGATAGTGCCTTCCGCAGTGATCCGGGTACAAATCTGTGGTCTACCGAAGCTTGGTATACCCTAAACAAGCTGCCTAATCCCTAAGCTGGAGGAATTACCTTGGAACCGACTTAGAATGACCATATCCCGTGAACCACGCCATACATTAGGACCGCCAGCCTCTCGCGGCGCGAGAAATGCCGATGCCAAGCGTTCTCGATCGCGGGTCGCGGTTCAAACGAGGCGGCAAACTGTCGCTCCCCTTGCTCGTGGCGGAACACCGCCAAGGCGCGCGGCACATGAAACCAGTTGGTTACCAGCCCCACCCGGTCCGCCTTCAACCCGCACAGAATACCCTTCGTAAGGCGCGCATTGTCCAAAGTGGAGGTCGCCGCAGGTTCGTGGGTGATCCGATTGGGATTCATCCCTCCCAACAAGGACTTCACAATGATCCCTTCATCACCCGTAACCACCACCGGCGCGTCGGGAAAGAGCTTCGCCAGGCGAAGTGCCTCAAATGACCGCCCAACATCGCCGCCCCCCAGCACCACGATTGCATCCGGTCGCCACGGAACGAAGGGTGTGGGCTCCCCGGGCCAATCTCCCCACTGAACCCACGACCCCACTGCGCCGACAAACACCACTAGCAGGCGGCTAAAGATCACGATCCAGCGGCAGCGGAAATTGGCGCGACCGTTCATAAGCGGTGAAAAGAACTTCCGCATTCGGTCCGCCATCAAATCTCAATTGAAATCATTTTCAAGGGCCACTTCTCGTGTATCCTTGCCACCAAGAAAAAGGATTTCGCAGGTTTCCCGCCTTCCTGATCTCTTCTCGGTCCGACGGGGCACCTCTCACGAGGTGCCCTTTTTTGCGTCTTGCCGAAGCCCCGTCGCGCCCCAAGTTCTACCGAACCCCTTCCGATTCATTCTAAAGTTTCAATCCGCCACGCGGACCCACATTCCGCCCGTTTCGGGATGCCCCAAGCTTACGCCTCGGATGAAAAGGATCGACGTAGAATTTAGGTTTCAGCTTTTCAGCCCCAAACCGCGTTCCCCTGCCTCAATATCCCATCCATCCCATCCATCCCATCCATCCCATCCTAGCCATCCTATCCATCCCGGTCCATTTTCCGGCGATGGCCACGGAAAAGCCACTCAGCCCCGCGAGCCAAAGCGGGCCCAAAAGGGCGCTTCCTTACAAAGTGCGGCCGCTACAAGCCCAGGCCCCCGCCCTCCCCGATCCTTCGCACCGGCAGCCGACGGCCGACTCCTCTACACTCGCTAGGCGGCCTGCCACCTTCTCTAACTGCCCTCTAACAGAATTTGTTTCAAATTCCAGAAGCGCCCCACCTCCCCGCCCCTTTCACCCGCCCCTGCGCACAAAGTCGGAAATCACTGAAAACCAAAGATTCCAGCTTTCCAGACAAAATCGCTTCCTAACTGTTCAAATCTAATCTTTACAAAATGATCGGATTTTCTGAAAGGTATTTCTGAAATTTTTAATTTCAGGAAGTCCCATCCATAAAGTCCCATGTCACGTCGCCACCTGACTCAACTGCCCATCCATCCGCCGCTCCTAGGTGCCAGCCATCACCCGCAACCCGCATCGCCTCCCGGAGCTCCACCGCCAGGACTTCCCGCTGCTCACTCGATCCGTGGTTCAATTCAGCGTTTAACGAGGGGTTTAGGTGCGGCTTTGGCCGCTTGCCTGCTCGGAATGGCGGCCGCCCCCGCCCTCGCTGAGGTAGATGCCCCGGCCAGGCCCGTCGTCGGCCCCGATCCCAACTACCAACCCAAGCTGATCGCCCCTGTTTTCAACGTGAAAGACTACGGTGCCCGCGGCAACAACCTTGCCGACGATACCGACGCGATCCGCGCCGCTCTCGCCGCCTGCCGCCAAGCGGGCGGCGGCACCGTCTACCTTCCTGCCGGCACCTACAAGGTTGCCCCCAAAGAGGAGGGCGGCTTCGCCTTCCCGCTGCACTTTGGAAACCTGACGATCGAGGGCGATGGACCCACTGCGACCGTCCTCAACTTCCGCGCCTGGGGCATGAAGAATCCGGCGAACTTGATTCTCAAGCGTGGCGGTGGCTTCACCACATACCCTGCTCCGGGTCAGGTTGACGGCATAACCCTCCGCGGCTTCCGGGCCACCGGGAATGCTCCCCCGACTCAAGACGCCGGGAAATGGTGGGGGGACGATTCTCTCACCGGATGGGACATAACGCATAAGGGTCTCTGGATTTGGGGTTCAATAACCAACTTCCTGGTGGAGGACTGTGAATGGGACAACTGGCGAGGGGAGGTGCTTTACGCCGGCGGGGGGCTCGAGCTGGGAAAATTCACGATCCGTCGTACCAAGGTCCACGGCTGCAATGGCTCGGCAATTAGCATGGGGGGCGACATCCTTGTGGAAGATAGTGACATCTATGATGTCTACAACGGCACCGAATGCCTGAGCATGGGCGGTCACCAGAAGCTTGTAGTTCGACGCTGCGTTATTGAGCCGAACCGAAATTTTGTTGGGGACATGAAGATCGGTAAATCTTGCGTAGTCTATCTCGGTTTTCGGGAATCGAGCCTTCTAGTAGAGGAGTGCTATATTGGCGAATCACAAACTGGAGGCGTGTTTCTCAGCGAGTCAGCTAGTAACGTGCTAGTCCGCAACAACGCTTTTGTCGACACCACCGGCGTTTACTTGATTTACTTAAATCAATACGATGGACACACCGCAGTACCCCTATCTGAACACAACATTTGGAATAACATTGAAATTTCAAAAAATCGATTCCAAGCACGTACTAAAAACGTGGAAGCAGCGCTGCTTTCTTACATATCACCCGGCAACAATTGGCGCCTTTTGGACAATGTCGTCGAAGGAGTCGAAGAATATCATTACAGATACTTCATTAGCACCAGCGGAGCTAACGGCGAATACTTGGCAAAAGGAAATTCCATAAGTCAAGCAGCGCCCGCTTCCGATTCAAACGGCCCTCGCCCGACGTGGATCGACAACACGGTGACGGGAGGTCACGAAAACGGATACATGGAATTCAGCTACCTGCCTGCAAGCGACCTCACACCCTTGACGATTCGCCCTACGTGGCCAAGAATACGAATTCACGCCATCGGAGGAGGCGCGATGACTCGCGAGGTTCGTGTCGATCCTGCCGTCATGCCACTTCTTCCCACGGGTTTCCCCCTTGAGTTCCGCCGTATTGGAACTTCCGATGAGGAAACAGGGGCCGAGATCCGCCCCGATCCTGCCTCAAACAAGTTGAAGCGAGGTTACATGCTCTATCGTGGCGCTGTCCTCAAGCTTAAGAAGGACGCAAACGGACTCCTCGAACTCGATTCGTACACAGCGCCCGACGTCAACATCCGCACGCTGACCGAGAATGAACCCCCTCGGCCGCAGTTCGACGAACTCAGCTTTTACGGCCAGCGGGAAGTGGTCGTCGTACCAAGAGTCCGCCACGCCTTCCGCAGCCACAGCGGTGTGGCGATCGGCGACACAGTAACCCTCCGCCACAACGCGCTGACCACCATCGCGCATGTCCCCGGCGTGGTGGAAATCTTCAACGGCCAGGACTTTGTCGCGACCGAGTCCGGCACCCTGCTCGCCACGCGGGAGGGCGAGGTGCTGAAGATTCTCGATCTGACGCCCCATGCCTGGATGGAGAGCCAGGGATTGCCCGGCGGCACCCCGTGGACCAGCGATCCCGACGGCGACGGCCAGCCCTTGCTGCTGGAATATGCCTTGGGCGGCCATTCGCAGGCCAACGATTCGCCGCTGGTCCTCCCCCGCCGCAGGAACGGAGCGCTGCAGATCTCCTTCCTGTGGAACCGGGCGGCCTCCGACCTGCGCTACGACGTCGAGGCCTCGTCCGATCTGCGGACTTGGAATCCCATCCTGACGTCCAACCGCGGCGGCCCCTGGACCGGGTCCGCCCGCTTCATGCTGGATGAAGGCTCCACCGGCCTCACCTGGATGACCGTCACGGACCCGGTAAGCACCGGCTCGCGCTTCATGCGAATTCGTGTTGAGGAACCGTGAGGTGGGGGGGAGATGGTGGATGGCAGATGGCATTTTGCCCCGGGAGGGGCAGCGGAACTTAGCCGGTGGCGTGAGCCACCGGAGGTGGACCTCCCCACGATTCCCGCCCCGGGAGGGGCGGTGGACCGGGAGGCAGGAGAGAATGCATCGAATTTCCCCCAATCCGACATCGCCCACTGAGACATCCGGCGGCCCTCCGGGACGCAATCCATCCCTACCACGGGTCCGGTGGCTCACGCCACCGGCTAATCTCCCGAAGCCCCTCCGGGGCAAAGACCGCAGACCACGCCTTCTCCTTTCGGACTGCATTTCACCGATCACAACCGAGCGTAGCGAGATGGAGCCACACATTACTCCGCACTCCTGGCTCAAATCACTCGGCACTTTCCGACTTCCGGCTTTCAGACTGCGTTTCACTGATCACTGATCACTGATCACTGATCACTCGGCACTTTCCGCCTTTTACCGATATCCCGTAGGAAAGTCATAGACTGCTTCCGCCCGGATTTCGCAGCGCGGGGGTTCGGGGCTGCGGGGATAGGCGGGGCTTCTGGCATTCCAGGCGCTAGCCGCGTTGTCCCCGCCGAGGGCGGCCGCGAGACACGCGGCACCGAGGATCGAGAACAGTAACAGGGCCGGTTTCATGACGGGAAAATTACGATACCGCCGAAGAACAGGTCAAGCCAAGGGACCGACCGGGTGGATGGGAACAACGAAAGGGACGAAATTAACGAAATTTTAGAGAGTCTCGTTCTTCGTTCGTCGACTTTCGAAGGCACGAAGAGCCTTGCGGCAAGATGCCGCAGCCACTTTCCGACTTTCGACTGCCTTTCACTGATCACTCGGCACTCTCCGACTCTTCGTCTTCCGACCTTCGACTTTTAGACCTTTAGACTTTCGACTTCCTACCGCCGCGCTCCATTCACCTGAACCCACATCGCGTGGAGCGCCGGGTCGCCGCGGGCGAGATCCTGCGCGATTCCGACCAAGCGCTCGTCGCCGGCCGCATCGCCGAGGATCCGCGCGTAGGTCTTGGCGGTGCTGAACTGGCTCCAGTAGAAACGTTGCTCATCGGCGCGCGCCCGCTGGAGAGCCTCGCTCCACAGGGCCCGGACTTTCGCGGGGTCGCGGCCGCGCCAGGCCCTGGCCTGCGCCAGTACGGGATCGATCTGCTGCGGAAACAGGTGCCGCTGGATCGCGAAGGACTCGTCCGCCATCGGCTCCATCCCGTCGTAGTGCAGGGCCAGCGCACCGCGGACGAAATGCGGATGGGGATCGAGCGGAGCCAGCGCCAGCGCCCGCTCGACGTGGGCGAGCGCGGACTGGAGGGGATCGAGCGCCGGCGGCGGCTGGTAGGCCTGGCCGGCCTCGCGGGCGGCCCGCGCGGCGGCCTGGTCGGCCTGCTGGAGTTCCTCCATCGCCTGCATTTCCCGGGCCGCCACCACCGACGGCAGCGCCGGCCGGCCGGTCCACTCGGCGTGGAGCAGCCAGCCGCCGCCGGCCAGCAGCGCCAGCCCGGCGATCCGCCAGGCGGGCCCCGCCGCCGCCGGGCCGGAGGTCTCGCCCCGCGGCCGCAGCGAGATCGCGACCAGCAGGGCGGCACTCCAGGCGAGCCCGACGCGGTGGCCGGGGACGTCGAACACCCCGTGGAGGACCAGCATTGACCCGCCGACGAGGCAGCCCATGCGCAGCGCCCGTCCGTGACCATGCACGCCCCGGGCGGCGGCAAAGGCGCTGCCCAGAACCGCGAGGGTGCCGGCGGCCAGGCAGGCCGCGGCCGGCCAGCCGTTCTCCGCCACCATCATCAACCAGTCGCTGTCCGGATGCAGGCAGGGGGTCTCGCTGGAAACCTTCAGGCTTTCCCGATACTGCGGGAATACCCGGGCGAACTGTCCCGGCCCGACGCCGGTCCAGGATTCGCCGCGGATCATCCGCCAGGTATCCCGGTAGATCGCGATCCGGCCCTCCTGCCACGGACTTGCCGCGGCGTCCGCGACCTCCGCGGGGGCCCCGCTGCCGCTCCCGAGCGCGTCGCCGATCTCCGTCAAGCCCGCGCTCAAGCGGTTCTTGACCTTCGAATCGGCGATCGCGAACAGCCCGGCGACGCCGAAGCCCAGCAGCAGCAGCGCCTTGCCCGCATTCCCGCGGAAATAGCGTCCGCCGACCAGCGGCAGCCATGCCCCCAAACCGACCGCCAGCAGCAGCACGCCGGCGCGGCTTTCCGACACCGCGACCAGCGCGTAAAGGAACAGCAGCAAGGGCGGCAGAGTCGCCGCGATCACCGAGGCCCGGCGGCGGTCGATGCCGTGGGCGAGGCCGCCGAGCGCGACCAACACCCCCATCGCGAGCAAGCAGGCCGTGTGGTTGCGGTTCGGAAAGAAGCCGAAGATCATTTCGGTTTCCGGCTGGTGCCGCGCCAGCGCCAGCGCGGTCCAGACCCCGACCCCCGCGGTGAAAGCGACGACCAGCCGCTGCTGACCGTGGCTGCCGACCCGGTGGCCGAGCATGAAGAGCGTCACCAAAGCGGTGACGGCGAAGCCGGCCAGGACTTCCGCCGCCGCGATGGGCTGGACGATGGCCAGCGGCCCGGTGTCGAGGCCGAGCGCCTCGAGGTCGGTCCGCCACGCCGGAAAGCCCGCGGGATTACGCGGCAGGAAGCCGGCCAGCGAGAACGCCAGGAAGCCCCCGGCCAGCAGCCACCACAGCCGCGGCAGCCGGGTCGTGGGGGGGAGGAGCAGCATCAGCAGACCCGCGCCGGACCACAGGATCCCCTGCAAGGCCTGCGGCGGCATTTCGGGAAAGGACAGCGCCAGCAAGGCCAGCCCCAGCACGCCCGCGAACACCAGCGCGGATCGCTGCTCCGGGCTCCAGTGCGGCGGCGGGAATCGGGGGAAGCGGGGCATCGCGGGAGGGTGAGGCACTCTGCAACAGCCGCGGGCAAACCAGAAGCGGAAATCCGCCGGAGCGCGGAGTTCCACTGGGGGCACGGAGCCTCTGGCCCGCAGAACGGTCCCCGGAGCCCGCTGCCCATTCAGGACCGTATCGCCGAAGGGTGAATCTCCCGTGCTTCTGCGAGGCGGAGCCTCCGCGCCCCCGGTCATGCGGGCTGGCGAGCCAATCCACAGAGGCGCTGGGGTCCAAGGATGCCGCACCGGCTCGCCGGTCGATGGGAGGACTGCCGATTGAGGATTGAGGATTGAGGATTGAGGATTGAGGATTGAAAGCCGATGAAGCCGCCTGTCGGTCACTTTAACAATCAACAATCGACAATCAACAATCGTCAATCGTCCATCCCCAATCTTCAATCCCCCCAAGGCGGATCCCCCCGCCCAATCCGGAATCCCCTTGCCAAGCCGCCTCCCGTCCGTCTAGTCCCTCGGCCCGGAGCCTGCCACCATCCCATGGGAAAAATCCTCATCATCGCCGAAAAGCCCAGCGTCATGACCGACCTCAGCAAGGCCCTCGCCAAGGCCTTGGGGAGGTTCGAGAAGGAGGGCACCGGCCGCGACTCGTGGTTCGAGAACGAGCAGGCGGTCATCACCTCGGCGGTCGGCCACCTGGTCGAGTTGCGGATGCCGACCGGCCCGAACGGCAAGAAACTCCCGTGGAACTTCGAGGTCCTGCCCGCCATCCCGGAACGCTTCGAACTCGATCCCATCCCCGACTCCGAGGCCCGCCTCAAGCAGGTCCTCAAGCTGGCCAAACGCAAGGACGTCGACTCCATCGTCAACGCCTGCGCCGCCGGCCGCGAGGGCGAGCTGATTTTCCGCTACATCATGGACATCGGCGGGATCAAGAAGCCGGTGAAGCGGCTCTGGATGCAGTCGATGACCAATCAGGCGATCATCGACGCCTGGGAAAAACTCCGCTCCGACGAGGAGATGCGCCCGCTCGCCGACGCCGCGAAGTGCCGCTCGGAGTCCGACTGGCTGGTCGGCCTCAACGCGACCCGCGCCCTGACTTGCTTCCGCTCGCGCCACGGCGGCTTCAACATCACCGCCGCCGGCCGGGTCCAGACCCCGACGCTGGCGATCCTCGCCGCCCGCGAAGCCGAGATCCAGGCCTTCGAATCGACCCCCTACTTCGAGGTCCACGCGATCTTCGGCGTCAGCGCCGGCGAGTATCCCGGCAAGTGGATCGACGAGGCCTTCCGGAAGAGCGAGGCGAACCCGCACGGCCGCGCCGAGCGGATCTGGGAGCAGTCCCTCGCCGAGGCGATCCACGCCCGCTGCGAAGGCAAGACCGGCACCGTTTCCCAGGAGACCAAGGCCAGCACCCAGATCGCCCCGCAGCTCTACGATCTGACGACGCTCCAGCGCGAGGCGCCCTTCACCGCCAAGGGCACCCTGGCGATCGCCCAGGCGCTGTATGAGAAGCACAAGATGATCACCTACCCCCGGACCGATTCCCGCTACCTGCCGGAAGACTACGGGGACACGGTGCGCGAGACCTTGAAGGACCTCGCGTCGTCCGATCTCGAGGTCGCGAAATACGCCCGCATGGTGCTCGAGGGGAAAAACGAGAGCGGCCCGCGCTTCAGCAAGACGAAGCGGGTCTTCGACTCGAAGAAAGTTTCCGACCACTTCGCGATCATCCCGACCGGCAAGATCGCCAAGCTCAGCGACACCGAGGAAAAGCTCTACGACATGATCGTGAAGCGCTTCATCGCCGTGTTCTTCCCGAACGCCGAGTTCGAGCAGACCACCCGGCTGACGCGGATCGTCACCGGCGGCACCGGCGGCACCAGCGGCGCCGTCACCGACACCTTCCGCACCGAAGGCCGCGTGCTGGTCAAGCCCGGCTACCTGGAAGTGTACGGCCGCCGCCCCGGCGTCGCGTCGGGCAAGGACGAGCTGACCCGCGTGAGCCCCGGCGAGAGCGCCCAGGTGAACGACATCGAGGTCCGCCACGAGCACACCAAGCCGCCCGCCCGCTTCACCGAGTCCACCCTGCTTTCCGCGATGGAAGGCGCCGGCAAGCTGATCGACGACGAGGACCTGCGCGAGGCGATGGCCGAACGCGGCCTCGGCACGCCGGCGACCCGCGCGGCGACGATCGAAGGCCTGCTCGCGCAGAAATACATCGTCCGCGACGGCCGCGACCTCCACGTCACGCCGAACGGCATGCGGTTGATCCACCTTCTCAAGGAGATGGAGATCGTCGGCCTGACCTCGCCCAGCCTGACCGGCGAGTGGGAATTCAAGCTCCGCCAGATGGAGCACGGCCAGCTCCAGCGCGAGACCTTCATGGGCGAGATCGAGGCCTACACCCGCGACATCGTCACCCGGGCGAAATCGCTGGCCGCCGAGATCAAGAACCGGCCCTTCGACGACCTCGACGCGACCTGCCCGAAATGCGGGGCGAAGGGCCTCAGGCAGACCGACGCCACCTACGAGTGCCGCGCCTTGGATTGCGGTTTCAAGGCGAAGAAGCACATCGCCGGCCGCCTGATCACCGAGGACGAGGCCCGCGAGTTGTTCAGCAAGAAATTCGTCGGCCCGCTCACCGGCTTCAAATCGAAGTTCAACAAGCTGTTCGACGCCGGCCTTGAGCTGGATGACAAGTTCAAGGTCAACTTCGTCTTCGAGGGCAAGGAGGACAAGGTGGTCGAGCTGACCGACGAGATGATCCTCGGCACGGTGACGATGGCCGACGGCCGCAAGGTGACCGTGTATGGCACCGAGAAGGCCTACATCGTGCCCGAGCTCAAGACCAAGACCGAGCCCGAGGGCCTGCGCCTCGGCCGCGCGATCCTGCAGAAGGAGATCGAGCCCGACCAGGCCTTCAAGCTGCTGGCCGAGGGCAAGACCGACCTGATCAAGGGGTTCGTCTCCAACCGGACCAAGCGCCCCTGCGACGCCCACCTCACGATGGATTTCGAGAAGGGCAAGATCGGCTTCGCCTTCCCCGAGCGCGCGCCGAGGCCGCCGAAGGCGCCGAAGTAAGGACCGGCGGAACACCGCGCCCCGCAAGGGACCGGATAGAGGTAGGAACGGGGCTCTCGCCCCGCTCCCCCCTCCGAACCGGACCTGCGGATCTCCCGCATCCGGCTCTCCAGTCAGCAGTTTGCTCCGTTACGGAGGCTCGCGTTTTCAGTTTCCCGGGCGTCCAGCAGGCAGAAG